>JANOKA010000115.1:0-3188 GCA_031418995.1 Sphingomonadales bacterium | reverse complement strand
CACGCTGTGCCTCGACACCCGCTTCATCGAGGAGATCGCCGCAGCCAAAGCCTCGCCCGACCAGCGCTTTCTGGCGTTCGAATGGAGCGGCTACGAGGCTTACGGCTACATCGTGGTCGACCGCAGCGGGCGCGGGCAGGTGCTCGAAACCGGCGTCGCCCCGCTCGCCCCGCGCACTGGTCGCCGCTTCGCCGCGATCGACCTCAGCGTATCGGCCTTCGGCGGGCTCAACGCCTTCGCGGTGTGGGACATCCTCCCGGTCGGCCTGCGCGAGGTCGCGCGGGTGTTCGAAGACCTGCCGAGCGGCGACTGGCGGATGGAAGGCTGGCGCGGCGACGCTTGCGTCAACCTCTCGCTGATCCCGATCGAGCGCGGCGACGAAAGCGAACCGCGCGATCCGTGGTTCGCCGCGGAAGGCAGGAAATGGCGGCCCAGGCCGGGGCATTGCCCGCGCTAGCCTCATGCTCTGCTACAAATCCTTCACTTGCGTCGATTGGTCCGCGGCCAAGGCCTATGGTCCCCGCCGGGATTGCATGAAGCAGCAGCGACAGAAGGGTGGACCTTCGGTGTTCGCTAAGGCAATGGCGTTCGCGCGCCGGCTTAGCTCAGTTGGTAGAGCGCCAGTTTTGTAAACTGGATGTCGCGGGTTCGATTCCTGCAGCCGGCACCATTTTCAATGTTTAGCTTGAGCAGAGAGTTAGGCCAGCAAGCTCCCGCAACTGTGGTGGCAGAGAACGGCCTCACGAGCCAGCAATTCAAGTAGCGACATGTCTTGGCGCGGCAGTTGGCGAACTTCGGAGTGTGGCTCATTGCCCAACTCGGGAACATGCACGATTCTGACCCTCACGTCGCGAGCAGCGCAAATGTCTCGAAATCCCCGAACGTTTGCAATTGCGAGACGGGCTTTGGCACCTACCTTCATCGAGGTGGAAAGCATTCGGACGGTCGCTCTAAGGGCGGCCTGCAGATCAGTCTGACCTGTTCGCTCTAGCCAATTTACAGACAGTCCTTCTTCATCTTCTCGGCGTTGAAAGGCCGCCGCAAGAATACCCCTAGCGTTGCCCTCCGCATCCTTGTCGACCCTCGCCCACGGCACCAACCGAGCGATATGGTGTTCATCAGGCAGCTTCTGATGCGACACGCGTGAACCATTTGTCGGGGCCGTAGGGCGTCAGAACGATCAGAATACGATCTAGTATGGTGTCGCCCGCCGCGGCTTCGCGTTCCCCATCTACATGATGAGAGAGGACGTAGCGAACTTGGTCGAAAGCTAAACACTCGATTGAGAGACGAGCATCATTCGTCTGCCAGCTTGCGATTAGCTTCCCTTGAGCTGAAAGGCCAAGACCCGGACGCTGAGTTGGGCGGACCAAGAGCATCAGGCGGATGAATGTCGCATAGGAATCGTGGCCGAGAGGCAGGTCGCCTTCAAACCATTCATCCCGATCAAGCAAATTGTCGAGTTGCGCGTAGAGCCCTCGCCGCCAGGCATCGTCCATATGCATCGCGACTTGCGCCGTGTGTATCTTCGCCTGAGCTCGCGCCTCGTAGAGCAATTCCTCAAGAGAGCGCGAGCTTGACGGCGTGGTGATCAAATCGGTGGCGCTAACCGAAGCGTCCCGCCGCTTCGCAGGTGCCGAAACGGCAACAGTTGAGCGATCTCGAAAGTCGTTAATTTGAACCACGCTCGATGCGCCGAAGGA
This sequence comes from Sphingomonadales bacterium, assembly GCA_031418995.1. Classification (GTDB taxonomy): domain Bacteria; phylum Pseudomonadota; class Alphaproteobacteria; order Sphingomonadales; family Sphingomonadaceae; genus Sphingorhabdus_B. Next base: position 1,485 of record JANOKA010000115.1, on the reverse strand, counting down.
TCGCTTAAGCGCATGATTACTGAAGAGGCTGCTCATCGAAAAACCGCTCCCGCGCTGCATCCGTTATCAAGGTCTCGAACAAACGATTTTTCTCTTCCCGCATCAACGCGAGAACGATGCCTATATCTTCATCCCTTTGCGGAACGTCAACGGTGCGCACCAAATCAATGTCCAGGAGAAACGAACCAAACTCGGGAAGCGGAGAAGGAACCGCGCCAGAATTGACGTTCGCCACACATTTTGCCGCCTCGATTGGAAGCTGCGCGTAGAGGGAATAGCCGGTCGTGTGCGGATATTCGTTGGGCAGGGCAATTCGAAGGGTCAGATAGCGCTCGTGATGAGCAAGCCCCTCGGTATCGAACGGGACGTCGATCCGGTTGATGAAGCGCATACCAATCTGAACGAGCTTTCGAAATCCAGCAACTCTCTTGAAAACCGACCAATCCCTCACGAAACGCTCATGAAAGCGATCCCAACCGGGATACACCGCCAGCTGTGAGACGGCGAAGTTTTGCTCTCCCAAAAGCAGAATCTCAGCTTCATCATCGCTGGAGCGCTTGTAGGTTTTGCCTTTGTCCTCGAATTCCGCGGTTGCGGCACCCAAGTCGACCTTGATTCCCTTGGTCACCTGCATCTGCTCATTCGGATAATGCTGACTGAATTTCCCAGCTGCCTTGCGAAGCATCGCGTCACTTACAGGCGAATCGAACCTGAGTTCGACCACTGCCTCAGTGATCGGAGGATAAGGATATGGTGGTGCCAGATTCCGCGCGCTCATTCGGCTGTCTTCACCTGCAAGCCAGTCAAATGCAACAACCAGCCTCGCCTCAGTTTGGTGACGTTCGTCACACCCGCTCGATGATCACCGCCGGGGCCATGCCGCCCGCGGCGCACATCGTGATCAGGCCGTAGCGGCCGCCCGAGCGCTCCAGTTCATCCAGCGCGGTGCCGATCAGGATCGAGCCGGTCGCGCCGATCGGGTGGCCGAGCGCCATCGCGCCGCCGTTGATGTTGACCTTGCTGCGGTCGAGTTCGAGGTCGCGTATGAACTTTTCGGCGACCACCGCGAAGGCCTCGTTGATCTCCCACACGTCGATCTGGTCCTTGCTCAGCCCGGCCTTGGCCAGCACCTTTTTCGCCGCCGGGACCGGGGCGTTGAGCATCAGCGTGGGGTCGTCGCCCTGGTTGGCGTAAGCAACGATGCGGGCGCGGGGCTTGAGGCCGTGCTTGTCGGCGTAGTCCTTCGAAGTGATCAGCAGCGCCGCGGCGCCATCGACCACGCCCGAGCTGTTGCCCGCGTGGTGGAAGTGCTGGATTTCGACATCGGGATAGCGGCGGTTGATTTGCTTGCGAAACGTCGTCCCGCCGATCTCGAAATCGGCGATCCCGCCAAAGCTCGGCTTCAATGCGGCGAGGCCCTCGGCGGTGGTTTCGGGGCGCGGGAACTCCTCGCGGTCGAGCGCGACCGAGCCGTCGGGGTTGAGC
>JANOKA010000114.1:0-1628 GCA_031418995.1 Sphingomonadales bacterium | reverse complement strand
TTTCGCCAAATGGATGCAAGCGGCCATGGGGGCGCGTCCCGACGTGATGTCCGCCGCCGTGCTAAAACGCGCGCAGACGCCGCGCACCGGCACACCCAGATTGTATAGCGGCGATCTGGCCAAAGCGCTTTCGGCTGCGGGTTATGGCTTGGGTTGGCGCAGCTTTAACTATGCGGGACGCCGGCTGGTGGGGCATTCGGGTGCAGTTTCGGGATACCGCGCCACGATGATTTTTGAACCTGCGACGCGCACGGGCGTGGTGGCGATGTGGAACAGCAATTGGGGAATTCCCTTTCGCATTCCATTCGCCGCGCTCGACAGCTATCATAAGCGCAAAGGTTCGCTTTGGCTGGATTTGTCAGATATTCCGCTGCCAGCTTCTAAAATACCGGACACCGGAGCTGCCGCCCAAACAGACTGAGGATTGAGAGATGGCTCAGGCTCTATGGTCCTGACCCTAGATGTTTCCCGTTGCAGGCAGCCATTTGCGCAGTGTAGTATGATGTATGAAAAGAATCCCAATTTTGGCCGCATTTTCGCTGGCCGTTTCCGCTCCGGCCCATGCCGAGATCAAGGCGCAAAGTGACGCAGGCTTTAACGTCGTCCATATTGCCGAGGTAGAGGCATCGCCGGACGATGTTTGGAAACGGTTGATATCGCCCAAGGAATATTGGAGCAAAGAGCATAGCTGGTCGGGATCATCGGCGGGCTTCTATATCGATGCGCAAGCGGGCGGATGTTTCTGCGAATTGTTGCAGGATAAAAACCCCGACGCCAATCAAAGCGGCAACCGTGCAAAAGCGGCTGGCAGTGTTGAACATATGCGCGTCATTTTTGCCCAGCCAGGTAAGGTACTGCGCATGCAGGGCGCGCTGGGACCGCTGCAATCAGAGGCAGTCATCGGTACGCTCACGGTGGCGATGGAGCCGGGCAAGGATAAGACGACGACCAAGTTGAGCTTTTCCTATGTTGTCGGCGGTTATATGCGTTACAAGGTCGCCGAAATCGCGCCTGCGGTTGATAAAGTGCTCGGCGAGCAGTTCAAGAATCTCACTGCTCCCTTCGCGCCAACGTTGGCACCCGAAGACAAAGCTGATGGCTTCTCGCTCGATGTTGAAAAAATCGGTGAGCCTTCGGCCGAGCCATCAGCCGAAACTGCTCAGGCGGAACCACAATAGTTGCCGGCCGGAGGACCAGAAGCGAAGCGGCAGCGTAGCAGTGCCAAGGTCCAAATCGGCTGGTGCGAAATGGTCGATATCCCCAGCCTTGGGCTGACGGGCGTTCACGCCAAAATGGACACTGGCGCAGCGACGTCTTCGATTCATGCGACGCGCGTGAAACCGATTATTCGCGATGGTAAGGATTGCGTCGAATTCTGGTTCCGGCTGAACGCGGGCGAAAAACCGAAGCGGTTCGAGGCACCTGTTTTGGATCGCCGGATAGTGCGCAGTTCGAACGGCGAGGCCCAAGAACGCTATGTCATCGCGGCGCAATTTTGTTTTGGTAAGCTATGCTGGAACGGGCAGCTTACGTTAGCGAACCGGCGGTCGATGGCCTTTCCCTTGCTAATCGGGCGGCGGGCGTTAAGGCGCGGCTTCCTCGTTGATAGCGGGCGGCGCTGGGTTCTT
>JANOKA010000113.1:0-2673 GCA_031418995.1 Sphingomonadales bacterium | reverse complement strand
GACAGGCTGTTGGCGCGGTCGCGGCTGCTGCCCTCCAACTGCGCCAACGAATTGCGCCGCGCAGACAAACGCCCGCGCGCATCATTCAGCGATTTTAGCGCGACAAATTCTTGCGCGCGCAATTCGCGCTGCAGCACGATTTGTTGGCGCAGCGCGGCGGTACGGCGCTTAATGCTGGGCTCCACCGTCGCCATGACAGCGCGCAAGTGGATATAATCCTCCCGCTGTCCCGGCTGTGCCAGCATCAGCGCGGTTGGCTTTCCAGTCATTTGTTGCAGTGCTGCGTTTAGCCGCAGCATCGGTTCGCTGGCTTCTCCCAGCAAATTGCGCTGCGCCTGCTGCCGCCGGTTGATAATGGCGATCCGGGCATTGGCGGCGGTAATCTGCGCCGCCGCAGCGTCAATCTCCGATGCCAGCACGGCGCGCTGTGCCAACACCCGGTCTGCTGCTTGCCCGGCATTGCTCGCCTCTTGCCGCAGGTTTTCGCTGCGCGCTTCAGCGGCGGCGGCGCGTGATTTTGCCGCGCGCAATGCGGCTTGTTCATCGGACGCACTTTGCGCAAAAAGCGCGCTCGCCAATATAATCGGCGACACTATCATGCCAAAAAAGAGAGCCCAAAACCGCATATCCCTATCCTTCACGATGATAGGGGTGGTTGGCAAGTATGGATGTTGCACGGAATAATTGTTCGGCCAGCATCGCGCGCGCCATCATGTGCGGCCAGGTTGCTTTGCCAAATGCAATCAGCTGGTCTGCACTCGTTCGGTCCGCGTCATCAAAGCCGTCGGCGGCTCCGATTAAGAAGCGCGTTTCACGCACCCCGTCATCGCGCCATTTTTCCAACAATTTGGCCAGTTGCAACGAGCTGAGTTGATCGCCCTTTTCATCCAGCATGATCGTACGGCACGGCGTGTCGGACGCGGGAGGGACCGCGCCGCCCTTATCCGGCAACTCGGTTACTTTGGTGCCCCAGTGTATCCGCTTCAAATAGCGGTCTACAATCTCTGCTTCTGCGGTGCGGCCAATTTTACCGCGTGCAATGATATGCAGCCGCATGACAAACGAAGCGCGAAATTAAACGGTGCGGTCTGCGGTCAATGGCGCGCCTTCAGGTGCATCGCCAAAGGCCCACATGCGTTCCAGATTGTAAAAACTACGCACTTCGGGCCTAAACAAATGCACGATCACATCTTCGGCATCGATCAGCACCCAATCGGCGCTGGGCAAACCTTCGATACGGGCATTGCGTCCGCCTTTTTTGATCCGCTCCGCCAATTTTTGCGCCATCGCAGCCACTTGCCGACTCGAACGGCCACTGGCGACAATCATATAGTCGGCAATGTTGCTTTTACCTTCCAACGGAATGCTGATAATTTCCTGGGCTTGATCGTCATCGAGCGACTGCATGACCAATGCGTGCAATGCGTCTGCATCAAGATGGGGTCCTTTGTTTGACGGGCTTTCGCCAGTAGGGACAGAAACGGGATTGCTCAATTTTATTCCTTAACGCAATAACTTACGGGTAACAGCATCATGGATGCCGCGCCCTTTATAGGTATCAAACCATTGGGGATCGGCGCTGCGCAAAGCAGTTGCCGAGCGGGGATCGGGACGAAAGCGCAAATAGACAAGCGCTGGCGTTCTCCATGTTATCCAGTGTTCTCGTTGATCCGGGCGGCGGACATATCGCCTAAACCAAGCCATTACGGGACTCGTTATAGCACGGCTATCATAGCTTGGCCTGGCGATTACTGCAATCGGCATGATTGCCGCGATTTCCCGCCACCGGCGCCACTGGTTCATTTGTGCCAGATTGTCCGCCCCCATGATCCAGATAAAGCGCCGTTTCGGGTATTTGCGCACCAGTTTTTTCAGGGTATCGACCGTATATCTTGTGCCCAATTCCCGCTCAATCGTGGTCGGTATAGTCACGCTGCGCCGGGCCTGCCGCTGCGCCGATGCCAGCCGCGCATGGATGGGCGCCATGCCGCTTGCGGGCTTTAACGGATTGCCCGGAGACACCAACCACCACATATCGTCCAGACCCAGCGCATCAATCGCAAACAGGCTGATCTGCCGGTGGCCGCCATGTGCCGGATTGAACGATCCGCCCAAAATGCCTGTTGTGCGCCCTTTATGCTTCATGGCCGGATCTGGCCCGAACCATGGACCAGCCATTTATAGGTGGTCAGCCCCTCCAGCGCGACGGGACCGCGCGCATGCAAGCGCCCGGTTGCGATGCCAATTTCCGCGCCCAGACCAAATTCGCCGCCGTCGGCAAACTGCGTTGACGCATTGTGCATCACAATTGCGCTGTCGACTTGCGCCAAAAACTGCGCCGCTGCATCCGCATCGTCCGTTATGATGGCTTCGGTATGGTTTGAGCTGTGCCGTGCAATATGGCCAATCGCCATATCAATACCGTGCACCATGCGCGCCGACAGGATCGGGTCGAGATATTCGGTATCCCAATCCTCCGTTCCTGCTGAAACGGTGCGCGCATCCAATTCCATCAGCATATCATCGGCGCGCACCTCGCATCCCGCATCTATCAGCGCCGCGATCAATTCGGCGGGCGCGGGATAATCCTGATCGATCAGCAATGTTTCCATCGCCCCGCAAATCCCCGTACGCCGCATTTTAGCATTGACGACAATGGCTTTGGCCATCGCC
>JANOKA010000112.1:0-2521 GCA_031418995.1 Sphingomonadales bacterium | reverse complement strand
ATCTGGTCGGCGTGATGGGCGCCGAAGCGACCAAGGAACAGATTTGGTCGTATCTCGGCAATTACGTCGATGGCGCGAATGCCGCAGCTTATCCTGAGCTCGATGGCTTGATCGACAACGCGATGGCCTATACCCGCGATTATATTGCGCCGTCATTGCAGCGGCGCAAACCCGTTGACGGCGAGGTTGCGGCATTGCAGATGCTGGATGCGCGGCTTGCTGAACTATCCGAAGATGCAGCAGCAGAGGATATCCAAACCATCGTTTACGAAATTGGAAAGGATGACGCGTTTGGATTTGAGCAATTGCGCGATTGGTTCAAAGCACTTTACGAGACACTGCTGGGCTCAAGTGCTGGTCCGCGCATGGGCAGCTTTATCGCACTTTACGGCGTTGCTAACTCACGGCGGTTAATCGCAGAGGCCCTAAGCTTGGATACAGCGCTATGAACGGATATCATCTGGCGCAAATCAACGTCGGGCGGTTCATCCATTTGCGCGATGACCCCGTCAATACCGATTTTATGAATGCGCTCGACCCCGTTAATGCACAGGCCGACGCCGCACCCGGGTTCATCTGGCGGTTAGTCGGCAGCGGCAATGATGCGACTGAACTGGTCCCGGACGAGAGTGATCCGCAATTGCTGGTCAACATGTCGGTTTGGCGTGATGTGGAATCGCTGGGCGCATTTGTCTATCGCAATACCGACCATCTGTCGTTCATGCGCCGCCGCAAGTTATGGTTTGAAAAGATAGATATATTCCAAGCATTATGGTGGGTCCCCGCTGGCCACATCCCGCGTGTAGCAGAGGGCATGGAGCGAGTGGCGATGGTGCGTCAGCACGGGGCAAGCGAAGACGCCTTCACCTTTCGCCAGACCTATCCCGCACCCGATGGAACGCCAGCGGCAACCATTTTGGACGAATGTGCATGACATCGCCGCGCAGTATTGATGATCTCGCGCTAGAGCTTCTGGGCAAAACCAGCGATGCTTTGTCACCAACCGAACGGCGCGTGCTTGAACGCATCCATAAACGTGAAACCATCAGTCAGGACGTAGGCGTCGTTCATGACGAAAACTCCACCTTTGGTGAACGGCTGTCGGATCATGTCGCGGCGGTTGGAGGCAGCTGGGGTTTCATCATTGCGTTTGGCGTTGTGCTGTTCGGCTGGATGATATTGAACTCGCAAATATTGGGGCGGATAGGAGCGGCGTTTGATCCCTATCCCTTCATTTTTCTCAATTTGATGCTGTCGACATTGGCTGCTATTCAAGCGCCAATCATCATGATGAGCCAAAACCGGCAAGCCGATAAAGATCGGGCCGCTGCCTCGCATGACTATGAAGTCAATCTTCGCGCCGAGTTGGAGATTTTGCGGCTACATGAAAAGGTCAATCATGTGATCGAACAGATGGGCAAAATGTCTGCCAATACGGGTGCAGCAAAATGAGTGTTATTGCCGCAAGAATTTATCGCGAAGGAAAAATGCTTTTCGAGATCGACCTGACCAAGCCGATTCCGCATGTCGAAAAACCAGGCGACTTCATTTGGATTGGTCTGCATGAGCCCGATGACGCGTCGCTAAAACGTATCCAGGAACATTTCGGACTGCATCCATTGGCGGTGGAAGATGCCTTGGACCCCCGGCACTTGCCTAAGATGGAGCCCTATGGCGACCATCTGTTTTTGGTGGCGCGCACCGCACATTTGCACGATGACAAAATCGAATATGGCAATACAGCGATCTTCGTCGGGCGGCAGTTCATTATCACTGTTCGTCACGGTTCTGATCGGGCACATACGCCGCTTCGTGCGCAATTGGAGGCGACGCCTTGGTTGTTGAAAAACGGCCCGGACTATGTGTTGCATGCGATATTAGACTTTGTCATCGATGGCTATTTTCCGGTTGTTGATACGTTAGAGGAAAAAGTTCTGGCGATGGAAGATCAGGCAATCGAAACTTTTCTAACTCGCGTGGAAACGGCACGGTTGTTCACAATGCGCCGGGAATTGTTCCGGTTGCAGCGTATATTGGGACCGATGGAGGATTTGACAAGCCAGTTTTTGAACCTGCACTTGCCGCAGATAGATGACAATATTCAGCCCTATTTTCGTGACTTATTGGACCATATAAGACGCGTCATATACCGCGTCGAAGGACTGCGCGACACCCTGACCAGTGTGATTGAAACCAGCGGTTTGCTGGAACAACAACGCCAGGGCGTGATTACGCGGCAACTGGCGGCATGGGTCGCGATACTTGCCGTGCCGACGGCAATTGCCGGAATATACGGGATGAATTTTGACCATATGCCCGAACTCAGATGGCGTTATGGCTATGGAGTGATTGTCGGCGGAATGGCCATCATTTGCATTGGTTTATTCATCCGCTTTAAACGACTGGGTTGGTTATGATCGATATTTTCACCACGGGCGGGACAATAGACAAAGTGTATTTTGATGCCTTGTCCGAATATCAAATCGGGCCGACGGCATTGACGGATATATTGCGGGAGAAT
>JANOKA010000111.1:0-1898 GCA_031418995.1 Sphingomonadales bacterium | reverse complement strand
AGTTCGACCACCTTTAGCTCAGGAGCTTGCGCAAACAGGTGTGTTCGAAGTAGTAATTGAAAGTGCATCTGCCAAAATTCGTAATGGCCCGCCTATTGACGACTATGATGTTTACGACGAACAAACCTGGGTCGGAATCGTGCCAGTAACGTTAAGTGTTGGGCAGCCTATACGAGACTCTAGAGTTCCCGCCGATATTAAAGAACCTGCATCAGTGTCGAAAATACAAAAGGGATAGCGTTTGACAGTGGTATTCATAGCTAGAAATCTGGCATTTTGCCACGATCAGCGTACCTGAATGTGTAACGGCAGAGCCACTAGCCATCTGTAAGTTTAACAACTTAGCCGCACCCTTGTTACCGCCCCCATACGCCTCCTCAAACCCGTTCGATAATGATCGCCGGGGCCATGCCGCCTGCTGCGCACATCGTCACCAATCCGCGTTTCAGGTTCCGGCGCTCCAACTCGTCCAATAACGTACCGATCAGGATCGATCCGGTTGCGCCGATGGGGTGGCCAAGCGCACATGCGCCGCCGTTGACGTTTACTTTATCGCGGTCAAGCTTCATATCGCGGATGAATTTTTCGGCAACCACGGCAAACGCCTCGTTAATTTCCCACAGGTCAATATCGTCGGCGGTAAGCCCCGCTTTCGCTAGCGCCTTCTTTGCCGCAGCAACAGGCGCGTTCAGCATCAGTGTCGGGCAATCGCCGACATTGGCGGTCACGACAACGCGGGCGCGCGGTTTCAGGCCGTGCTTTTCAGCATATTCGGGGGATGCCAACAGGATCGCCGCTGCGCCGTCAACCACACCTGATGAATTGCCTGCGTGATGCACGCCGGACCATTGCAGGTCAGGATATTTGGCCGTAATCGACTGGCGGAATGTTTGGCCATCGGGCTGGATCGACATGTCCGCGACGCCGTCAAACGATGCCTTTAGTGCGGCCAATCCTTCGGCGGTGGTCTGCGGACGGGGGAATTCTTCATGATCTAATGCGACGCTGCCGTCTTCGTTATATACGGTGATAAGGCTTTTGTCGAAACGGCCTTCTTTGATCGCGATTTCGGCGCGGCGTTGGCTTTCAAGGCCCAGCGCGTCGACCGCCTCACGGCTGATCCCCTCCATTGCCGCAATCGCGTCACCGCACACTCCCTGATGTGATTGCGGGTGGATCGCTTGCAGCGCGTGATTGCCCGAACCCATGCCCATTGGCGCGAATCCTGCGGCCATTTCTTCGGCCATCATACTGCTGGTCAACGACATCATTTCGGTGCCGCCCGCAATAACCAGATCTTCCATGCCCGACATGATTTGCGCCGCCGCAAGGTTAACACTGGTAATGCCGCCGCCGCAGAAACGGTCCAGCGTCATCCCCGAAGCTTTGGTATCATATCCCGCCGCCAGCGCCGCCATACGGCCCATATCGCCGCCTTGTTTGCCCTTTTGCGTCGATGTGGACCAGATGATGTCATCGACATCGGCAGTGTTCAGGTTGTTGCGATCCTTTAGCGCTTTTAGCACCGTTGCCGCCAGATGTTGCGGGTGCAGATGGGACAAAGCGCCCTTGCCAGCCTTGCCAATGCCGCGCGGGGTGCGAACTGCGTCGATGATATAGGCGTCGGTCATGGGTTGATCCTTTTGGTTGAATATGTGGAGCATGTTTAATCGTTCGATTAAATTATGGCAAGGGGGCGTTTGAAACTATGATCATGTACCTTAATCTTGAGTTAGTTAACCACTTACATTTCGTCATTGCGAGCGTAGCGAAGCAATCCAGAGCAGCTTAGAACAACCCTGGATTGCTTCGCTACGCTCGCAATGACGATAAAGCCAAAATCAAGCTATTTTAGTAAGATCTCGGCAATCCCAGCACATGTTCGGCGACATAGGACA
>JANOKA010000110.1:0-2962 GCA_031418995.1 Sphingomonadales bacterium | reverse complement strand
GTTGTTGGTTGTTTCCAGCGCGGAAAGGATGGCGGGAAGCTGTCCTTCGAACTGCACGTCAACGACAGCGCCGATGACTTGCACAACGCGTCCGGTTGCGGTCGGGGCTGCTGTTTTTGCAGCGGGCGCTTTTTTGGCTGCAGCTGGTTTAGCTGCTGCGGCTGGTTTCTTTGGGGCGGTGGCCATTTTCTGTCTTCCTTGCCTAGATAACTATCTGGTGAATATCTTAAAGCGCTTCAGCGCCGGAGATGATTTCTACGAGTTCGGTGGTAATCGCAGCTTGCCGGGTGCGATTATACTGAATGGTCAGTTTGTTAATCATATCGCCAGCGTTGCGCGTTGCGTTGTCCATTGCGGTCATTTTGCTGCCTTGCTCCGACGCCGCGTTTTCGCGGTTGGCACGCAGCAATTGAACAGACACGTTGCGCGGTAATAGATCAGCGAGGATTTCTTCCTCATCAGGTTCATATTCCACCGATGCGCCAACCGATGGCACGCTGCCTTCTTTGGCGGTTACAGCAACGGGCATCAATTGGATCGCGGTCGGCTCCTGCGTCAGCACCGAAACGAACTTGCTGAACAGCAAATGCGCCACATCGAATTCGCCGTCCTCAAACCGTGCGGTCAGGTCAGCGCCATAACCTTGCACATCGGCAAAGCTTAACTTGCCCAAATCGCCGGGTTCAATTTTGTTGATGATGTCACCGCGATACGTGCGCGACAACTGGTCATTGCCTTTGCGGCCGATGGTGTAGAATTTCACGGTTTTGCCAGCGGCGCGAAGTTCCTCGGCCTTTTTGCGCGCAAGGCGGACGATGTTGGTATTGAATGCACCCGCAAGGCCTTTGTCCGATGTGCACACGACCAGCAAATGCACTTGGTCTTTGCCGCTGCCCGCAAGCAGCTTGGGGCTTTCGGGGCCAACGGAAACTTTCGATGCAACGCTGGCGACCACGGCTTCCAAACGCTCGGCATAGGGGCGCGAAGCTTCAGCGGCGTTTTGCGCACGTTTCAGCTTGGCGGCGGCCACCATCTTCATCGCCTTGGTGATCTTCTGGGTCGATTTGACCGAGTTGATCCGGATTTTAAGTGCCTTTAGGCTGGCCATTTTTAATTGCGCTCCAAAGCGAGTTTGCCAGCTAGTCCGATGAACGCCGCGCCAAGCACGCCTTCGGTCCAACGCCATGCAGATGATTGTGTTATTGCACCACTAGCTTTGCTAGCTGAAATAGCGAGAAATCCGAGCCAGAGTGCTCCAAATGAGTAGTGGATGGCTATCAGCAACATTCCAATAGCCGGCGCATTTTCACTATTCCCAACGAATTGAGGCAGGGCCGCCAGATAAAACAATGCAACCTTAGGGTTGAGCACGTTGGTCAAAATCCCTTGCCGAAATGGTTTGGACCAAAGAGATGCATCCAATTCCGCTTCCGATGATGTATCCACCGGTTTGATCGCACCGCGCAATATATTGAAACCGAGCCAAGCAAGGTACAGCGCGCCAATAAGCTTCACAGTTGAAAAGAGGACGGGTGAAGCCGTTAAAACACTTAACATACCAAAACCACAAAGAATCATGTACCAAAGTCCACCAGTCGAGGTCCCCGCTACAGCTAATAAACCAGCTTTGTAGCCAGACCGCGCAGAATGGCCGACAACCAGCAAGGTGTCGGGTCCTGGTGAGATAGCTGTTGCCAGCGCCAGTGCTGACCAAGCTGCGATGATAGCCCAGAGGTCCATTGTTCTTCCAGTTTACGCAAAATTCTTCGTGAACTTGTCAAGCGCCGCAACCAAAGCTTTCTTGGCATCGTCACCCAAATCTTTGGTGTCGCGAATAGTTTTCAGTACGTCGGCATGATTTGCCCGCATATCGGTCAGCATCGCCTCTTCGTAACGCGTTACGTCTGCGGCAGGAATACCGTCGAGATAACCGTTGGTGCCTGCGAAGATCGAGCAAGTTTGCTCTTCAAACGGCAGCGGCGAATATTGCTTTTGCTTCAAAAGCTCAGTCAAACGTGCGCCACGATTAAGCAGCTTCTGTGTCGACGCATCCAAATCCGAACCGAACTGCGCGAACGCCGCCATTTCGCGGTATTGTGAGAGTTCCAGTTTGATCGAACCTGAAACCTTCTTCATCGCTTTGGTTTGTGCCGCTGATCCAACGCGCGACACTGATAGGCCGACGTTAATCGCAGGACGGACGCCTTGGTAGAACAAGTCGGTTTCAAGGAAAATCTGGCCATCGGTGATCGAAATCACGTTGGTTGGGATATAGGCCGAAACGTCACCCGCTTGTGTTTCAATGATCGGAAGCGCGGTCAAAGAACCGCCTCCGTTCGCGTCACTCATTTTAGCAGCGCGTTCCAGCAAGCGGCTGTGCAGATAGAAAACGTCGCCTGGATATGCTTCACGGCCCGGAGGACGGCGCAGCAGCAATGACATTTGAAGGTACGCAACGGCTTGCTTCGACAAATCATCATATACGATCACAGCATGCATGCCGTTGTCGCGGAAATACTCGCCCATTGTAACGCCGGTATATGGCGCAAGATATTGCAGCGGAGCTGGTTCAGACGCGGTTGCCGCGATAACAATAGAATATTCCATCGCGCCGCGTTCTTCCAATGCCCGAACGATCTGGGCGACTGTGGAGCGCTTTTGGCCCACAGCAACATAGATGCAGTACATTTTCTTCGACTCGTCGGTTCCCGCATTCACTTCCTTTTGGTTAAGGAAAGTGTCGATGGCGACGGCGGTTTTTCCGGTTTGACGGTCACCAATAATTAATTCGCGCTGGCCGCGGCCAACAGGAACCAATGCATCCAAAGCTTTCAAACCAGTTTGCATCGGCTCGCTCACGCCTTGGCGCGGGATGATGCCGGGGGCTTTGACTTCAACGCGTCCGCGCTGTGTGGTTTTCAGCGGGCCTTTGCCGTCGATAGGATTGCCAAGACCGTCAACA
>JANOKA010000109.1:0-1589 GCA_031418995.1 Sphingomonadales bacterium | reverse complement strand
AACGCCTTGCGCGGCACTTTGTGGCGTTCGGCCAGCCGAAGCATCTGACCACCAAGCGCGGTTAACCGGCGATTGAACGAATACAATTGGTCGACCAGATATTCGATTTTGGCGGCATGAAACTGCATGCTCTCGACCTCTGCGGTCAATTCTTCGCGCAGCTTGTGATACTTGTTTTCGGTCGATGTCGGGAAGCTCTCGCCAGCGTTTAGCGCGCGCATCCGGTCGAGCTGGATGTTTGAGAATTTCTTGAACAGCGATGTAATCTTGGCAAATCGCTCCAACGCTGCCGGCTTAAGCGTCTCTTCCATCTGAGCAAGCGAAAGCGTGTTGTCCTCTTCCTCTTCCTCGACGACGCGGGTGCGGCGTTCGGTCATGTCCTCGTCATCTTCGTTGACGACTTCGGGTTCTTCTTCGACCTCTTCTTCTTCCTTGTAGGTTACGCCAGCGGTCTTCTCGCTGATTTCGCCGTCGCCTTCTTCTTCGTCGCTCAGCGTTTCCGGCGCTTTCGATAGCATCGCGTCGAGATCGAGGATTTCGCGCAACTGCATTTCGCCGTCGTTCAGCGCGCGCGACCAGTCGATAATCGCGTGAAAAGTGATGGGGCTTTCGCACAAGCCTAAAATCATCGTATCGCGGCCGGCCTCGATGCGCTTGGCAATCGCGATTTCGCCCTCGCGGCTCAGCAGCTCGACCGCGCCCATTTCGCGCAAGTACATGCGAACCGGATCGTCAGTTCGCTCACCAGTGCCGGTTTTCTTGATCGTATTGGTCAGCGAACGCGGGTCGTTTTCTGAAATATTGTCGATGGTTTCGACTTCTTCCTCGGCGTCCTCTTTTTCTTCGCCATCTTCATCGCTCTCGACGATGTTCACGCCCATTTCGCTGATCTGCGACATGATGTCTTCGATCTGGTCGGTTGACATCTGGTCCTGCGGTAACGCTGCGTTCAGTTCGTCATAGGTTAGAAAACCGCGGCGTTTTGCTTTGGCAAGCAGCTTTTTAACCGTTGCATCATTCAAATCGATGAGTGGTGCATCGCCATTCTCGTTGGTTTCGTCTTCATTTGCGCGCGTGGCCAAAATTGTAATCCCTGTAAAACTTATAGACCGTCCGCATCACGCCGAAAAAATTCGATGATGCGGTCGTCAAATGCCTTTTTCTCGGTGCGCAAGCGTTGCTGCTCGGCAAACGTGTCGTCGGTCATCTCTAAACTCGCCAGACGCGTGGCGTGTTCCAGAGCTTCTTCCAGCGCGGGACGCTGCTTCATCAGCTTGATTGCTTCACCCAATTCCTTTGAAGCGTTGGATAATCCGTCGCCCCCAACCCCGTCCTCTCCACGATTGAAGGCAAAGACTTTGCCGTTGCTGTGGAGGAGCGATACAGCGACATTATACAACTTCTCTTCCAATATGGTAAGTAAGGCGTCTGTATCAAGCGATTCTTTGGTAAAACTTGCATCGAGCATCGCGCCGAGCAATTGAGCATGATTCGCATCGCTTGGTATGAAGTCGCTGAGTGTTTCGCGATGGCGGTCAATGAGTGCAGGATTGCGGAGCAGCGCGCCTAGCACGCCCTGGACCAAAAAG
>JANOKA010000108.1:0-8243 GCA_031418995.1 Sphingomonadales bacterium | reverse complement strand
GGTTTTGCAAATACGCTTTTGTGGATTTCGGTTTTAACCCACGCGGGGCACAGCACGCTGACGCCAATATTTGTGCTGGCCAGCTCTGCTTTGACGGCTTCTGAATATCCGACAACCGCGAATTTTGTGGCGTGATAGGATGACATGCCGGGGGACGCGACATGGCCAGCCATCGATGCGGTGTTGACGATATGGCCACCTTCGCCGTGTGATTTAATGAGGGGCAGGAATATCTCTGTCCCGTGAACCACGCCCATCAGGTTGATGTCCACCACCCATCGCCAATCCTTTATGGCAATATCTCCGGCCAGCCCGCCCGCTGCAACCCCGGCATTATTGGCGATGATGTGTACTTTGCCAAATCGGGCAAGTGTCGCCGCCGCTGCGCGGCGCATCATGGCTTCATCGGCGACGTCGCAAGCAATAAAATCTGCTTCAACGCCCAAATCACGCACCGTTTGCGCGGCGGTTTCCAGACGTGCGAGGTCAAGGTCGGCGAGCATGATGTTAACACCGCGCATCGCCAGCGCCTTTGCAATCGAAAGGCCAATTCCGGTCGCGCCGCCCGTAATAAATGCCGTTTGCCCTGCTATAATACCCATAACTTGCCTCCTGATTTTAGGGTATGAACCCTGATTGATGTTCAAATATTGCTGGTACAATATCGGGTTATGCCTGCTTTGCCATGGCTTATTCTCAGCCCCATCTTGACCTGTGCCTTGACCTTCGCAAAAAAAGAGCCAAATCAGTTTTGATTGAAAATTTAATCGACTCGTTAAACCCTGACCCAAAGCATCGGAGAGAATGAAAATGGATAGCTATCTCAAGCATTATATTGACGGCAAATGGACCGAGTCAGTCGGTGGTACGCGCCATGAAGTTATCAGCCCGTCGACCGAAGAAGCGTGCACCGAAATCACGTTGGGGACGCAGGCCGATGTCGATGCCGCCGTTGCCGCTGCCAAAAAAGCCTTTGTATCGTTCAGCCAAACCACACGTGAGGAACGGCTGGCGTTGATGGGGCGCATTGTTGAGGAATATAAAAAACGTATTCCCGATCTGGCCAAATCAATGGCCAATGAAATGGGCGCGCCCGTCAGCTTTGCCACCGCGGCGCAGGCTCCGGCTGGTCTTGGCGGCATTTTGGGTACGATTGCCGCGCTAGAGAAGTTTGTTTTTTCCGAGCAGCATGGTGCAAATACCGTGGTTTATGAACCAATGGGCGTTGTAGGCATGATAACGCCGTGGAATTGGCCGTTGAACCAGATTGCGCTGAAAGTTGCGCCTGCGCTGGCGGGCGGCAATACGATGGTGCTGAAACCATCGGAAGAATGCCCCGGTAACGCCGCAATTTTTGCCGAGATACTGGACGCCGCCGGCGTGCCTGCAGGCGTATTCAATCTGGTGCAAGGCGACGGCATGACCGTTGGTGCGGCGATTTCGGCGCATAAAGACATCGACATGGTCAGCTTCACCGGGTCCACCCGTGCGGGCATCATGGTGGCAAAATCCGCCGCCGACACTGTCAAACGCGTGCATCAGGAACTGGGCGGAAAATCGCCAAATATCGTGCTGCCGGGTTCTGATCTTGCCAAATTCCTGCCCGCCACGGTTTCGGGCGTGTTGGTCAATTCGGGCCAAAGCTGCATCGCGCCAACCCGCGTTTTGGTCCATAAGGATCAGGTTGGCGAGGCCGCAGGCTTTATCAAGGCCATGTTCGATGGAACGCAAGTTGGCGATCCCATGGCGGAGGGTGGCCATATCGGTCCGGTCGTGAACAAATCGCAATATGATAAGATCCAAGGCCTTATTCAGTCCGCAATCGATGAAGGCGCAACGCTGGAAACCGGCGGAACCGGCCTGCCATCCAACGTCAATCGCGGCTATTACATCAAACCAACCGTGTTCAGTGGCGTAACGCCCGATATGCGGATCGCCAAAGAAGAAGTGTTCGGCCCCGTCGCCACCGTCATGAGTTATGACAATATCGAGGATGCCATCAGCATCGCCAACGATACTGAGTACGGCCTATCCGCTGTAATCTCCGGTGAACCGGATGCCGCAAAAGCGGTTGCGCCGCGATTGCGTGCCGGCATGGTTGCCGTAAATAACTGGGGCCCGGCGCCCGGCGCGCCATTTGGCGGATATAAACAATCGGGCAATGGCCGTGAAGGCGGATTGTTCGGCCTGAAAGATTTCATGGAAATCAAATCGATCAGCGGCATTCCGGCATAAACCAATATTAAGAGGCGGTCCTTGCCGGGACCGCCTCATTTTTTTGCAATGGCGTCTGATTGACAGCAATTGCCCCGCGCCCCTATCAGAGCGGACATGTCCATAATCCCAGAGCCCGTAAGTCCGCAGCAGTCATCCATCGACGCTGCCTTGCTCAATCCGCAATTGATGGCGGCCGCGCTCGCTTTATATGAAAACAGGCTGCATGACGCAGAACCCATATTAAAAACTGAATTGAAAAAAAATCCGTTTGATGTCGCTGCGATGCGCATGTTGGCGGAACTCGCGGGGCGGATCGGGCGGTTTCCCGATGCGGAAAATCTATTGCGCCGTGCGGTTGAATTGGCGCCGAGTTTTGTGCCTGCACGGTCCAATCTTGCATTGGTTTTATATCGTCAGGGCAGGGCAGAAGAAGCAATAAGCGAGCTTGATCTTTTGCTGGGCGATGATCCCGGCGATATCGGCGCGGCCAATCTGAAGGCGGCGGCTGTTGGCAAAATCGGCGATTATGCCGAGGCGGTGGCGCTTTATGAAATGGTTCTGGCGGCAAAGCCGCATCAGGAAAAAATCTGGATGTCATACGGCCACGTCCTGAAAACGGTCGGGCGGCGCGATGATAGCGTCGCGGCGTACCGCAAGGCGGTTGAATTGAAACCCGAATATGGCGAGGCATATTGGAGCCTAGCCAATCTGAAAACCGCTCGGTTCACAGACGCCGAACTGGCCATTATGCAAGCGCAGTTGCAGCGCGAAGATGTTGCGGATGAAGACCGTTTTCATCTGGATTTTGCACTGGGCAAGGCGTTTGAGGACCGCAAGAATTGGGACGTTTCGTTTGCGCATTACGCCGCCGCCAATGCTTTGCGCCGCGCCAATTTGCCGCATGATGCCGCTGACCATAGCGCGATGATAGCCAAGCGCACGGCGCAAATGACTCCGCAGTTTTTTGCTGAACGAAGCGGCGGGCATGACGCCGCCGCTCCCATATTTATTCTGGGTATGCCGCGCGCCGGCTCAACATTGATTGAACAGATTCTGGCCAGTCATTCGGGCGTTGAGGGCACGCACGAATTACCCGATATCGGTATGATTGCATCCCGCATGGCGACCAAAGGCGGTGATGAGGGGGAATCCGATTATTGCGAAGGATTGGCCATGTTAGACGCCAATGACCGAAAACGCATCGGCGCTGAATTTATGGAACGCACGTCTATCAACCGCAAAACGGGCAAAGCCCATTTTATCGATAAAATGCCAAATAACTGGCAGAACGCGGCGCTGATCCACCTGATCCTGCCCAATGCCAAAATCATTGATGCGCGGCGGCATCCGATGGATTGCGGCTTTTCCAATTTCAAACAGCATTTCGCCCGCGGGCAAAGCTTTTCCTATGACCTGTCTGACATCGGCCATTATTATGCTGATTATGCCGTGTATATGCAAGGGATTGATGCGGCGTTGCCCGGCCGCGTACACCGCGTTTTCCACGAGGCGCTGGTTGCTGATCCGGAAACAGAAATCCGCGCGATGCTGGATTATTTGGGGCTACCGTTCGAACAGGATTGCCTGCAATTCTGGAAAAATGACCGCGCGGTGCAAACGCCGAGCGCGGAACAGGTGCGGCAGCCGATCAACCGCGACGGCATGGACAAATGGAAACATTATGCAACGTGGCTTATCCCACTGAAAACCGCATTGGGTGATGTTTTGGAAAGCTATCCACACCAATCCGCGTAATTATGTTGCATAATTGTTACAGTTTGCATCGAATCCTGCATCACGTCTGTGCAAATCACCTATAAAGTTTGACCTTGGATGCCGATTTTAGGACGACATACATAACGTATAAC
Organism: Sphingomonadales bacterium; assembly: GCA_031418995.1. GTDB lineage: Bacteria > Pseudomonadota > Alphaproteobacteria > Sphingomonadales > Sphingomonadaceae > Sphingorhabdus_B. Next base: position 4,158 of record JANOKA010000108.1, on the reverse strand, counting down.
CCTGAAAGAGGTTCCAATGAAAATTTCATCTAAAACAACCAAGGTAAGCTTGCGTAATGGAATGCTGGCATTGCTCGGTACAACCATGCTCACTGCGGTTCCAGCATTCGCCCAAGACGCGCCCGCCGAAGAAGGCGCATTGCCCGGCGATATTATCGTAACGGCAACAAAGCGTTCCGAAAGCCTGCAAAAAGTGTCATTGAGCATCCAGGCATTGGGTACAGAAACATTGGACCAGCAACAGGTCGCCAGCATTGACGATTTTGCCAAGTTGTTGCCAAGCGTAAGCTTTCAATCATTCGGACCCGGGCAATCACAAATTTTCTTCCGCGGCGTTTCCAGCGGCGGTGACGGATTGCACATTGGCCCTGCGCCTGCATCGGGGCTGTATCTGGACGAAATTCCGGTAACAACGATTGCAGGTTCGGTTGATTTGCACGTGTATGATATCGCCCGGATTGAGGCTTTGTCCGGACCGCAAGGTACATTATTTGGCGCAAGCTCGCTTTCGGGCACATTGCGGATTATCACTAACAAGCCATCGACCGCCGGATTTGAGGGCGGCGCGGATTTGCAGGTGAACAAATTTGGCAAAGGCGAATTTGGCGGCAGCCTTGAAAGCTTCATGAACTTCCCGCTCTCCGACAATGCTGCATTGCGCGTTGTCGGTTTTTATCGCCGCGATGGCGGTTATATTGACAATATCGCGGGCAGCCGCACGTTCACGCTGGACGATGGGGATCCGACAACGAACAAAACCGTTACCAACGCAGCGCTCGTAGAGGATGATTTCAACGATGTTGCTACCTTTGGTGGCCGCGCGGCATTGAAAATTGATCTGGATGACAATTGGACAGTTACGCCAGCGGTTATCTATCAAAATCAGGTTTCCAAAGGACCGTTCCTGTTTGACCCGCGCAAGGGCGATCTGGTTGTTACCGACTTTCAGGAAACCCGCAACAAGGATCGCTGGTATCAAGCCGCGCTGACGATTGAGGGCAAGCTTGGCAATTGGGACGTTGTATATTCGGGCGGCTATTTTGAGCGTAAGGTGAATAACCGTTCTGATTATTCCTATTATACCGTTGCTTATGACACATATGGTTCGGATTACACCAATTTCCCGACCGCAACGCCGGGCCAATTCCTGGATCCATCACAATTTGTGCGGCTTGGTGATAAATATACCAAACATACGCATGAGCTGCGCGTTGTATCACCGCGTGAAGATCGTTTCCGGTTGACTGCCGGCATGTTTTTCCAACGGCAAACCGATGCGATCGAAGCGAATTACGACATCGTCGGTATCAGCACGATTCCAACGCCGCCAAACGCGAACTTCGTCCCTGTGGGCGCGGCATTTGGCGACACGGTGTTCCTGACACGGATCAACCGCGCCGACCGTGATTTTGCATCCTTTGCCGAGGCATCATATGATATCACGGACAGCGTAACGGTAACGGCGGGTATTCGCGGATTTATCGCCACGAACACTATTTCAGGCTTCTCCGGGTTTAACCGCAACGCCTTAAACGCTAATTGCTTGCCAACCACGGCAACCAACCGTCCGTGCGACAACGTCAACAAAAAACAGGACCAGTCGGGCGAAACGCATAAGGTGAATGTCAGCTGGCAGGTGACAGACGATCAGCTGTTATATGCGACATATTCCACTGGCTATCGCCCTGGCGGCAACAACCGTCGTCCGGGCATTCTGCCGTTCAAGGCAGACACACTTTCCAACTATGAAATTGGTTGGAAAACAAGCTTGCTGGACCGCAAATTGCGTTTGAACGGCGCGGTATTTTATGAAGAGTGGAAAGATCTGCAATTCGGTTTGGTCCCTGTTGGCAATAACGGCGTGACCAATACCTATAACGCCGGTGATGCGCGGATTTATGGTATCGAGGGTGATTTCGCTTTGGCATTGGGCGGCCTGACATTATCAGGGGCGGGGACATATATTGATGCCAAATTGGCAACTGATTTCTGTCAGGTTGATGCCACCGGCAATATCGTCTGCGTCACGGGCACACCGCCTGCTGCGCCCAAGGGAACGCGCCTGCCCGTGCAGCCCAAGTTCAAGGGCAGCATGACCGCGCGTTATGTCGTGCCGATGGGCAGCAATGACGTGTTCTTCCAAGCTACGGCTAATTATCAGGGCGGAACACGGACATTCCTGACCAATGCTGATTTTGCAGCGGTTGGTCCGACAAAGGGTTTTTCCACGTTTGATTTCTCGGCAGGAACCAGCATTGGCCAGTTCAGCGTTGAGGCATTCATCCAGAACGCGTTTGATAAACGCGGTCAATTGGGATTGAACACCGCGTGTTCAACAACAATCTGCGGTGACTTTGCCCGGATTTATCCGACCAAGCCGCAAATTTTCGGACTAAAAGTGGGCAGCAAATTTTAGGTTGAAGTAGTTTCCGTGGGAGGAGAGAACCGCCCCCTTCGCTGCATAAGCGGAGGGGGTAGTTTTTTTGTGCGGCAGTTTTGACGGCTTTCCTACATGCAGATCAAAATAGTAAAACCCCCTCGATGTGAATAATAACCCCGGCATTTACGACACACAATGCCGCGCTCCGCTCGCAATGACGACCTCACGAATTTTCTACAAAGCTTTGTTAACTATAAATAAGTATGCAGAATCTAAGGTACGTATCGTCCATGTTTGTAAAGTTAACGGCATAATACCGCGACTTGAGACGCTATCCCCGCCGTAGCAATTTACCAATAAACGTGCGTTCGCCCAAAATCTCGCTGGCGCAATTATGCCCTGGCGCGCCCGTCACGCCGCCGCCGGGATGCGTCCCTGCGCCGCACATATACAGGCCCTTTAATGGCCCGCGATATGCGCCATTGCCCAATACGGGCCGCGCCGCCCATAATTGGTCCAGGCTCATATTGCCATGCATGATGTCGCCGCCGGACAGGCCGAATTTGCGCTCCAACCCCTTGGGGGAAAGGATCATCTGCCCCAATATCGACGCGCGGAAACCGGGCGCATATTCCTCCACGGTGTCGATGATGGTGTCGGCGGCCTTACCCTCTTCGGCATCCCAATCGCGCTTTGTGCCATCGGCGGCATCGGGTAATATGGGCGCGAATTGCTGGCAGAACAGGCTGGCGACATGCTGCCCTGCGGGGGCAAGGCTATCATCGATGACCGACGGAATCAGAATTTCGACAATCGGTTTTTTCGACCAGCCAAATTGTTTGGCGTCGGTAAAACTGCGGTCCATATAATCCAGCGTCGGCGCAATGATAATGCCCGATTGATGATGTTCGCCGGCCTCTGGAAGGCAGGTGAAACGCGGCAATTCGGACAAAGCGACATTCATCCGGAACGTGCCGGAACCCACTTTGAATCCTTTGATACGCCGGACAAATTCCTCGCCTAAATCGGATTGGTCCATCATCTTTTCATACAGCAATTTGGGGCCGACATTGGCAATCACGCGGTCGGCCATAATCTCTGCGCCGCTTTCCAGACGGACACCGACAGCATTGCCGCCATCGACCAGCACCTTTTCCACCGGGCATTCCAGGCTGATTTCGACGCCCATTGCGGTGACGATTTTGGCCATTGCCTGTGTGATCGCGCCCATGCCGCCAATCGCATGGCCCCACGCGCCCTTGTTGCCGTTTACCTCGCCGAAAACATGATGCAGCAAAACATAGGCGCTGCCGGGCGTGTCGGGGCTGGCATAGTTGCCGACCACCGCATCGAAACCGAACGCGGCCTTAACCGCCTCGCTTTCAAACCAGCTGTCGAGAAATGTCCGCGCCGATTTGGTGAACAGGTCAAGCACATCGCGTTGCTGACTGATGTTCAGCTTCATCAAATTGCGGCCTTGCAATGCGCCATCGATCAGCGTCTTGATCCCGCCGCCAACATTGGGCGGCGATTTCAGCGCCAGATCGCGCAGGACATCAGCCACACCCTCCAGCATCGCATAATATTGCGGCAGCACGCGGGCATCGTGTTCGGAAAAACGACGGAACTCGGCCTGAGTCCGTTCCAGCCCGCCGCCCAGTTTCAGGTAACCGCCATCTTCTTGCGGCAGGAAATTGGAAATCGGCCGTTCAATAACGCGGTAGCCATGATCGGCCAGCCGCATGTCGTTGATGACCTTGGGCTGTAGCAAGCTGACG
>JANOKA010000107.1:0-2243 GCA_031418995.1 Sphingomonadales bacterium | reverse complement strand
GAATATACACAACTCGGGTGCCGCGGTGCGCCATTTTCAGCAAACGGCGAACAACCTCGTTATGTTGATCGGGCCAGTACCAACCCTTTTTCAAACGCCAGCCATCGACGATATCACCCACCAGATACAGCGTCTCGCACTCAATCGAATGCAAAAAATCACACAGCAGTTCGGCCTGACACCCCGCTGTGCCCAGATGGATATCGGATATCCACACAGTGCGCAGTTTGATTTTTGGCTGATAACTTTTGGGTTCTGGATGGTTGAACCAATCCGGCAATTTCGTTGTATAATAGAGATTATTTGGCGTTTCGGTTTGCAATTTGGCCGTTGTCATGTTGACCCCCTGTTGAATTGGGCAATCAATTATTTACCGGATTGATGCGACGCCGTTATGTCGCGGCCATGACAAATTTGGGTCAGTCGCCGTATGTGCCGCAGCTTTTGCACGCGGCATCTTTGGGCAGGGTGATCGTGCGCATGCCGGGTTTCAGGCCGTCGAACAACTGCAGCTTTCCGGTTTGCGCGTCGCCAAATCCGGTCAGTACGCGGATCGTCTCCATCGCGGCAAAGCTTCCCATCATGCCGCACATTGCGCCCAATACGCCTTGGCTTACGCAATCGTCACAATCATCGGGATCATGCGCATCGCCAACAAAACAGCGATAGCAAGGCGCGCCTGTTTGCCATCCAGTGAACGTGCCAATCTGGCCATGAAATTGTCCAATGGCGGCGCTGATCAGCGGCACTTTTGCGGACAGGCACAGGTCGTTGACGATTAACCGCGTGGCAAAATTATCGCTGCCGTCAATAACGGCGTCGACATTGGCCAAGATGTCAGCGTGCGTTTCGGCGCTGATCCTTTGGTTCAGCGGGTGGAATGTGACTTCGGGGTTCAACCGCTTAACCGCCGCTTGCGCTGCGATAACTTTGGGAATGCTGATGTCGGCTTCGGAATATAAAACCTGCCGCTGCAAATTGGACAGCGCCACCACATCATCATCGACAACGCTGATGGTGCCCACGCCTGCTGCCGCCAGATACTGGATCGCCGGACAACCAATACCGCCTGCGCCGATCAACAGCACATGGCTGGACAACAGCTTTGATTGCCCTGCCCCGCCAATATCACGCAGAACAATGTGCCGTGCATACCGGCCCAGTTGATCGTCGGAAAGGATCATATTCCGGTTGAACCAAATCCTCCAGCACCGCGCGCCGTGCTGTCCAGCGCGTCAACCTCGACCATTGATGCCTGCGTAACGGGTGCGACGACGATCTGTGCAATGCGGTCGCCAGTTTTCACCTGAAAATCCTCATCGCCCAAATTGGCCAGGATCACCTTTATCTCGCCGCGATAGTCGCTGTCGATTGTGCCCGGCGTATTCAAACAAGTTATCCCGTTTTTCAACGCTAGCCCCGAACGCGGGCGGATCTGAATCTCGTACCCTTGCGGAATAGCAAAGGCGAAACCCGTTGGCACAGCGGCGCGTTTTCCCACGCGCAAATTCATGCTTTCTGCGGCGCAAATATCCATGCCCGCCGCGCCTGTGGTTTCATAGGATGGCAGCGGCAGGCCTGCGCCATTGTTCAACCGCTTAACCTGAACCTCAACGCGCATTTGTGTCACTTGCGACGACATCGGCAATTTTCTCCATCAATTTGCGCGCTATCGCGTCTTTGGGACTGTCGGGCCAGCTTTCGACGCCGTCTTTGGTTACGATATGAAAGGCGTTGTTTGCGCCGCCCATTACGTCTCCGGATACATCATTGGCAACAATCCAATCGCATCCTTTTTTGGCGCGTTTGGCCACGGCATTCTCGGTTACATTCTGCGTTTCTGCCGCAAATCCGATCAGCAATGCCGGACGTTGCGCATGGTTGGCAAGACCCGCCAATATGTCGGGATTTTCGGTAACCGCCAGCGGCGCGGGCATATTGCCGTCTTTCTTTATCTTGTGTCTGGCGGAATCTGCGGGCCGCCAATCGGCAACCGCCGCGACCATGATGGCGATGTCGGCGGGTAAGGCAGCCTCCACTTCCGCCTGCATTTCCAGCGCGGTTTCCACATCGATACGGATCACGCCGGGCGGGGTCACCAGATGCACGGGGCCTGCGATTAACGTTACCGCTGCGCCCATTTCCGCCGCCGCTTGCGCAATGGCAAAACCCTGCCGTCCCGACGAACGGTTGGCGATATAACGCACTGGATCAATTGCCTCATGCGTGGGTCCAGCGGTGAT
>JANOKA010000106.1:0-22548 GCA_031418995.1 Sphingomonadales bacterium | reverse complement strand
GTATATTTCGAACCGGTCATATCGTCGGCCATCGCCTGTACTTCCAATATGTGAATGCCGCAGAATTCGGCGATTTGCGGGAACGCAAGCGCGGTATTGTCAACAAGCCATGCAGCGGTCGCGTGCGGCATTAAAGGGGTGGCCATCGGGGCGTCTCCAAATAAAAGGGCCGCCCCTTGCCGGAGCGGCCTGAATATGTTGTATAAGTCTTAGGCGAACTATGCCGCCACGGCAAGATGGATTACACCGTCAAAACAATCTTGCCCACAAAATCGCCGCTTTCCATATAAGCATGTGCTGCAGCTGCATCGGCCAGCGGGAAACTGCGCGCCATTTCGGGGCGCAAACTGCCATCCTCGACAAAGCTCCATGCGTTGCGGCAAATTTCGTCCCGCAGCAGATTTTTGAATGCATCGCTGCGCGGCCGCAATGTCGATCCGGTCAGCATCAACCGCCGCATCATGATATAGGCCATGTTCAGTTCGGCCTTCATTCCGCCTTGCACTGCAATTGTTACGTGACGGCCATCTTCGACAAGGCATTGCAGGTTGCGCGGTACATAATCGCCCGCAACCATGTCGAGCACCAGATGCACGCCCTTGCCGCCTGTAATCCGCATCGTTTCGGCCACGAAATCGCTGTCTTTGTAATGGATTGCATGATCCGCGCCGACGGCAATGGCAGCCGCGCATTTATCCGCGCTGCCGCAGGTTACGATCACGTTGATATCAAACAATTTGCACAGCTTGATCGCCATGGTGCCGATACCGCTGGTTCCGCCATGCACCAAAACCGTTTCACCATCGCGCACATATCCGCGTTCAAACACATTGTGCCACACAGTGAATAATGTTTCGGGCAACGCCGCTGCTTGTTCCATGCTAAGCCCCACCGGAACCGGAAAGCTATGCCCGATATTGGCGATGCAATATTCGGCATAACCGCCGCCTGCCACCAATGCGCAGATATTTTGGTTCAAATGATCGGCAGAAACGCCCTGCCCTAATGCAACAACCTGTCCAGAAATCTCAAGTCCCGGCAGGTCGCTTGCCCCCGGCGGCGCAGGATATAATCCCTTGCGCTGCACCACGTCAGGCCGATTGACCCCGGCGGCGGCAACGCGCACCAGCACCTGCCCTTCACCTGGAACAGGCACGGCGCGCTGGCACGGCACAAGAACCTCTGGCCCGCCCGGCGTGCTGATTTCAATTGCTGTCATGAATTCTGGCACTTCAGCCATATTTGCCCCCGCCCACATTAACCACGTAAAGCCGCGTTGCTTATTGACACTGCGCGCGTTGCAGTCAACAAATAGGTCATGGAAACCGACGAAAATTTACCTTTGCGTGGGCATAATCCGCTGGCCCTGTTGGTCAGGGAGGATTTGGATCCCTATTCAATCAATGAACTGGAGCAGCGCATAGCAACGCTAAAAGCAGAGATTGCGCGGTGTGAGGCAAAGAAATCCGCCGCAAGCAGCCATATGTCAGCAGCAGACCAATTGTTCAAACGATCATGAATACCCGATCAAATTACGGCCCGCACGGCAACCCGATGTTAACCATATCGCGCAATACTCGCTTTAACTTTTAAAGGCTGTTGAAAGTAGACGCGAGCGAACCGATATTAACGATACGCCCGATGCTATACTGCAAAACGGCGCAGCAAGACGGTCAAGGAGTAAAGCAAATGCCATCATTCGCGGAATCGTTAGAAGCGACACTGCACAGCGCCCTGAAACATGCCGCCGACCGCGCGCATGAATATGCGACGCTGGAACATTTGTTGCTCGCATTAATCGACGACGGCGATGCCGCAAAAGTCATGCAGGCCTGCGGCGTTGATCTGGGCGAATTATCAGACATCGTAATCACCTATCTGGACGGTGAACTCGACAGTTTGCGCGTCGACGGCAATGTTGATCCGTCCCCCACCAGCGGTTTTCAGCGCGTGGTTCAGCGCGCCATATTGCATGTGCAATCCAGCGGCAAGGATACTGTGACCGGCGCAAACGTGTTGGTTGCGCTGTTTTCCGAACGCGAAAGCTATGCCGTCTATTTCCTGCAACAACAGGATATGAGCCGGCTGGACGCGGTGTCTTTTATCAGCCACGGGATCGGCAAGGACGGCAAACTAACGCCAACAGAAGTTACCGGCAGCGAAGAGCGCGCAGAGGAAAATTCCGAAAGCCCCAAGAGCAAAAAAGACAAGGAATCGGCGCTTGACCAGTTTACCGTCAATCTGAATGAAAAGGCCAAACAGGGCCGGATTGATCCGCTGATTGGCCGCACCGAAGAGGTCGACCGCACCGTGCAAATCCTGTGCCGCCGTTCGAAAAATAATCCGTTATATGTTGGCGAACCCGGCGTTGGCAAAACCGCGATTGCCGAAGGGTTGGCGCGCCGTATTGTGGAAAAACAGGTACCCGAAGTATTGGAGCCTGCGGTTATCTACTCACTCGACATGGGATCACTGCTGGCTGGAACGCGGTATCGCGGCGATTTTGAGGAACGTTTGAAGGCGGTGGTAACCGAGCTGGAAAAACTGCCCGATGCGATCCTGTTTATTGACGAGATTCACACCGTGATCGGCGCAGGCGCAACCAGCGGCGGCGCGATGGATGCATCGAACTTGCTAAAACCCTCTTTGTCCAACGGCACGATCCGCTGCATTGGATCAACCACGTACAAGGAATTCCGCAATCATTTTGAAAAGGACCGTGCGTTGCTTCGCCGGTTCCAGAAAATCGACGTGAATGAACCCAGCATCGAAGATACAATTAAGATCATCTCCGGTCTGCGCAGCGCATTTGAGGAACATCACAAGGTCAAATATACCAATGATGCGATTAAGGCGGCGGTGGAGCTGTCATCGCGCTATATTAACGACCGCAAACAGCCCGACAAAGCGATTGACGTGATTGACGAGGTTGGCGCGATGCAAATGCTCGTGCCGCCATCGAAACGCCGCAAGATCATTACGCAGCGCGAGATCGAGGCTGTTATTGCCACCATCGCACGCATCCCGCCCAAAAATGTGTCCAGCGATGATAAAACCGCCTTGGGCAATCTGGACGGTGATTTGAAACGTGTGGTTTTTGGCCAGAATGCGGCAATTGAAGTTTTGTCGTCAGCAATCAAGCTGAGCAGGGCAGGCCTACGGGATCCCGATAAACCGATTGGCAATTATCTGTTCAGCGGCCCGACGGGCGTGGGCAAAACCGAAGTGGCGCGGCAATTGTCGTCAATCCTTGGCATCCCCCTCAAACGTTTTGACATGTCGGAATATATGGAACGGCACAGCGTTTCGCGGCTGATTGGTGCGCCTCCGGGCTATGTCGGTTTTGACCAAGGTGGTTTGCTGACCGATGCCGTCGATCAAAATCCGCATTGTGTGTTGTTGCTTGATGAAATCGAAAAAGCGCATCCGGACCTGTTCAACATATTGCTACAGGTAATGGACAATGGCCGCCTGACCGATCACCACGGCAAAACGGTGGATTTCCGCAATGTCATCTTGATTATGACCACCAACGCAGGGGCCAAGGACATGGCCAGCGAAGGCATTGGTTTCGGCAATAATATCAGCAAAGAGGATGCAGGCGAGGAAGCGATCAAGAAAATGTTCGCGCCCGAATTCCGCAATCGGCTGGATGCGATTGTGCCATTTGGATATTTGCCCACTGACGTTGTAGCGCGTGTTGTCGACAAGTTTATTCTGCAACTGGAGCTGCAACTGGCCGACCAGAATGTGCATATCAAATTCGACGATGATGCCCGTGCGTGGTTGACCGAAAAAGGGTATGACAAGCTTTATGGTGCGCGCCCGATGGGCCGTTTGATTCAAGAAAAAATCAAACAACCGCTGGCCGAAGAGTTGTTATTCGGCAAGCTGACCAATGGCGGCGAAGTGTCGGTGCATATGAAAGACGGCAAGCCCGCGTTCGAAGTTTCCCCGGCCCCGCCCAAAGCGGCAAAGCCCAAGAAACCACGCAAGAAAAGCGACGTCTCACAGGAAAAATAAGTATCGCGCGCGCATCATATCGCATGATGCGCGCGCAACCCAAACTAAAATACCATTCAAACATAACGGTTTATTAAAACCATCCTGTTACTGCGCCACTTGGAAGTGGAGTGGGCATTGGGCATTGGTAACATAAAAACCATAAAAAATCTCGCAGGCGCAGATAACCCATGGGTGCTGCGGCGTTTGCTGCAGGAACATGCCGCTGGCGTACGTCCGGCGATATTGGCCAGTGCGGTGAATACAATCATCCTGCTTTGTGTATTCTGGGGTACCTATCCGCCGATCGATTTTGTTGCAGCGGGATTGTTTATGGCGGTGCTGCTGGCCTGGCGGCACGGCGTGTCACGCGCCATATTGAAAGCGCGCAATGATGCCGCGATGCTATTCCGGTTGCGCCGTCACGTGGAAACAAATGCGGCGGCTCTGGGATTATGGTGGGGATTGTCCGTTATCATCTGCATGTATGGTTCGACGCCCGAACAACAAGTTCTGTGCGCAATCGTGGGATCAGGTATGATGGCAGGGGCCGCCCATACCTATCGCACTGTCAAAAGGGCGGCGTATAATTTTGTTGGCTTTAGCGCCGCGGGATGCGCGATGGCGCTCATCAGCCAAGGCAATATGGTATCATATGCAGGCACGATCCTGATCGCTGGTTACGCTTTTATCTTGTATACCAGCATAAAATTGACCGAAACCAACATTCTCGTCCGCCATCAACGCGAGATGGATTTACGGGTTTCATCAGAAACTATCAACTTGCTGCTCGCCGATTTTACCGAGCAAGGTTCCGATCTGGTCATTGAAATCGATTCACAAGGTCATTTAATCAATCCCACCGAACAACTGGCCGCTGCGGCGCGGCGGCCACTGGAAACCCTGTCGGGCAAATCTGTCGGAGCGCTGTTTGACAGCAATTCCGAACGTGACGCTATGATGGATATGATCGCGGCGCAGCGGCCGTTCCGAAATTTACATGTCAGCCTGAGCATCGGTAAAGAACGGCTTTGGTGGTCGATCAGCGCGCGTCCAGTATCGGAGGACGGCCAATATCGCGGCATCGTTACCGATATCACGGCGCAGCGCCAAGCCGAAGAGCAAGTCAGCTATATGGCGCATTTCGATTCGTTAACTGACCTGCCCAATCGTTTCCAGTTTAACCAGCGATTGACCCGGCAAGCGCATGACGCAGCCAGCGAACTTGGCCTGATGTATCTTGATCTGGACCAGTTCAAAATCATCAATGACACACTAGGCCACGGGTTTGGCGATTTATTGTTGAAGGGCGTGGCACGGCGGTTGGAGGCTTGCGTCGGCAGCGAGGAAATAGTTGCGCGGCTTGGCGGCGATGAATTTGCCATATTGTTCAAAACCAATGATCTGCAGCATATCCAGAAAATCGGTGAGGAAATTATCGCTGCGCTGGCGATGCCATTCCGGTTGGATGACCATGACGTTATCGTCGGAACAAGCATCGGTGTTGCCGTCGCGCCGCTGCACGGTAAGGATGCATCAACGCTGCTGCGCAATGCTGATCTGGCATTATACGAGGCCAAATCGCGCGGACGTAATCGCCAAGTGGTATTCGAAATCGGCATGGATGAAGCCGCGCATCTGCGCCGCGCGCTGGAGCTCGATTTGCGCGGCGCTCTGGGAAAACAGGAATTGTGCCTGCATTATCAACCGCTCGTGCGGATCGAGGATGGCGAGACGCTGGGCTACGAAGCGTTGATCCGGTGGGAACATCCCGAACGCGGCGTTGTGATGCCCGATGCGTTTATCCCGATTGCCGAAGAAAGCGGCATGATTATCCCCATTGGCGAATGGGTGATCCGGCAGGCCATGGATGATCTGTTGCAATGGCCCCCGCATATGACAGTGTCGATTAACCTGTCGCCGGTGCAAATGCGCAGCCCCAGTTTGATAACAACGCTGATCCAGTCGCTGGCCAGCACGGGCATTGACCCTAAACGCGTGTGCCTTGAAATCACCGAAACCGTGTTGATGCAAGACAGCGAGGCCAATCTGGAAATCTTGCATAAGCTGCATGAAATTGGCGTAGAGATTGCACTGGATGATTTTGGAACAGGATATAGCTCGCTGAATTATTTGCGTAGTTTTCCGTTCGACAAGATTAAAATCGACCGCTGTTTTGTCAATGAAATCGACACCCGCGAGGATTGTCAGGCGATTGTCCGCTCAGTCGTCAATCTGGCCAACAGTCTGGGCATGACGACGACAGCAGAAGGCGTCGAACGAGAGGATCAGGTCGAACATCTGCGCCGCGAAGGATGCCTGAATGTGCAAGGCTATCTTTTCAGTAAAGCGGTTCCGCAAGACCAGTTGACCGATTTGCGCAAACCAATCCACAGCCACGCGCAGCGTCTTGTCGATATGGAAACCATGCGCAAAATCGCAGCAGATGCCAAAACTGTGAATGTGGGTGTCAAAGGACCACGCAAGGCAGCCTGATTTGGGTTCTTCTGTTAAACTAGCAGCTGTCCGCCTGCGACTTCTATAAATTGTGCGGCCTCGTTGCAGCTGCCAATTTCTGAAAACAGGCTGGCCTCGGTTCCGGTCATCCATACTTGGCTGCCGATTGCGGCCAGCCGTCCAAACAGTGCGGCACGGCGGGACGGGTCAAGATGCGCGGCAACCTCGTCCAACAATATCAACGGCGATTGGCCATTCAAATCCGCGACGAGCTCTGCATGCGCAAGTATGGTCGACAATAACAACGCCTTTTGTTCGCCCGTTGAACAGCGCGCCGCAGGTGCGCCCGTTCCGTTATGCGCGAATATCATATCGGCGCGGTGCGGACCTGTCAGCGTGCGGCCAGCGGCGGCATCGCGTTTCCGGCTTGCGCGCCATGCATCACAAAGCTGCTGCCTGCTGGCGGCGCTATCGTTTAGCAATTCAATCTTGGGCACGGCAAAGACGCTTTGGCCGCTGGCGTCCAATTGATAGGACAAGCGTTCCATCATACGTGCGCGCGCGGATTGGATAGCTGCTGCATTTTCCGCCATCTGCGCCTCGATTGCATCGAGCCACATAATATCCATAGGGCCATCTGCCGTAATCAACTTGTTACGTTGCCGCATCGCTAGATCATATCGGTTACTATAACGCGCATGGGCAGGCTCCAGCGCGAGTACCAGCCGGTCCAAAAAGCGTCGCCGTCCGCCCGCGCCCTCGGCAAATAAACGGTCCATTGCCGGCGTAAGCCAGACAATGGAGAGCCATTCGGCCAGCGCGTTTATGCTGGCATTCGCGCCGTTGATCCTTACCTTTCGCCGCTCAGGTGTGCCGGCATCGACGCCCGTGCCAATGGCGATATCCTCTATTTCAGCAGCAACGGCAAAACCACCTGTGCCGTCACTGCGGGCTATTTCGGCCATGGATGCACGGCGCAGGCCGCGCCCTGGCACCAATAACGATACAGCCTCCAGCACATTGGTTTTTCCTGCGCCATTGGCACCATGTAGAACCACAAATTGGCGTCCCGGCCGAAACGATGCCGCGCTGTGATTTCGAAAGTCGGTCAGGGAAAGTCGCGTCAGAGCCATAGCATCATCCTGCTAACGTGCGCCCGTGGAGCGTCAACCAGATATAGTTTTTGAAGATATATGATCGGCGAAATATAATTCCCAAACATTGGGAATAAATCCTAACTTATATTTATTTGTAAATTGGAAAATTATGCGAAATTTTATTATATTACTGATTTATAATGTTTTTATAAAATTGGCACGGTTGCTGCATTATGTCTCATGTAACCAAATGGTTCCAAGACACTGTAACATTAACATTCAAATGAAAAGGAATATCCAATGACATTATCCAACCGTAGCCATTTCGCATCGCTTTTCGCAGCCGTAATTTGCGCATTTGTAACCATCGGAACCAGCGTCGCCCCTGCCGTTACATCCGTTGCACCATATTTTGCCTGAAGCGAAATTCAGAAACACCCTTTCACATAATTTAAGGACCAAAATAATGACCTCCAATACCCGCACCCATCTGACCGCGTTACTTGGCGCATTTGCCTGTGCCATCGTGACCTTTGGCCTCAGCCTTGAATCGGTATTTTCTGCCTTGGCCCCAACTATTGCATAATCCAGCCATTGATCGATTAGATAGAAAGATAGTATAATGAACAAGTTACGCCTGAACAAAGAAAACAAGAAAATCCTTGGTGTATGCAGCGGCCTTGCCGACTGGACCGGGATCGACGTCAACATTGTCCGCATCCTATTTGCGATAACGACATTGATCGGTGTTGGCTCACCCATCCTGATCTACATATTGCTTGGTTTAATCATCGATTAAAGCTGATAATGATGTCGGCCATTAACCAAATCGCAAAACTATGATCGTTATACTGCATAAGACAAACAGTATCACGTCCGGGAAGCGGGTGCTGTATTGCGAAAATGGAGAAAACCAGATGGCTTCAAATTTCGGCCATGACGACGAAATAGGCTTTAACTCCCGTGAACACAATCGCGGAGATGTGCAGATCGACGCCGATATTCGCGAGGTCGGCGGCGGCAAACACAAGATTAAAATTGTCGACCTGTCACGGTCCGGTTTTCGCATATTTTCACTGACTTATATCAAAATTGACAAGATTGTGTATCTTACCTTTCCCGGTTTTACACCACTTGAGGCGGAAATCGCTTGGCATGAGGGCGACTATTACGGCTGCCGCTTCACATCGCAATTGCACATCGCGATTTATGATCACATACTGCAGAAGCATCCTTCCCTAATCCGAGCCTAGTTTTGAGTAGATCATCGCCGCGACGTCCCGCCCGCTAAAATTTCCCAAAACCACTACGCAAAAAAAACGTGGTTGCCTGCGCAATATTGGTATTTTGATTGCTTTGGCTGCGATGATTTGCGCGGCTTATATATATGCCGTATATTCAGATACGCGCGAAACAGTAGTGGCAGGTTCAGCAACAGTGCGCGCCGCAGATGGCGATAGTTTTGCCATTGGCGCGCGCACATTGCGGCTATACGGTATCGACGCTCCCGAATTGAAACAAAGCTGCACCGATGCAGCAGGCGATCAGTGGCAGTGCGGAACGGCCGCACACGGGGCCTTGATTGCTATGCTAGCGCAGCCGGGATTGACCTGTCAGGCCGATGCGCAAGACCGTTTTGGCCGTTCGCTTGCCACCTGCCAGACCAATGCAACCTCCAATATCGCCGCTACACAAGTTCGCGCCGGGATGGCGGTCAGCGCCGAATTTAACGGCATGCGCGAATATGGCCGCGAAGAGGACGAAGCGCGCCGCGCAAAGCGCGGTATCTGGCAAGGCCGTTTTATCGACCCAAAAACATGGCGGGCGTTGCATTCGCGGGATTATGGTAGAACAGCCGCTAAGCCGATTTCCTAACAAACACCGTTCCTGCCGAATATCCCGCTCCAAACGAACAGATCAGTCCAATGTCACCCGCCGCCAGATCCTGGTTATGTTTATGGAATGCAATGATTGATCCCGCACTGGAAGTGTTGGCATAGGTATCCAGCACCGTAGGGCTTTCATCGTCATTTGCCTCATGCCCCAAGACCCGCTGCGCAATCATCCTGTTCATTCCTGCGTTTGCCTGATGCAGCCACATACGCCGCAAGTTCGCGCCCGATATTCCCAAATCTGCGCCATGTTCGCCGATCATTTGCGCAACCATCGGCACGACTTCCTTGAACACCTTGCGGCCTTCCTGAACAAATAACTTGTCGGCGTCATCGCGGCTTTCGGGGTGGGCGCGGTTCAGGAAACCGAAATTGTTGCGGATATTGTTGCTGAACTGTGTTTTCAGCCGCGTTCCCAAAATCTCCCAATGTTGCGCTGGTGCAATATCCTTTGCCTCAACCAAAATGGCAGTTGCAACATCACCAAATATGAAATGACTATCGCGGTCGCGCCAGTTCAGATGACCCGATGTAATTTCCGGGCTGACCACAAGCACCGATTTTGCATTGCCGCTGCGGATATAATCCGCCGCCGTTTGTATGCCGAATGTGGCCGACGAACACGCGACATTCATATCAAATCCGAAACCGCGTTCCATACCCAGCGCCGCCTGAATCTCCACTGCCATGGCCGGATATCCGCGCTGCATATTTGATGCTGCACACAATATCGCATCAACATCGGCAATATCACGCCCTGCCGCCGCCAAAGCCGCCTTGCAGGCCGCGACGCCGATTTCGGCCATGACCGAAATCTGGTCGTTGGGACGGTCATCAAAGCGCGGGCACATGATATCGGGATCAAGTATTGACGCCTTACTCATAACATGTCGCGCCTTAATCCCACTAGCCTTTTCAATAAACTCGACAGAACTGTGAGTCAGCGGTTCCGCGCCGGGATTGGCGGCGTTGTAACGGTCAACATAGGTGTTGAAACTGGCGACCAGTTCGGCATTGCTGATGCTGTCTGGCGGCGTAAAAAGCCCAGTGGATGAAATGACTGGAATGGCAGAATTGGGCATGGATTTCCCGCGTATGATTATTATCGGTGTTGGCTTGGATTAGCTTTGTGCCTCCAATGTTACAAGCCCTACGGAAAAAGGAATACTGGCGATCACCGATTGCAAGGGCGCACAGACACGTTAATAGGGATAGGGAGAGGGCGCATCATTTATGGCGGTAGAAAACAGAAAACCCAGCATCGTGTCGCGTCTTGTGCGCCGCCTGATTTACTGGATTTACCGCCGCAACGGATGGAAAGCCCACGGGGTTATTCCCAGCCCGCGCAAATTTGTTCTGGTCGCTGCGCCGCACACCAGCAACTGGGATTTTTTATACTTTATCGGCTTAACCGAAGAATTGGGAATCATGCCCCATTTTATGGCTAAAAATTCCTTATTCCGTTGGCCCGTACGCGGCTTTCTATTCGATATGGGCGGCGTATCTGTGGATCGCAGCAGCCCCCAAAATTATGTCCAGCAAATGGCACATGAATTTGCCACTCGCGACGAATTCATGCTGACCATCGCGCCAGAGGGCAGCCGCAGCAATAGCGACAAATGGAAAACCGGATTTTACCAGATCGCCATGGCGGCCAACGTGCCCTTTGTTATCGGGATGATGGATTACAGCACCAAAACCGGCGGACTTGGTCCCGCAATTATGCCCACGGGCGATTACGAGGCCGACATGGCCGAAGTCATCAAATTATACAGCCATGTTATCCCCAAACATCCCGAACGCGCCGTAAAAAGCATCACTGGAAAGCCCGCATAATGGACGTCATTTATCCATACTTACTAGGCATCAATTTCGCCATTCTTGCCGTGATAGTTCTGATCCTATGGATTATATCGACACGCATACGTGATGCCTCCTTTATCGACGCATTCTGGGCATTTGGCAAGGTGTTGATGACACTTGCGACGTGGCTGCATACCGAGCCGGCGACCCCGCGCGGCAACATCCTTTTGGCGCTTGTTACGGTTTGGGGCCTGCGGCTTTCCCTGCATTTATACACGCGTTGGCGTGCGGTGGGAGAGGACCCACGGTATAAGGTCATCATCGGCCGTGCGATGGAAAAAAAAGGTTGGAGCTGGAATAAAACCGCGTTGCTGAACGTGTTCGCGTTGCAGGCGCCGTTATTGTTTATCACGTGCCTGCCTGCGCAAATCGGGATTATCGCCAGCCGGGATGCAGGCGCGATCGGGCCGCTGGCTGTCATCGGTATCATCATTGCAGTGATCGGTATCGCATTTGAAACCATCGGCGATGCGCAGCTTAAATCGTTTAAGGCCGACCCCGCAAATGCAGGCAAAGTGATGGACCGCGGGCTGTGGCACTATACCCGCCATCCCAATTATTTCGGTGATTTCACAACGTGGTGGGGCATATGGCTGGTTGCCGCCGATGCCGGATGGGGCGTTGCCGCCGCCAGCATCATCGGTCCATTGTTCCTGAGCTTTACCTTGATGAAATGGTCAGG
This sequence comes from Sphingomonadales bacterium, assembly GCA_031418995.1. Classification (GTDB taxonomy): domain Bacteria; phylum Pseudomonadota; class Alphaproteobacteria; order Sphingomonadales; family Sphingomonadaceae; genus Sphingorhabdus_B. Next base: position 10,555 of record JANOKA010000106.1, on the reverse strand, counting down.
TGGGCCGTTGCTGGAACATGGTATGCGCAAAACACGGCCGCAATATGCCGACTATATTGCGCGCACATCCGCGTTCTTCCCGTGGCCGCCCAAACGATAGATCTATTTGGTCAACCAAATCTCGCCATAGCCGTTGAACGCAGGCGCAATTTTGTGCTTCAATTCGTGATCTGCGGAAAAGGCAAGGTCAGGGAAACGGTCAAATAATAACGGCAACGCGATGCGCCCCTGTACCTTGCCCAATGCCGCACCCAAGCAATAATGCGCGCCGCCACCAAAGGCAAAATGCTGTATATTCTTACGTTCGATATTGAATCGCTGCGGGTCTTCATTCAACGCCGGATCATAATGCGCGCCAAATAGCGATAAGTGAATGGTATCCCCTTTTTTCAGATGCTTGTCTGCGATCTGCATATCCTTTGGCGCGGTACGCAATGCCTGTGCCACGGGGGGTTCAACACGCAAAATCTCGTCCAGCGCGTTGTCGATCAGGTCAGGATTGGCGCGCAATATCGCCAGCTGATCGGGGTTTTTCAAAAATTGTACCACGCCGCTTCCGATCATATCGGTCGTAGTGCTGTTCCCCGCAATCAACAGCAACCGGATCAGCAGCACGATATCATCGGTCGACAGGCTGTCGCCAGCTTCTTCGGCGCGCGCCAGTCCACTGATTAAATCCGACCCGTCGCCGCCGCGCCGCCCCTCAACCTCGGCGCGCAAATAGTCGGCCAGTGTCGTGGTGGATTCTTCGTATAATGCGGTTTGTTCAGGCGTTCGAAACGGATTTAGCGCCTGCATACAGCCCAGCGACCAGCGGCGGAAATCCGCTCGGTCGCCGGCATCAATGCCCAGCAATTCTGCCATTACGGTGGTGGGCAATGGCGATCCAAAATGCGCAACAAAATCAAACGGGCCGTCTTGCGCGGCAACATCCTCAATCAACTGCGCCGTGATCTCTTTGATCCGGGGAACCATCAAGTCAACCGAACGCTTGTTAAAAGCCTTTAGTACCAGATTGCGTTGCCGCGCATGGTCAGGATCATCCAGCAACAGGATCGACAATTCCTTGCTGTTTTGGCCGTATAACGTGTTGGCAAAACTGCCGGGATTGGCTTTACGCGGATCGACAATCAAATCGCGGCTTTTGACAAGCGGCCCAACCTCACTCGCACGCGTAAAAAAGTAACGGCCCAGTTGCTGGTCATGATGCACCGGATCGGCGGCGCGCAGGCGGCCAATGGGGTCCCAAGGCGTTTCGCGGTATACCGGATCGAGCGCCGACAATTGATAACCCGTGGGCAGCGGCGGAGTTTCTTCGGTCATTACAAGGTTCCTGAATCGTTTGGACTTGCCTTCACTTGTTAGAGCGCCTTTACGCAGGTGCAACACTTATCACACAGCACTTATCACACAAGGACACGGCGCTGATGACAGCCGGTAATGATGACGAATATGTCTATGACGAGGTCAGTGGCGAATGGATTTCGGCAAGTGATGCCGCAGCTAAATCTGCCGCAGACAATATGGTCGAAGTGCGCGATTCGGTGGGAAATATTCTGGCTGACGGCGATCAGGTAACGCTTATCAAAGACTTGATAGTAAAGGGCGCAGGCCAGACATTAAAGCGCGGTACTTTAATCAAGTCCATCCGTTTGACGGGCGACGCGCAAGAAATTGACTGCCGCTTTGACGGCATAAAAGGGTTGGTGCTGCGCGCGGAGTTTGTGCGCAAGCGATAACGTGTTAAGCTGCTTTTAAGGTAAATTTCAGGAGTGCCGTATGAAACATTTTGATGACCATGATGAACTGACCGAAGAAGAAGCCAGCGGCGGCGTAAAACAACAGGGTGTCCGCATTGTTTTAATCGTATCGCTTGTCCTTGCGGTTGTATTGCTATCGCTCGCATGGATGGGAATGGCGCTTTACGGAACTGCGGATTCTTAATCCATTGACATAAACTGCGATGGATAAGGTTCAGCAAGTGCTCTAGCAGTATCCCAATCGGCGGTTAGCCACGTTTCATGGTCCTCGGGATGCAAGATGACGGGCATCGCTTTGGGATGCACTGCACCGACGATTGAATTTGGCTCGGTTGTCAGAAATGCAAAGCTGGCAACCTCGCTATCGCGCCAAATTCCGGCAAAGGCGAATATCGGTTCGGTTGGTACGCCAAACCAATGCTGCGATTTTTTGCCTGTCGCCGCGTTTGGCATATGCGACCATTCCTGAAACCGGGTGACAGGAACAAGGCACCGAAATTCTGTATGGCGCAGCGTGCCGATCCAGAATGGGCTGTCCAGATTGCGCACGTTAGTTACGGGACGATAGGGCTTGTTTTGCGAAATGGACGCAAAACTCTCGGGCGGCGGAACGCCCCACATGCGCGGCGCGAGATAACGCCCCCCGTCTTTATTGCGCAGGATAACAGGCGCTGGTTTTCCCGGTGCTACATATCCGCCCGGCCATGGATCATTTCCGGCATCGGCCTCAAATCTGCTGGCAATCTGAAGAGCTGGAGCATCAAGGCGATAGAGGTTGCACATAATATATATATACCCGATGAACCCGGATTTCATCCCGTGCAAGCGCCGTTATGATGCCGCAGAAATCTTGTTCAGAAACGCAGCGGTGACATCCTGTAAATTTGCGGTTTGTGTTTCCAATCCGGCATGATTTCCGCGCATTGCAGTAATTTCATCGGCCACAAGCTGCGCCGAACCCGATACAGAATCTATATTCTTGGCCATGGTTTCGGCGGTCAGTGCGGTTTCATGAACATGGCTGGTAATGACATTCAGCAACTGGTTTTGCTGGTCCATCCGCTGCGATAGGCCCGCTGCGGTGGATTGCACGCCCTGCACAATGGCGGCGATCACACCGTAACTGTTGACGGTTTCATGCGTTGCATTTTGCAGTTCGGATATCCGCACCGCAATTTCATCGGTGGCCTGCCGAGTTTGGTTGGCCAGCGATTTTACCTCGCCAGCGACCACTGCAAATCCGCGCCCGGCGTCTCCGGCACGAGCAGCTTCAATAGTTGCGTTTAAGGCCAGCAAATTGGTTCGGTTGGAAACCTCGCGGATCATATCGACTATCGACGCGATCGCTTGCGCACTTGTTTCCAAGCGGTTGGCGCTGTCCATTTGGATTTCAACGCTCACGATTGCCTCCTCAAATGACACTGCTGACTGTTTAATCAGTTCTAACGCGTCGCTAATCTCGCCCGCCATCGTGACCGATGTGTCAGCGGCATCGGTCATTGCGGCGGCGCTTTGTACAGCAGCCGTGGCCACCTCGGCAGTGCGCGTTAGCATTGATTGGCCCAAGTCATCCATCTGGTCAGCGCGGAGCCCGGCATGGTCAGATGCCTGCTTGATGCCGGAAACCAACGCCATGATCTCGGTTTCAAACGCCGCCGATTGCTGCGCTATGCGTCCGGCCTCTGCATGCTTTGCGCGCTCGTATATGCGGGTACAGGCAAGCTCCGATTGCAACTGGGTACAGATCATAATGGCATAGGGCCATTCCCATGCTTTTACGGGATCTGCTGAATAAACCGGATGCAGTTTTTGCAGGATATAGCCAAATTCATTGGTTAGTATCGTTATCAATGTGCGGATAGGAACGCCCTCGCGAATGGCAATGTCACCCATTCCTGCTGTCAGTTCAGCCCATTCTTCGGTTAAACAATTCTGCAAAGCCGATGATACATATTTACGGATTAACCTGTCCAGATACCCCTTTGTTTCAGGGGATTCCACAGTCCTGATTTCTGGCAATGAGAGATATTTGGCGGCAACATTTGCGGCAAGCGATCCGAGTTCGGGTTCGACATAGACCCACATTTCCTTCAGTGCAGCCCGCACGCGCCCGTCGGCGTCAAATAACCGTATGCGGTCATCCAGATCAATCCGCTGCAAACCGCCATAAATCGTCGTTGCTGCGCCGTTTTCATCTTTATGCACTGACATAAATGCCCCTGTTTTTTCTCGGCCCGATAATGCGGTTTGCCCCAACATGGTTAACGAAGTGTAAAATGCGCCAATCTGTTCTTGCTGGCAGCATTATTCCGGGGCTATCACTATCAGATGTCCAGACAATCCTTCCGGTCCCGCCTGCGCGCATTTCAGATTATGCGCGATACCCCGCCCGATCCCGGTTTCATCGCCGACCTTGAATATCTTGAAAACCGCGATCTTGACTTATCTATTCGTATCGGCGGAATGCTGGCGTTCAATGCGTTGATGGTCACGATTGGCACACATCCCATTTCTGCAAGCCCCGGCGCACCCTTGAGCTTGGATGCGGCGTCCCAGCCAATCCTGACGCTGGCCAGTTTGATCGGGATATTTCCGCTGATCGTATCCAGTGCATTGTGCCTACGGGCATTGTTGCTGGGGGAGGAGTTTGAGACAGAGGGGCTGCAAGGCGATCAGGCATTCCGTCAGCGTCTGTTCGCAACTTTCATCGGCTCTATCGACATCCAAAGCCGCCTGCTGAAAAATTCGGTGATCGCCACGGCCATTGGCGGCATAATGACTTTGGCAATCTGGGGATGGATATTGGCGGAGAAATTGCTGTGAGCAGGTCGTATCCGATCACGCATGCAGCAACACTTACTGCCCCATTCGCTGCATGGCTGATCGCTGGTTGCGCGGCGCTTCCTGTTTCTGCGCCATCGCCGCAAGACGCGTTCTTCACCGCGCTTTCCGCACATTGCGGTAAAGCATATGCCGGGCGGCTGGTATCAAACGAAGCAGCCGATGCCGATATGGCGGACAAAGCAATGGTCATGCATGTGCGCGAATGCAGCGCCGATACTATCCGCATCCCTTTTCATGTCGGTCCGGCGGCCGGTGATCCAGACGGCGATAATTGGGATCGGTCTCGCACCTGGGTTATAACCCGCACAGCGTCAGGCCTGCGCCTTAAACATGACCACCGTCATACAGACGGCGGCAACGATGCGGTGACATTATATGGCGGGGACACGACCGGATTGGGCAGCGCCGTGCGGCAAAGCTTTACCGTTGATGCTGATAGCATTGCCATGTTCCGGCAGAATGCCTTGCCCAAATCAGTCACTAACGTCTGGACAGTGGAGGCGACTGGCAACGCTTTCGCATATGAATTGCGCCGCGTGGGTGCAAACGCCCGGTTTTTCCGAGTGGAATTTGATACCGTGCGCCCCGTTGTCATCCCGCCGCCGCCATGGGGTGTTGCGGAAAAATAAGGGGGCTTGGATTAGGACTTAGGTTCTGCGCTTAATCCCCGATACGCGTCAGCTTTGTACGGTTCCGGCTGATCCATTCGGATTTTTCATCATCCAGAAAATCGATCTCTTTCAATGACTCGGTTGTATCTCCATTGCGTATAGTGGTTATGCGCAGGGCCGCAGGACGGTTATTGTCCTTGGCCGCCACCTCCTCGATCATCGTCCATTGGCGTATATCGGTGGGCGTTCCGGCGATGCGCACTGCATAGCTGACGACTTCGACCGAACGGCCTTTGCGAAAGGTACCCACGGTTACGATGCCAGCGGCGGCATCAAGCAATTCCGCTGAAGTTATCCGCACTATCCCAACCTTTGGCCCGTCATCAAAATCCGATTTGCGGATCGTCGTGGCACCGTCGCCCTGATCCTCAATCCGCGTTGTAACCGGAATGCCAAACCATTTGTCGGCGGTATAATCCAGATATTCCAATGTGCCCTGCCAATTGCCCGATAACGAAGCACGCGCCGCTGCAACATCAACCGGCGCATTTGCTGGCATGACTAACGGTGCGTCCGCCATGGCCGGCGCGGATAACAAGCAAAATGCCAAGAGGAGTGATTTCGTAAAGGGCATGACAATTATGTTCCTTTGGTCAGTGGATTGGATAGCCATATATATTATACTAATCGTTAGAAATTGCTGCCATTTTAATACAAAATGATTTCTCAACCAAAATGACAAAAGGGCTGGAAATATGCAGACCCCAGCCCGATATAGATATTATAATTCGTAAAATAGGAGTGATAAAATATGTCTCTAGGTGCCGGAATGCCATGTCCCGTATGTAAAGTGTCGCTGGTGATGAGCGACCGTCAGGGCGTCGAGATTGACTATTGCCCGCAATGCCGTGGCGTCTGGCTAGACCGCGGAGAGCTTGACAAGATTATCGAGCGCAGCGCCGCCGATACCGCCCCTTTACGCGCCGCCCCCGCCGCGCCGCCCCCGCCCCAACAACCGGACTATCCGCAACAAGGATATGCGCAACAGGGCTATAATCAGCAAGGATATGGCGGCGGATATCCGCATAAAAAACGGCGCAAATCGTTTTTGGAAGATCTGTTCGATTGACGGGTATCTAGAATATACCTAGAAAAATCTGGGCATGAATATGATGCACGCATACCCCTTTTCCCGCAAATAGGGCATAGTCCTATTTCCCCGCCCAAAATCCGGTATTTGCGTCCAATTGTGTAATCAACCATTGGGTCATCTTATCATGATCGTTCGCGTTTGCATGAAAGTCGCATGCAGTGGCTTCCAAGCCTAGGCTTTGTTCTGGGATGGCGGTGAATAGTATGTTTCTAAATCCGATTGTCTGCGCCGTCGCGGTCAGACTTACGCGGCGGCTGTCGAAAATCGCGCGGTCCGCCGGATCGGTTAAGCTGGGCGTATCGGGCCAAAGTATAATCACGCTGGCCCCGGGATTACGGGCGTATAACGTCCGCAGGAACCGTTCATAGCTGTCAAAATAATCGGCGATCAAATCACGCGGGGTGGCCCATTGCTCGCCCGGTTTTACCGGAGTGGAAAAATCGTTTCCGCCCAGTCCGATAACAATGATTTGCGGTTGCCATAACGGATCGGAATAGCTGCCCGTCTTGTCCAAAAGATTGAACGGGTACACCAATGGCAAAGTTAAATCAGGCACGATACCATCATAATTTCGCGCCATTCCGCGCCCCGAAATGGCATTCACCTGATAATCGGCACCAAAATGCCTGGCGGTTTTGGCCGGATAAGAGGCCTGCGCATCGGATAATAGCCGCACCTGATCCTGCGTGCATTGCCGCGTTGCCGAACGCAGACCGTAGCCTGCCATGTTGGAATCCCCGATAAACTCAATCTGCCGGGGCCGTGCGGGGACGGGCATGGATTGCGCCGCAGCGGGGATATAAAAGCCCGAAAACGCGCCAAGTTCACTGATGCTTTCAGTCACTTTTTCCAGCCTTATACGGTGCATTCCGGTGGACAAACCGGTTATTTTATATTCGGTTTTGCCCGGCTGCGCCAATGTTGTCACCGCCAGATTGTCAATGAACAATCTGTATTCATTATATATATCGTCAAATTTAATGACAAAATTATCGCCATTAAACGCTGCTTCAAAATACACAGCCGGCCATTGATGCGTATAGGATTTTGCGCCAGCAGGATAGGCAGAGGACAGCGCCGATTCCCGGACCCGCCCGGCAATAAGCAGCGGCAGCACCTTCATATCGCGCGTGACCGACAGGTTGGCGGGATCAGCGGTCACCGTCAGCGATGTTGGTGGCGGCGGGGGCGGAGGTGCTGGAGGGGGCGGCGGAGGCGGCAATACGACAACAGGACCACCGCTGGTATCAGCAGCGCCATCGCCGCCGCACGCAAACAAGATCATGGAAAGGGCAATTACGACCGGATTTTTTGATTTTTTCACAACATCTCTCCATTACAAACAAGATGTTAAACCTATGGAGGACCGATGCAAGTCAGAAAAACGCACGTCTATAAATGCGTGAAGTATGCCCGTTAGGTTGCCGATTATTTTGCCAGCCGCCGCCGGTTTGATCGCACCCGTTTGGAATAATGGGCGATACTGCCGCTCATAATGCTTTCCGGGCTGGTCCCCAGTTTTCCGGTCATCAAATCGCTGCCCAGCGCCATATTCGCCGCAACCTTTTCCGCCACCATCCGCTCCGCCTCTTTGGCCGCCGCAGGTCCGCCGAGCGCCATTTGCCCCAACCGCAAGGCAATGACTATATTTGATTCTGCCGCCAACGCCCATGCATCCATGGAAATACCAAACCAGTCGGCAGATTTTGTTTTGCGGGTCATTTTGGTCAATCTTTCACAGCGTCAATACGTTCCGATTGGTTAGGCAATTGCCGCAACCGTAGCAACAGATATACGGCAAATCCCACCGCAACACCCGGCGTCGCGCCCAATAAGATGCACCACAGACCATAACGCACGCCAAATGCGCGGCGTTCATAAACTATCCACGCAGACAAGATGGCCCAGCAAGCGAAAACATCCGCAGAATAGCCGCTGGAATACGGATTGACGAACCCTGCCGCCAACGCGCCGATGATATCGGGATCAGCGATGAGGGGCGGTATGCACCAATACACAAAGAGCGCGGTAAAGACTGCAGCTGCGGTGATGATGATGGTTTTGAAGAGGTTTTCAGTCATGGTGTTACTTCCAATTTTCGTCTTAAAGCTACAAAAGCTACGGCAATTCTATGCCCGATTGTATACTTTGTCTCCTTAAATAGGCCTGTGCGGATTGGGATGGGGGCGCAGCACCGCGCACCATATGCGCGTATCGGGGCCATTTGCAATTTCCACCGCGCCGGCGCGCGAAACCCGGATTGTTGTCACGCTGGCAAATCCCTCATCTCATTGCGAATGGATGGCGGCGGAGTTGATTGTGACGGCGTGGATCGGGGAGCAATGTTTTCCATTTGGACGCATGAAACAGATTATCACCGTGTAGGAAACTGGTAAATGCACGGAATGGGGTGCGGAATGACATTAAAATGAAACGCTTCCCTATCCGTACGTTCTGAGCTTGCAGGGCCGAAGGCGACCGTGGGTCAACGACGGAACCAAGCGCATTCTCGTCCTTTGGCAGGCTAAGGACGAACGGTCAGTATGGTGTTTCGGCCTGATGTCATCCCGCGCTTATACTGCAACAGAATATACAGCCATAGCGGAACCTATTCTCATTTCTCACGTTTGCTTCACAGCCGTCTTGCGCCATTAACATTTTGGTCATTGCCGAAAATGCGGCCGTCTGGCCCTGTTTTTATTCAGAGCCCTGTTTTTCCGATGGAGTATAATATGAAAATTCTGATGATCCTGACCTCGCATAACAAGCTTGGCGATACGGGCAAAAAAACCGGCTTTTGGCTAGAGGAATTTGCTGCGCCTTATTATGTTTTTTGCGATGCAGGCGCAGAGATTACGCTGGCCTCTCCCAAAGGCGGACAGCCGCCGCTTGACCCCAAAAGCGATGCGCCCGACGCGCAAACCGAAGCCACCAAACGATTTAAGGACGACGCGAAGGCAGCCAGTTTGCTAGCAAACACCCACATATTGTCATCGGTTGACGCGGCTGATTATGACGCTGTCTTTTATCCGGGCGGCCATGGACCGTTGTGGGATCTGGCCAATGATGCAGATTCCATCGCTTTGATCGAGGCGATGGTTGCCGCTGGAAAGCCCGTGGCCGCTGTTTGCCACGCGCCGGGTATATTGCGCGACGTCAAAAACGCTGATGGCACACCGCTGGTTCAGGGCAAAAAAGTGACAGGCTTCACCAACAGCGAAGAGGAAGCATCCGGCCTGACCCAGGTTGTGCCGTTCCTGCTGGAAGATATGTTAAAAGAGCGCGGCGGATTATACAGCAGCGTCAGTGACTGGGCCGTCCATGTTGTAGAGGATGGCGGTTTAATTACCGGCCAGAATCCGGCGTCATCGCAAAAAGCGGCTGAAATGATTTTGGCAAAACTGGCCAAGACATAAACCCGTGAAGTTGGTTTATTGTCCCTGAAATGTCCTGCCAGAATTTAGTCGTTTCGGCGGAATTCCAAGAACGGAATAGCGCATATTATATATGTAAACTCTCGTAAAAAACACCTGTCTATAAGTTGACAAAGTCGACATAGACGTGGGGGTCGAAAACAACGCAAAACATGGATTTTTTTTGTTGGAAAATTGTCCTACAAAAGCACTTGTTTTCGCATTCAATCGAGATGCTATTTAGATTGTCAAAGAGCCACATGAAAGGGCTGTCAAATAAACGCCTACATTGCAACCCCAGTGCGAACCCTGCGCGAACAAAATTATTTTATGCATAAGCCGCAGGGTCCGCAGGGGTCCGCAGAGACCTATATTGTTGAATTGAACGCGGGCGGCGATTAATCAGGTTAATCCGTATTGCGTCACTTTGGTTGGAAGAAGCGATAAGTGTTAGATTTGGGCAATGTATCGGGCGATGTAATTGGCGGCGAGTGCGACCTGCCCGGCCGTGCGCGGTTAGAGGCGGAATGGTTGGCGATAACCCGCAAGACCCTGCCCGCGCTGGCAACTGCGCGCCGCTGGCCCGTCAGCGCCGACCATTGTTTCATGCGCATATTGCTCGACGCTGTGCATGGGGGGCGTTGGGATGCGGAGGTGCAAGGGCGGCCTGCCTATAAACATATCGATAGGGCGCGGTTGGCGGCCGCCGTGACGCTGGCCGAGCGCGTGGTGTCAGGGGACGCCGACTTATGGGCCCTCAACGCGCAGTCGCTG
>JANOKA010000105.1:0-2602 GCA_031418995.1 Sphingomonadales bacterium | reverse complement strand
CGGGCAATTGCCGCATGTGTCTGGTCGAGGTGGCTCCCGGGCCGCCCAAGCCGCAAGCAAGCTGTGCGCTGCCCGCGACCGAAGGCCAGATCATCAAGACCGACAGCGCGATGGTCAAAAAGGCGCGCGAAGGGGTGATGGAGTTTCTGCTCATCAACCACCCGCTCGACTGCCCGATTTGCGACCAGGGCGGCGAGTGCGACTTGCAGGACCAATCGATCGCTTATGGTCGCGGCGCATCGCGCTATGATGAAAACAAGCGCGCAGTGACCGAGAAATATATGGGCCCCATCGTCAAAACGGTGATGACCCGCTGCATCCAGTGCACGCGCTGCATCCGCTTTGCCGAGGAAGTGGCGGGCATCGAGGAAATCGGCGCGATCGGACGCGGCGAGAATATGCAGATTACGAGCTATCTCGAACGCGCGGTGACCAGCGAATTGTCGGGCAATGTCGTCGACCTGTGTCCGGTCGGCGCGCTGACGTCGAAGCCGTACGCCTTCGAAGCGCGGCCGTGGGAGCTGAAGAAAACGCCGAGCATCGACGTGATGGATGCAGTCGGCACCAATATCCGCCTCGACAGCCGGGGGCGTGCCGTGCTCCGCGCGCTGCCACGCATCAACGACGATGTGAACGAGGAATGGGCGTCAGACAAGACGCGGCATGCGGTGGATGGTTTGACGCATCGGCGGTTGGACAAGCCTTATGTGCGTAAGGACGGCAAGCTGGTTGCGGTAAGCTGGGCCGAGGCGTTCGAGGCTATCAAGGCGAACTGGTCTGGGGCGGCAGCGGTGATTGCTGGCGATCAGGTCGACTGCGAAACGATGTTCGCGGCGCGGGAGTTGGCAGGGGCTGGGATGCTCGAAGGGCGTCAAACTGGGCTGGCCTATGACACGTCATCCTTAAGCGCCGTCAATTTCAACACGACCATCGCAGGCATCGAAAACGCCGATGTGATTTTGCTCGTCGGCAGCGATACAAGGCGCGAGGCTCCGCTGGTCAACACGCGTATCCAGAAAGCGGTTCGCAAACGCGGCGCGAAGGTGTTCGCCATCGGACCCGTGACCGACCTGACCTACAAGGTCGAGTGGCTGGGTGATGCTTTGGGAGCGCTCACAAAGGCACCAAAGGCTCTGGCTGATGCGCTGAAGACAGCCGAACGGCCAGCGATCATCGTTGGCGGCGGCGCGCTGCGTTACGAAGGCGTCCACGGCGCGGCGCTGGCTTTTGCCAAGAAATTCAAGCTGATCAAAGATGGTTGGAATGGCTTCAACGTCCTGCATTTCGCGGCGGCGCGTATGGGCGGACTTATGCTCGGCTTTGCGCATGGCGGTGGCATCAAGGAACTGGCAGCGAAAAAGCCCAAACTTGCCTTCTTCCTCGGCGCTGACGAGGTCGATTATTCACTCTTCGCTGACAGCTTCAAAGTTTATGTCGGCCACCACGGCGACAACGGCGCGCATCACGCTGACGTGATCCTGCCGGGCGCTGCCTATAGCGAGAAGTCAGGCACCTACGTAAATCTCGAAGGCCGCGTCCAGCGCGGCGAACGCGCGGTATTCCCGCCGGGCGACGCGCGCGAGGATTGGGCGATTTTCCGGGCGCTTTCCGATGTATTGGGCAAACGGTTGTCGTTCGACAGCATTGAACAACTTCGCGCCGAAATGGCGAAGGCGGTTCCGGCATTGGGCGTTGAGGGCCTCGCCGATTATGGCTGGTCCGAACCCAAATTGCTCACGACCGTCAGCGGCAGGATCGCCGATTATCCTATCAAGGATTTCTACCTGACGGGCGCCATCTGCCGCGCATCTGAAACGATGCAGCGTTGATCGGCGGAGCTGGTGCATGGCGAGCAGTTTCTGGAGGCGGCGTAATGAGCGCGTATCATCAATGCCTCCCCGGAACGGGGAGGGGGACCGCCGCACGCCGTGCGGGGGTGGAGGGGTATTCCTCTCATAAATTGCCCTATCGAGGCTGCGCGATTACGCCAGCACCCCTCCACCATCCTTCGGATGGTCCCCCTCCCCGTTCCGGGGAGGTATTATGACCGCCTTTTTCCAATCCATCGGCATGTCCTACGAAGGTGCATGGTTCACTGCCACCATCGCGGGCATATTGCTCATAGCATTTCCGTTGATGCTCGCAGTTGCCATGATCATTTATTCGGAGCGCAAGCTTTGGGCTGCCTTCGCACTTCGTAAAGGCCCCAACGTAGTCGGCCCGTTTGGCGTCCTCCAATCGTTCGCCGATGGACTTAAGGTTTTCCTTCAGGAAACCATCATCCCCAGCGCGTCGAACCGCGGCCTGTTCCTCATTGCCCCGATTATCACTTTCACGGTCGCATTGATGGCGTGGGCGGTTATTCCCTTTGCCGATGGCGTAGTTCTGTCGAACATCAATGTCGGCCTGCTCTACGTCCTCGCGATCAGCTCGCTTGGCGTTTACGGCATCATTATCGCGGGCTGGGCATCGAACTCGAAATATCCATTTTATTCGTCGATGCGCGCTGCGGCGCAGATGATTTCCTATGAAGTTTCAATAGGTTTCATCCTGATTTGCGTTGTCCTGTGGGCAGGCACGTTCAACATGGGCGGGATTATCG
>JANOKA010000104.1:0-4534 GCA_031418995.1 Sphingomonadales bacterium | reverse complement strand
GTCGATTACATCACGCAGGCCGACAAATTTGACGAACATATCGTAACGCCCGGCGGCAGTTTTTATATCGACGGCGGATCGGTGCTGTATCTGGTCGGATCGACGATGGACTGGGTTGAGGATGAATTTGCCGCAGGATTTGTATTCAACAATCCCAATGCCAAGGGCGCATGCGGGTGCGGCGAAAGCTTTACGGTTTGAAAACGCCAGACCTTAACCATGTCGACACATGGCTGTTTGATCTGGACAATACTTTATACCCCGCCGATTGCGATTTGTTCGCGCTCGTTGACGAACGGATGCGGCTGTATCTGGAACGGCTGATGGATTTGGACAGCGCGGCGGCGCACGGCATGCAAAAGGACTATTTCCACCGTTACGGCACAACCGTCGCAGGATTGATGGCGAACCACGATATTGACCCGCACGAATTTCTGGAATTTGTCCACGATATATCGCTCGACCGGATTACCCCCAACCCGGCGCTGCGTTCGCATATCGCGGCACTGCCAGGGCGTAAGCTGGTGTACACAAACGGCGATGCCCCCTATGCGCAGCGGGTGCTGGACGCGCTGGGGCTGGGCGATAGTTTTGAGGGCATATTCGATATATTGGCAGCAGGCATGGTGCCAAAACCGGCTGCCTCCAGCTATAATATGCTGTGTCAGGCACATGATATTGACGCCAGATCGGCTTTTTTTGCCGATGATATGGCGCGGAACTTGCGTCCAGCCAAAGCACTTGGCATGGCAACATTGTGGATAAACAATGGTTCGGAACAAGCCGAGGCCAGCAACGACCACGATCATATTGACCACAAAGCCCGCTGCCTGACCGAATGGCTGTGCGCATATCACGAACAGGAACTTGTATGACCGCTCAACTCGCCGCCATTATCGACGCCGCATGGGAAGCACGCGACACCATCAACAGCGCAACGCAGGGCGAAGTGCGCGAGGCGGTGCAGGTTGCGTTGAACGGACTGGATGACGGTTTTTTCCGCGTAGCTGATAAATCCAGCGGGACTTGGCAAGTAAACCAGTGGCTGAAAAAAGCGGTATTGTTATCATTCCGCCTGAACGATAATGCGTTGGTTGACGGCGGATCGGCAGGCGCGCCTGCTTATGACAAAGTACCAAGCAAGTTTGCCGGATGGGGCGCGGACCGTTTTCGTGACGCTGGTTTTCGCGTAGTCCCGGGCGCCGTCGCGCGCCACGGGGCTCACATTGCCAAAAATGTCGTACTTATGCCCAGTTTTGTTAACATCGGTGCGCGCGTGGATGAAGGCAGTATGGTCGATGCATGGGCCACCGTTGGTTCGTGCGCGCAAATCGGCAAAAATGTGCATCTATCGGGCGGCGTCGGCATTGGCGGCGTGCTGGAACCCCTGCAAGCTGGACCTGTGATTATCGAAGACAATTGCTTCATCGGTGCAAGGTCCGAAGTGGTTGAGGGCGTGATAGTTGAAGAAGGCGCAGTGCTGGCCATGGGCGTGTTTATCAGCTCGACCAGCAAGATCGTTGATCGCACCACAGGCGAAGTTTTCGTCGGCCGCGTACCTGCTTACTCGGTTGTCGTTCCCGGCAGCTTGCCCGGCAAGCCGCTTCCCGATGGCAGCCCCGGCCCTAACCTGTCCTGCGCCGTTATCGTCAAACGCGTGGACGCCCAAACCCGCGCTAAAACCGCTATCAACGAGTTATTGCGCGACTAAACGCGGATATTTTTCGACAAACGGCGACAGCATTTATTGCATTGCTGCGCCGGACAATGCATACCCATATAGCGGACCGGGCCCCTCTGGCGCTCGTCTGGTTGACCAATTGGTGGCCAGATAGCGTGATGTCGGCCGCATCGGGTGAAACCGGTGCATGGTCGTGGGTCTCTTACCCCCTCCCAAAATGCCCCGCTATGCGCTGGTTCATCCGATTGAATTTTCACATTCAAGAGGAGTATTTATGTCACCAAAATCATACCGCCTGATGCAATATCATCAACATGTCGATGCGCAATTGCGTGCCGAGATTAATCGGCGCTGGCCCGATATGCTTCGCATACAAAAGCTGAAAAAACTCAAGCTGAAGGTCAAGGATCAACTGGCCAGCATTGTCGGTATTAAACGGCAAAATTTGCACAGCTCGCACAGCTAAACCCAAAACCGGCATGTGATACATAACCTGCGCCGCTGCGTTGCGGCGCAGGCCTTGATTTGCGTTAGGGCAATTTGATGGAATTTTTAATGATGGACTGGCTGGGAACGCCGGTCTGGTTTTGGTTGAGCTTTATCGGCCTGGTGGCGGCGCTCACCGCCTTTGACCTTGGATTCTTGCATAAAGAAGACAAGGAAATGGGCATTGGTGAATCGCTGAAACTCACTGCATTCTACATATCTATCGCGCTTGCGTTCGGGGTTTGGATCTGGCTTGCCAAAGGCGCGGATTTGGGGATGAAATATTACACCGGATTCTTTATCGAAAAGGCGCTGTCAATTGACAATGTTTTTGTCATCAGCCTGATTTTTACCTATTTTGCAATCCCGGCTAAATATCAATATCGCGCGCTTTTATGGGGCATTATTGCCGTCATTGTGCTGCGCGGAATTATGATCGCATTGGGCGCGGCACTGGTCGAACAATTCTATTGGACATTGTATTTGTTTGCCGCATTCCTGATCGCAACCGGCGTGAAAATGCTGTTCACCAGTGACAGCGAACTGGACGTGTCCAAAAACCCCGTCGTCAAATTCATGAACAAACATTTCCGGGTAACGCCGGAACTGCATGGCGAGAAATTCCTCGTCAAAGTGCAGGATGAAAAGACCGGGAAAATGGTTCGTGCTATGACGCCTTTGTTGCTGGCGTTGATTGTCATCAACCTGGCTGATCTGGTATTTGCGGTGGACAGCGTTCCGGCGATTTTCGCGATCACCACCGACACGTTCATCGTTTATACCAGCAACATCATGGCAATCCTTGGCCTGCGCGCGCTGTATTTTGCCTTGGCCGCAATGGTACACCGTTTCCATTATCTGAAATATGCGCTGGCGCTAGTTCTGGTATTCATCGGATCGAAAATCTTCGTCGCAGACTTTTTGCTAGGCGGTGAAAAATTCCCGCCGGTGTTAAGCCTGGGCGTTACATTTGCTCTCATTCTTGGCGGGATATTATTCTCACTTTGGAAAACGAAAAATACACCTGACACTCTCAACCCATTATAAATACACCCCAAAACAGGAGACTTATAAGTGACACAAATATTACCCCCGGCCACACGCCGGACCGTATTGGGACTTGGCGCGCTTACGGCGGGAGCTGCCCTTATGACTGCCGCAAAGCCCGCAATGGCCGCCGCCGATCCGATGGATAAACCCGGCGCATTAACCCCCGATCAGGCACTGGCAAAACTAATGGAGGGCAACAAGCGGTTTGTCGACGACAAGATACCTGCGTCTGATCTGTCCACCAAACGGCGTTTGGAGATCGCAAAAAGCCAGTCGCCTTTTGCTGCGTTGGTTGGCTGTGCTGATTCGCGCGTTGGCCCCGAACATTTATTTGGTGCAGGGCTCGGCGAATTGTTCATTGTGCGTACGGCTGGCAATTATGTCGATGACGCAGGATATGGATCATTGGCATATGCCGTGGCCGCGCTTGGTGTTCCATTGATTGTAGTCATGGGTCATGAACGCTGCGGCGCCGTTGATGCTGCGGCAAAATTGGTGACGGGCAACAGCCAGTTGCCACCATCATTGTCGCGGATGGTACAACCCATTTTGCCAGCCATTATCGATGCCCGTGCATCGATGGGCGACAAAACAGACCTGGTCGATCATGCCATCCATATGAATGTCCGCCATGTGGTGCGGGGCTTGCGCGAGGCGTCCGATCCGATTTTGGCCGAGCCCATTAAATCAGGAAAGGTCCGCGTCGTCGGCGCTTATTACGACCTTGATACCGGAGCGGTAGAGTTTTTTGATCGCGGATAGCCTTGGACATTAAAGCCTGCTTCGGGGGCACTACCGCCCCCGTTTGGTCGGCGCGTCAAAATCGGGTGGTTTGTTGGTGGCCCATTCCACAAACCGCCCGATAATTTCATGTTCTTTCAAAGCGTCGGGCGTATTGTAGCGGCGCGCCATTTCGGCGTTGCTGATATTATCGTGGATGGTCCGGTGGCACATCGGATGCACCGCCACCTTTGCCTTGCCCCCGCGATTTTTGGGTACGGGCAAATGCAGTTCGGTAACCTCGCCAAGTGGCCGTGCACAAAGCCAGCAAAGTGGGCTGCTTGTTTCAGCGCCGGAATCGTCGCCGTACATCAGCCGTTACAGCTGCCCAAATATGTACCCTGCGATGTTCCTGTTAATTTTACTTTACCTGCCATCGGCAAACGCAATTCGGTGGTTACATTCAGGTCATATCGTGCAGCATGAATTGTTCCGCGCATGTCCATATCCGCAATCGCCATTCCGTCCATTTCACAGCTTAATGCCATTTCTGCAGTATCTGATTTCAGGCCAAAGCTGCGATATTTGCAAGCCCCT
>JANOKA010000103.1:0-1517 GCA_031418995.1 Sphingomonadales bacterium | reverse complement strand
TCCGTATTGCAGCGGGAATGACAGGACCGATTATCACGCTTCATGAATTTTTGTCGCGCATTGGCGCGCTATTCGGCCTTGGATGTTTGCTTGGTGTAATGCTTAATCGGGGGCAAATACTGCCACCCTTGTTAGGACTGGTGGCGGCGTCGCTGGCCTTTTTCGTGCCAGCCTTTTCCCCGCCGTTGTTCGGAGCATTCATCATTGGCGGGGCGGCTCTTGCATACCGCGCGGCGCCGGACCGCAAAATTCTAGCCGCAGGAAGCTATGCATTTTTGCTATGTGCCGCGCTATTCAGTGCGCCGCTGCGGACATCATATCCGGGGCTAGGCTGGCATGTGTTTCATATACTGGTGGCATTATGGTTTGTTCTAATAGCCGAATTTGTGCCCATAAAACGGCTCGATCCGTAAAGGCTTGTAAAAACTATTGCCAAGACTGGAATCGGTGATAGATACTGACAATGATGTCAACTATTTTGATACAATCAGTCTCTTTGGCTTCAATTGGCTTTCTTGTGTGGCTTGCCTATTTTCTGGGTTTTCGCGGCGAGCGCCGGATTACCAGCGAATCCGAATTGTTGGCACTCAGTAAACCCTATGGCGGAACGCAGCATTTCCTGCTGGATGCAAACGGATTCAGCGCAATCGCGCTCTTAAATGATGGCCAGTTGCTGGCGACGAAAATTGTCGGCGACCGGATAGCCACGCGTATTTTCCCTAAGTCCGCGCTTGCACTTATCAAATTGTACCAGCCAAAATCCGATCAAAATTTGGGAATTGAGTTGCGCTTTAGCGATGTCGGATTTTCGTCGATGCGCGTGGCAACAATGGAAAGTCATCTGCCGTTCTGGCTTGACCAACTGCAATCCGAAACGAGGAAATCATGACACCTGTTACCCCTGACTGGGCCAAAGCCAACATACTTGGCATCGCGATTGCGGCATTCTTTTTTATCATCATTGCAGAAATGTTGTGGACTCGCCGCCGCAACCGCAACGCATATGAATTCAGAGATACTGGGGCTTCGATGCTGATGGGTTTTGGCAGTTTGATCGCAGGAGCTGTCTATGCTGGCGCTCATTTGGTCATCATTTTCGCGGCTTACGAGCTTCGCTTGTTTAATATCGGCTGGACATGGGAAGCGATGATTGCCTGTTTTTTCGCGGCTGATCTTACCTATTATGTCAGCCACCGGCTTGCACACGAGCACCGATTGTGGTGGGCCAGCCATGTTGTCCACCATTCATCGCAGCACTTCAATTTATCAACTGCACTGCGTCAGTCTTGGACCGACCTGTTCGGCATCGGGTTGTGGGTTACTTTGCCGCTGTTTTTCCTCGGCTTTCCGCCAGCGATGGTATTTCTGTTCAGAGGGATCACGGCTGTGTATCAACTCTGGGTGCATACCGAACAGGTCAAGAAAATCGGGCCGTTTGAATGGATATTGAATACAGCGTCACACCACCGCGTGCATCACGCCACAAACCCGCGTTACATTGACTCCAATCATGGCGG
>JANOKA010000102.1:0-1673 GCA_031418995.1 Sphingomonadales bacterium | reverse complement strand
CGCAAGGCTGACCCCCGAAGGTTGGCGTATCAACGGACAGAAAGTGTGGACCAGCGGCGCGCATCACGCCCATGCCATGCTGGCATTATTGCGCAGCGAAGACGGCAGCGAGCGCAACGCAGGGCTTAGCCAGTTCCTGATCGATATGGACACGCCGGGCATCACCGTGCGGCCCATCATCAACATGAGCGGGACGCACGATTTTAACGAGGTATTTTTCGACGATGTGCTGGTTCCCGAAGGCGCATTGGTGGGGCAACGCGGCGGCGGGTGGGCGCAGGTAACCGCCGAACTGGCGCTCGAACGGTCCGGCCCCGAACGGTACCTGTCGAGCCATGCATTAATGGCGGCGCTGGTGGATGCGGCGGGGCCAAATCCAGAACCGTTGTTGCGCAATTTAATCGGCGAGCTGACGGCGGAGCTTTGGACATTGCGCAATATGTCAATGTCGGTTGCGGCGAAACTGGCCAGCGGTGAGGATCCGGTGGTGGAGGCGGCGATTGTTAAGGATCTGGGCAATAGTTTTGAGCAGGATCTGCCCAAACGTGTGCAGGCGATTGTGGCGTGTGATCCAGAACGCGATGATGATCTGGCGCGGTTGCTGCGCTCGTTATTGCTATCCTCGCACAGCTTTTCCCTGCGCGGCGGCACGCGGGAAATTATGCGCGGTATGATTGCGCGGGGGCTAGGGCTACGGTGAGCGAAGCGCGCAATATGTTGACCGATACGGCGCGGACGGTGTTTGCCGAAGCGAAGACGCACGGATTTGCGCCGATCCAGCAGGCCGGATTTGAAAGCTTGTTAATCGCCGAAGCAGACGGCGGTTTTGGCGGCGATTACGGCGATCTGTTCGCGGTGATGCGTGTTGCCGGAGAACAGGCCATGCACGAACCTGCCGGAAACTTACAAGTAGGCGAGGCGATATTGTCGGCGCATTTGGGCACGGGTTTTGATGCGGCGCAGCACCGCCATCTGGGTGCATTCCTACGCGTGGGCCAAACGGCGGGTGCGCTGGATGCCGCATTGGCAATGAGCATCGCACACACCAATGCGCGCGAGCAATTCGGCAAGCCTTTGTCAAAGCAGCAAGCCGTGCAGCAAAATCTGGCGATCTTCGCGTGCGAGGCGGCGGCGGTCAATGTTGCGGGGCAAGCGGCGGCAAGGGCGCTGGATTTGGCGGGGAATAACGCGGGTGAAAGTAGCGTCTGCGGCACCGATGCGCTGTTCGAAATCGCCGCAGCCAAATTGCGCGCCAACAAGGCCATATCCGTCGCCGTATCCATCGCGCACCAGGTCCACGGCGCAATCGGCTTTACAATGGACTACCCGCTCCACCCCCTGACCACCGCCATGATGCGTTGGCGCAGCGAATACGGTAACGATGCGTTTTGGGCGGACATATTGGGCGGGTTGGCGTCAAAACATGGCGGAGCAGGGTTGTGGCAAGAAATTACGCGGCGCGGGGATGGGTAGTAGAGTATCGCTTAAATAGTATATTTAGATTAAACACAGGCTATCATAATCAATTATCATTGTTACAATCTCAAAAATGAAAAACTTGACCGCAATTTCGTTATTTTCTGGAGCTGGTGGACTCGATATCGGGTTTAAACGCGCTGGCATGCAAGTTCGATTGGCAGTTGAGATCGATGCTTCTTGCTGTGATACACTAA
>JANOKA010000101.1:0-10161 GCA_031418995.1 Sphingomonadales bacterium | reverse complement strand
ATCCGCGCCGCGCACATGCACCTCGCGCTGCGGAAAAGGTATCTCAATGCCGTGTTCCTGAAACAGCCACCATACCCGTTTCAACACGTCGGACCGGACGTTGCCGACGCCTTCTTCGGGGTCGATGATCCACGCCTGTATCTCGAAATTGACGCTGCTTTCGCCAAAGCCCGCCATCCATACGGCGGGTGCAGGACGGTTTTGGACGCGCGGCGATTCCTTGACGGCGCGCAGCAATAATTCCTCGACTAGCTTCATATCGGAAGAATAGGCCACCCCGATGGGAATTTTCACGCGGACATCGCGGCTGGAATAGGACCAGTTCTGGACCTCGTTGGTCATCATATTTTCGTTGGGGATCAGATGCTCAATTCCGTCGCGGGTCAGCACCGAAACCGCACGCACGCCGATTTTGTTAACAGAGCCAAAACTATCGCCCACTGCGATAACATCGCCCGGTTTGATCGAACGGTCCATCAGCAAAATGATCCCCGCGATCAGATTGCCGAATGTTTTTTGTAGGCCAAAACCAATCGCCAATCCGAACGCACCGGAAAAAACCGCAAACGCCGTCAGGTCAATACCCAGCAAATCGATGCCAATGAAAAACGCGGCAATAACCAAAGCCACCAGCGCCAGTTTTTCGCCCAGCAACCGCTGTCCGCCATCCAGATTTTTGTTGCGGCCAAGAACAAGCTTGACCGCATTATTCGCCAGCCGGACGCCCGCAACAAGGAAGATACCGATCAGGATCGCACTGACCAGCATGAGCAATGAAAACCGATGCGTGCCCATTTGAAAACTGGCGCGGTCCAGCAGGTTGCTAACGGGCATTACCCCGCCCACGGTGGCCGAAAACAATATGCTGAATAAGGCGGTCGATGCCGCCATCGCGGTCCAAAACCCCAAGTTGAGCGCCCGCAACAGTTTTTGTACGGCAATGGCAACCGCGATGGCCATACCTGCGCCAACAATGATTTCAGAATATAGCTGCCAGTCCCATGCATAGCGCGCCGCCGCCAGTAGGGCCGCCGCAACCAAAGCACGCATTATGGTGGACGATGCGCGCAACACATGTTCGTAACGCGGTCTTTCTTCGGCGTCGTGCAAATCCAGAAACGCGGCAATCCGTTTGCCCACGATGCGGCCAATGAAATGACCGATAACAAAGGCCAGTGCCACCAATCCTGCTGCGACGGCCAGCTCCGCCGTGTCAATTATCTGCGGCATCCGGCGGCGCAATTGCTCCATCATTCCGGATGCAGAAACAATCATTGGACCGCTTTTGCCGCGTCAAAACCAGCGGCCAGATCGGCGATCAAATCGTCTATATCCTCCAGCCCGATTTGCAACCGGATGACCGCATGTTCGGTGGGCCAGTTCGTGACACTGCGATATTTTTCGGGATGAACAGGCAAAGCAAGGCTTTCAAACCCGCCCCAGCTATAACCGATGCCGAACAGGTTCAGTGCATCGATCAGCGCCGCTGCCTTAGCCTTGCTGCCCTGCAAGACAAACGAAAACAGCCCCGATGATCCGGTAAAATCACGTTTCCAAAAAGCATGCCCGGGGCAGTTTGGTAGGGCCGGATGCAATACCGCCACAACATCATCGCGCCCATTCAGCCACTGCGCAATGTGCAGCGCAGATGCCTCATGTGCTTTCAACCGCACCGCCATCGTGCGCAGACCGCGGGAGGCCAGATAGGCATCGTCGGGGGACAATACCTGCCCCAATTCGCGCGCCATCGCTTGTACCGCCGGAAAAAATTCAGCGTTTGCCGTAACACTGCCAACCATCGCGTCGCTATGCCCGACGATATATTTGGTCGCGGCCATAATAACTATATCCACGCCCTTTTCCAGTGCGGTGAAGAAAAACGGCGTGGCCCACGTATTATCGAGCAATGTGACGATGCCGCGCGCTTTTGCCGCCGCGCAGATCGCGGGAATATCCTGCACCTCGAATGTCAGGCTGCCGGGGCTTTCCATCAGAATGGCGCGGGTGCGGTCACAGAAATGCGCGGCAATATCCGGCCCTGTCAGAGGATCATAAAACCGCGTTTTGATGCCAAACCGTTTCAGGAATCCTTCGGCAAAGCTGCGGCTGGGATCATAGGCGCTGTCGGCCATCAGCAACACATCGCCGGGGTTCAGCACCGCCAGCAACGCGCACGATACCGCCGCCACGCCCGACGGATACAGCATCGTTCCTGCCGCGCCCGGCTCCATTTCGGTCAACGCATCAGCCAGCGCCCATTGCGTCGGGCCGCCGCGCCGTCCGTAGAAAAACCGTTCGGTCTTGGACGGTTTTTTGCCCGCCTCCAGCGCCGCAACGTCGGGATAAAGATGCGTGCTGGCCCGCCACACAGGCGGATTGACCACGGCGCCAGTATATTCGGCACTGCGTCCGCCTGTGACGGCCTGTGTTGCAGGTTTTATTGGCGGCCTATTGCTTGCGCTCAAGCTTCACCTTCTGCTTCTCCGGTCGCCTTGGGTGTATCGGCATCCATGCCCCATTCGGACCAGCTGCCATCATATAATGCGACATCCTTTTTTCCGGTCAGCCGTGCCCCGAACAATACCGCAGCAGCGGTCATGCCCGAACCGCACGTGGTAATCATCTGCTTATCCAGATCAACACCAGCGGCGGTAAAAGAAGCGATCAGATCATCACCGCATTTCCATGTGCCATCGGCGTTTAACAGGTTGCCGAACGGCAAATTGCGGCTGCCCGGGATATGCCCCGACGCCATGCCCTCGCGGGGTTCTTTTTCTTGCGCCGTAAAGCGTCCTGCGCCGCGTGCATCCACAACCACCGCGTCTTTGCTGTGCAGGTTCGCCAGCATGTCGGATTTCGTGCGCACGGCCGCGTCGTCTTTCCACACGGTGAAGTGGCGGTGGCGCAGTGTGGGCTTTCCGGTTTCCAAGGGCCGCCCCTCGGCTTTCCATTTGGCGATGCCGCCGTCCAGTATCGCCACATCATGCGCGCCGAACAATGTCAGCATCCACCATGCGCGGGTCGCTGATTTGAACGGGCTGTCGTCATACACGACAACGCGGCTGCCATCACCAAGGCCCAGAGACTGCATCCGGCTGGCAAATTTTTCGGGCGGAGGCAGCATGTTGGGCAGCGCGCTATTGCCATCGTTTAGTTCATCAATGTCCATGAAAACCGCGCCTGGAATATGGCCGCCTTCATATTCTGCCGCTGCATTGCGGCCTGTGTCGGGCATAAACCACGTTGCATCCACAATCCGCAAATCCGACGCGCCAAGCTCTTTTGCCAGCCACTCGGTACTCACCAGTAATTCCATGTCGTTCCCTTTACCCACATATTGATTCTTGTTTGGCATGGGATATGACGGTTTACGGCGCTAGTCGAGTGTTAACCCGCGCCTTTGATTCAAGCCAATACAGGACGCTGGCCCAGCGATACAAAATTACGCGGTCCCAAATCCAGCCGCAATGCGCCCATTTTCGGTTTGGGCGGTGCGGACTCCCGCCCGATCAAGCAGGAGAGTTGCGCTTCATCCCGCTGCAGGCCTAAATCCTGCTGGGTAGCATCGCCCCATTGATAGGATAGGCGTGCCAATATAATCGGGACGAGCAATTTTTGATCCCCCGCAACAAATGTCTGCAAATCGGCAATCGGGATCATCAGGTCCATTTCCAGTGCGATTTGTTCACCCGGCTTGGCCGCGCCCAATTCTTTACCCGGCGGCATTGCGCCTGCAAAATAGCGTGATATTGCCGCAGCCTGCCCATTGCTGGCAGAAATAACTGCAGCATTCAGCCGCATCGCATCGGCGCTATCCGCGCCAGAGTTAACGATATGCAAGCGTCCTTTGATGGTCAGATTGGCCACAGAGATGCTGGCCTTTTCCGGCACAAAACGGATCTCCAGTTTCGGGCGGATGGCAGATATTGCAGCACCAAAAGGAGCCGATGCGAATTTAGGAATACTGGTAAGTTCCGAAATCATATCGGGCGCGTTAATATGGCGTCCATCGTCTGTCACCTTCACCGGATCCATTATATTGCGTATATCGTGTGTTGCTTTTCGGCGGTGTACCAGAAATGTGACTGCTGCGCCCATGGCCAGCATCAGCGCCGCAAGTATCCACTGCCACGGCAAAGTAGCGGCGGCAAACGGTGGGGCGGGCACAGCGGATATTGCCTCTCCGTCTGTAGAATTCGGGACGGCCTGCGTTGCGGGTATTCCCTTATTCGCCGCCAATTCGTTCGCACCTATCGGAACAGGGTCAGGCGTTAAGACGCGAACTGGCTCGGTGTTTTTGACAGCTGGCGAAGGCATACTTTTTGCTTCCGCTTGCGGCCCTGCCCCACGTGATCTGGGGATGGCGGCTTTTGCCAGAGCAGGTTTTACACTTTGCGCACGCGCCGCCGGAATACGGACGGGCGGAACCTCACCTATCGGCGCTGCTGTAACCGCCGGTTTAACCACGGGCTTTGCAACCGGCTCCGTCGTGGGCAGCGGCTGCCATACGGGCGGCGCTTTTTCAGGGTCCAGTTTGAAATCGCGCAGTTCGGATGGCGTTTCAGGGGCAACATCCTGCGCGGTACCTGGCACGCTCGCGGACACAGCCGTAAGCGTAAAAGCAACATAAACCGGGCGCAGTAATCCTATTATATTCATTCACGCCAATCACCGCTGCCCCGCTGAACCATCCATGAATAAGCGCGTCTGCATTTCGGGAATGACACGAACGGTGCTGCGCGTTAGACGGGCGGTATGACGACACCGAAATTTCTGGGCCAAGCCAGCGCTCTGCCCGCAACGCCCGAAGATGCTGTTCTGGATTACGTTCCCAACCCGCGTCCCAGCACGTTATATCTAACGCGTTTTGCCGTGCCTGAATTTACTTCGCTCTGCCCCGTTACCGCGCAGCCGGATTTCGCCCATCTGGTAATCGATTATGCCCCGGATGCTACAATCGTAGAATCCAAATCGCTGAAATTATTCCTGGGCAGTTTCCGCAACCATGCGGCCTTTCACGAGGATTGCACCGTGGGCATTGGACAACGGCTATTCAGCGAAATGAAACCGCACTGGCTGCGCATCGGAGGATATTGGTATCCGCGCGGCGGCATTCCGATTGATGTTTTTTGGCAATCGGGCGAACCGCCAAAGGGGTTATGGCTGCCCGATCAAGGCGTGGCAGGATATCGCGGCCGGGGTTAAGATTGTTGCGGAACGAAGAGGAATAACGTAACTCAAATCGCTATCATCCGTGCCTACAATATGACTCGATAAGCAGCAATGGCGGCGTAGTCTGGCGCAATGTTGATCGTGAAAACGGATTTCTTATCCTACATTGCTCAATAACCGCTTGCTGATATGTCTGCGGTTTACGGATCGTTCCTTTGCACCGGATAGATTTGAAAACTGATGCGTCAAGAAAACTATAAACTCGCGCTTTGATTAGATTCATCTGGCATCCGAATAATAAACTTCGATGCTTTCCACAGTGAAAAGGTCAGGATGATCGAGACCAATCCATCGCTCATATAATGCCAGCCCAAATGTACGGAACCGATCCAAATAATTGCAGCATATCCTATAAACGCCCATCCGATAAAACGGTGAAGCTGAAATCCGCCGATTGCAAACAGCACTGCCATAGCGACGTGAACGGACGGCATGGCAGAAATGCCTTTGGCTGGCGCATAACCGGATGCATTATAATGCTCGACTAACATCGCGCTATTATCGATTACATAAAATTGATAGCCTGCTTTGTTGGCAGCAATGTTCAATTTTTCGAATACCGCATTAAAATTTGCAAAACCCGCATCTGGCCCGATAAGTTCATTATAGAAAATTGGTCCAGCCGACCCCAAAAGCCAAGCGAATACCCCGCCAATAGCTGCCCAAATCATAACCCAGCACAACAATAGCCGAACCCGAATTTTCCAGTCCTTAACGAATGCCATCCAAAATATAGGAAGGATCACGGTAGGAATGCCCCATAAAATATATAATCGGTCAATCGCCAAAGTCAGGTAAAGTGAGCCAAATACCATATGGGTAAATTCCCATGCATCATGCCCACCCAATAACCACCTTTCTGAAGCAGCAAGATATTCATCGAGCGGAAAGCCCCGATCCTTAAGCGTAAATTGTTTGAATACGCCAAAAAATGGAATTTTGAACGATACGATCACTGTAGCTGCCAAGATCAGCAACGACCAATCATTGCCGAGTTGCAGTTTTCCCGGATCGACCCGCATTAAGGCATAAATTGAGCCACCTAAAATCGCCATGTTAAGAAACGAGCTGTAAATCGTAAATTGCGTTGCAAGCTTTACTTCGTCAAATGTTACAGCGGTCGTAGCAATTAAGCTTGCTCCCAAGGTTAAACAGAATGCTGCAATAGCAAATATGAAGCGAAACTCGGTAGAAATAGCTACTGCGGGTTTGTGGCTTAAACTGACCGCATTATTGGTCTGTGCATTTTGCATTAGACTTACCCTCATTGCATTCTGTCTTGGATGCACGCTATTGGAGTATGGTAAACAAGAGGTTAAGGCGATGGCGAATCAAGATATAATCACCTTGCTTACGCACCGTAAAAAATAAGGCTGAGTGCGCTGCGATGAAATTAAAACTAAATGCTGTTCAAATTAGCGAAATTATTGAAATGGCGCTATCCGACCATGTTAGTTTCACGGTTATTACGCAGCAGCACGGTGTTTCGCCTGACGAGATAAAAACTATCATGCGTTCCAACCTGAAACCCGGTAGTTACCGGACCTGGCGCAAACGCGTGCGTGATTTTGGCGATCGAAGGGAGCATTATAAATGACGCCGACTGCCAAAATCCTGCTGCTAGGTTCAGGCGAATTAGGCCGGGAATTTGCAATTGCAGCCAAACGGCTGGGTTGCAGCGTAATTGCATGCGATAATTATGCCAATGCCCCTGCCATGCAGGTTGCTGATGAAGCCGAAGTGTTTTCCATGCTTGACGGCGCAGCGCTTGGCGCCGCGATAGACAAACATAATCCTGATTTCATCGTACCCGAAATTGAAGCAATCCGCACAGAGGTTTTGGCTGATTATGAGGCAAAGGGATATTGCGTTGTGCCGTCTGCACGCGCCGCGCAGCTAACCATGAACCGCGATGCCATCCGCGATCTGGCGGCAAACGAACTTGGCCTGAATACATCACAATATCTTTACGCCCAAAGCGCTGAAGAACTGCATACAGCAGTGGCGCAACTGGGACTGCCTTTGGTTGTCAAACCCGTCATGTCTTCATCGGGAAAAGGCCAAAGTACTATAAAATGCGCGGCGGATATCGATACATCGTGGGATTATGCCGCCGCCGGTATGCGCGGCGACCGGAAACGCGTGATTGCCGAACAGTTCATCGATTTTGATTACGAAATAACCTTGCTCACGATCCGCGCTAAGGACTTAAAAGGGCGTGACGGTGTCCATTTCTGCCCGCCCATCGGCCACCTTCAGGAACGCGGCGATTACCGGGAAAGCTGGCAGCCAGCGGCCATGTCGTCCGCTGCGCTGCAAAGCGCGCAAGATATGGCAAAGAAAGTAGTTGATGCGCTCGGCGGATACGGACTGTTCGGGGTCGAGTTTTTCGTCAAAGGCGACACAGTCATCTTTTCCGAGCTGTCGCCGCGCCCGCATGACACGGGTATGGTAACACTGATATCACAAACGCTGAACGAGTTTGATTTGCATGCCCGTGCGATCCTTGGCCTGCCTATTCCGTCCATTGAATTGCTGGGCACATCGGCGAGCGCAGTGGTGCTGGCAGACCGTGACTGTAATGATTTTAGCCTTCATGGACTTGCAGAAGCACTCACGCTTGCTCTTGACGGCCAACATATTGACGTGCGTATTTTTGGTAAGCCTGAAACGCGGCCTTTTCGCCGCATGGCGGTTGCCTTGGCGCGAGTATCCGCAGGCGATATCGGTTCTGCGCGAGAACTTGCGTTGGCTGCGGCAGGTAAAATCGAGATCAGATATAGAAGCAATTGAACGCAGGCCGGGAACCTTTTGCCGTTACCGCAGTTGTGTCAGTACAACCGGGCGCGTTCAATAACCGTATAAACCACACGGCCTGAACCTGATCCGAAGGAGGCCATTATGAATATATTCAAGCTTACCGCAGTATCTTCGCTAGCAATAACTGGCGCGCTTTCTTTGGGCGGCTGCGCAACACTGGAAGAAGCCGTGGCCGAAGCGGTGGCCGAAACGCGCTATGCGACATTAACAGGGTCTGAAGTCGTATCTTCACGCGGTGATACCGATGGTTTTGCCAAGGCCGAATTGACCGTAACTGATGAACTAAATCAAGTTTGCTATGATATAAATGACAAAAGCGGACTGGGTCCGATCACATCTGTAACAATCAATCGCGGTCCGCGCGGATCAACGGGTCCTGTGGTCCTTCGCTTAAAAGAAGCGAATGAAGGCGGCTGGAAAAACTGCGTCAAGCGGTCTGAATGGCTAGAAGATTCTTTTGAAAGATCACCCGGCGCCTATTTTGTCCAAATTGCGACCAGCGAATTTCCTAACGGTGCGATCCGCGGTCAATTTTCGAAAAACTAATTTGGCCTGATAGCCATAATATCACCACCCAAACTTGAGGCGGCGTCATTTAAATGATGCCGTCTTCTTTTTTTGGCGCTTGCTCATACCGCTATGCTGGGGCAACAGGATGCGTGACTGTGCGCGAGTAAATAGTGCAATGCACGCGGAGCATGATATGGCATCAATGATAATTTTATACGGAATACCCAATTGCGACACCGTTAAAAAGGCGCGGAGTTGGCTGGATAATAAAGGCCTTCCCTATACGTTTCATGACTACAAAAAGGCCGGCATTGATGCCGCCAAGCTGTCCGGATGGTGCGATAAAATGGGCTGGGATACCATCCTTAACCGCGCCGGCACTACTTTCAAGAAATTGCCGGATGAAGACAAGGCTGACCTGATGCAGGAAAGTGCCATCACCCTTATGGTGGCAGCACCGTCAATGATTAAACGGCCCGTGGTAGAATTTTCTGGCGGCTTGCTGGCCGGTTTCAAACTGCTCGAATGGGAAGCCGCATTTGCGTGATCGCACCTTTGTCATGCGATTGAAATGCCTGACTGCGATGGCCGTATGATGAAATTATTACCTGTAATTATCGCAATATTATTATCCAGTTGCTCCGCTCCGAAAGGTCAAGCAATGTCTCAACCTCTTGATGGAACCCCTATCATAATCGCCCATCGCGGGCTTTCAGGAGAATATCCCGAACATACATTGGCAGGATATTCGGCGGCGATTGAGGCGGGCGCAGATTATATCGAGCCTGATCTGGTGTTAACCAAAGACGGCATATTGGTGGCGCGGCACGAGAATGAAATATCGGAAACCACAGATGTCGCACAGCGCGCTGAATTTAAGGACCGAAAAACAGATAAGCTGATTGATGGCCAGAAAATGACTGGTTGGTTCACAGAAGATTTCACGTTGGCAGAATTGAAGAGATTGCGCGCAAAAGAGCGCCTGCCCAAGTTGCGCAGCACAGCACGCGACGGCCAATATGAAATTCCGACTTTTGAGGAAATATTGGTGTTGCTGGCGCAAGTGAACAAAGACCGTAACAGGCCCGTTGGCGTGTATCCAGAAACCAAGCATCCAAGCTATTTTACCCAAATAGGACTGCCTCACGAGGCTCCATTGCTTTTGTTGCTCAAACAATATGGTTATCGTGGCCGCAAAGCGCCTGTATTTATCCAAAGCTTTGAGGTTGATAATCTAAAATCTTTGCGCGCAAAAACCGATCTGCCGCTGATCCAGTTGATGGATGCAGCTGGCGCGCCAGCCGATCATCCCGAAATCAGTTATGCCAGCATGGCCAGTGTGCAGGGTCTTAAACACATCGCGGAGTATGCCGACGGTGTTGGCCCAAATAAGGCAATGATAATCCCACGCAACACGCTCGGGTTTTTGGGCAAGCCGTCCGCATTTGTTGATGATGCCCATGCAGCAGGGTTAAAAGTGCATCCTTGGACTTTCCGCATAGAGAATTTCTTTTTACCATCGAACCATAAATCCAGCATCAACCCTGCTGCCGCAGGTGATATTGCGGGCGAAATTCAAGCATATCTAGACACAGGCAT
>JANOKA010000100.1:0-1602 GCA_031418995.1 Sphingomonadales bacterium | reverse complement strand
ACGCGCAACAAGACCATTCGGCGCATCAAGGGCATGACATGCCTGCTGAACAGACCAAGGCCGAGGCGCCGCCCGCAGCAACCGATCCACATGCCGGTCACGACATGGGGAACATGGAGCAGGCTCCGGCAGAACCTGTCGATCCCCATGCCGGACATGACATGAGTACGATGCCTGCTGATGATAGCGCAGAGAGCGATGTCGGCGATGCCTCAGCGCCTGCTGCTCCCGGCGATCATGCCGCAGATGCGGTTTTTGGCGCGGAAGTAATGGCGCAGTCGCGCAAGGAGCTGGCATATGAAGTCGGCGGTATGGGCTATTCGCTGGTCATGCTCGATTTGGCCGAAGTCGGCTTTCAGAAAGGCCGCGAAACGTACCGGTTCGAGGGCGAAGCCTTTACCGGCGGCAACATCAACCGTTTTGGCGTCAAGTTTGAGGGCGAAGGCGCGTTCGGTGGGCGTCTCGATGACCTTGAACTGCAAGCCCTCTATTCTCGCGCCATTGCGCCTTACTGGAATCTGCAAACAGGCGTCCGCCACGACATCAAACCAGACCCGTCGCGCACCTATCTTGTCGCAGGCGTCGAAGGCATTGCACCCTATTGGTTCAAGGTGAACGCGGCGACCTTCCTGTCTAACAAGGGTGAGCTTCGCGCTCGCGTCGAAGCTTCCTATGACCAGCGCATCACGCAATCACTGATCTTGCAACCGCGCATTGAAGCGAACGTGTCATTCCAGGATATACCGGCCATGGGGATTGGCGCGGGCTTGACAGATTTTGAAGCGGGCTTGCGCCTGCGCTATGAAATCAAGCAGGAAATCGCGCCTTACATCGGCGTCGAATGGCGCAAACAGACCGGTGAAACCGCTCGCTTTTCTAGGGCTTTGGGCGAAGATCCCGATACATTCAGCTTAGTTGCCGGGATAAGGATTTGGTTCTGAGCAGCAGGCGCACCCGCATCCATCTAGCCGCCAGCCGCGTCCACAAATGGCTCGCGCTGATTATCGGCGCACAGCTTTTGATCTGGTTCGCCAGCGGTGTTATCATGAGTTATCTGCCCATCGACAAAGTGCGCGGCGAGCATCTTGTTGACCGGGAGGCGGTGGCGACCATTCCGGCAGGGATAAGTTTTGCCGACCCTGCAAAGATTACCGCCAATGCAGCAGTGCCCGTCAAGTCGATCCATTGGCATATGATGGGGGATCGCGCGGTTACCGAGGTAACAACCGCTGATGGTATCAAACTGTTTGATGCCCAAACGGGCGCGCGCATTCCGCCCGTCAATGCAGACCAAGCGACAGCCATTGCGAACGCCGCCTGGAAAGCTTCGGCCAAACCGAGCGCAATAGCGTCACGCGTTGTAACAGAAAGCCCCGAATACCGGGCGGCGCTTCCCGCTTGGCGCATTGCTTATGCCGATCCCGATGCCACCAGCATCTTTGTTGCCACTGACACCGGCAAGATCACTGCCGTCCGCACAGGGACATGGCGGCTTTATGATTTTTTCTGGAGCCTGCACATCATGGATTGGAAAAACCATGAGAATTTCAATACATGGTGGCTGCTGGCGTTCGCGGTCGGAGGCCTAATCTTGGGAATCGC
>JANOKA010000099.1:0-7410 GCA_031418995.1 Sphingomonadales bacterium | reverse complement strand
GCAAAAAGCAGCAGCCGCAAGTCGCTAACGACGAAGCGGGTGATGATTCGGCCCACAATGACGAGGACGACATTAACAACAACAACAACAACAACGCTCCCTCGTATTTGGATGTGGCCGCTGCCGCCAACGACGGATCTGGTCATGATTCGGTCACCGAAGACGAAAACAGCAGCAACAACAACGACGATAGCAGCAATAGCAATGCACCATCGTATTTGGATGTGGCTGCTCGCACGGCGACACCTGCTGCTGCTGCTGGCACGACGGCAATGAGGGTGATGATTCCTAATGTGCACCATCCACTCTATCAACCCACACCGGAACAGTTTCAGTACGACGCCTGTTGGAAAGCTCCCGTGATGGCGGCAGTTCCGGGTTGGGATGTGGTGCCTTGCGAACACAACCACGACAACAACAACCACGACGACGCTGAACATCACGGCGAGGAACATGAGTCTCACATTGATAGTACTGAAATATACGAGTATGCCGCATATTTGGAGCAGCAGCATCTGCAGCAGCAGCAGCACTACGCACACATTGATTCTACTGCATTGTCGGAGGATGTCACAAATCTGGAAGTGCAACCGCACTACTGCTACTACTACAACGATACGATTGATCCGAGCTTTTACGATGAATCCTACTATCAGCCGTTTGACCCATCGGCGGCAAATTCAGAGCTGACAGTCTGGCAAGAAGACGAAGGTGTGTGGATGGGAGATTTGGTCACAGATCAGCCACTCAAGTCGCCACGAGGCCAAGAGCCGGTCGAACCGCCACCTCTTGAAACGAACGTAGAGGAGCAGCAACAACTACAGCCAGTCAAGGCAGCTGATTTTGCAGTGCCTGCTGAATCGGTGTTGGAAGATGTACCTACTGTTGCAGTCGTCGAGTCACAAATCATGGTTCCTATGGAAGCACAGGACAGTGTCGTTTCTTGTGAACTGACGGCAGCAAAGGCTGCAGCGGCTGCGACCGAAGCAACACACCAGGCTCCCGTAGTTATTGACGCAAAGCATGAACATGAGAATTCGCCTGCAAATGCAGAAAGTACGACTGCAGTGCCCGCAACTCCTCCCTTGCAACGATCCCAAAATGTTCCGGTCTCTGTCATGGGCCCTCCCGGGCTGTCGTTGAGTGACTCTGCTTTGCGACAATCGTACAAATCGGATTTACCAGACAACAAAACAAAGGTTCGACTGTTGGAAGGTATGGCGTTGCTTGGCTATACCGACGACACCGACGAGCCTATTGTTTTACAAACTAAGGATCCGTTTTGTGTGGCATCCATTGGTGCTCACGGGACAGAACGATCCCACACGCTCCACGTCGTCTTGGAATGTTGTCTATTGCAGTCAACTGCGAGCGATTTTCTTTGCCGCTCGTCTTTGTCAGAACCCATGACATCGCTTGTTCTCCACTACGGTCAGAGTGCGGCGTCTGTCTGCAAAGCAGCCACTAGTCTCTTGACATCGGTGACTCCATTGGGACCATGTGTCCCCAGTTCCAAGGCCATGGTGTTGGTCTCACCGACCTATTTCAAGCAACGCAAGGCTGCTTACGGTGATCACTGTTCCGTGCTGCCTCTGTTGTTCAAATGGAAGTCATTGACGGTGGATTACATTATGCGAATCTTGCAGATCGGAAGTAGTGACAAGCAACTTGATGTAGCTATGTTCATGCCGCTTCTGCGCCGATACCAGCGCCGCAATGCTCTGCCTGAATTTTCGCAGTTTGTCAAGGAAATGATGGCTGTGAAGGGCTTGGATATTGCACAACAGGACCTTCTAGATCAGCAAATGGCATTGCTGGAGTACATGGTGGCGGATTCAGATGTGAACAGAGATATTGCGAAAGAAGGAATGGACTTGCGACAAGTAATTGAGTCAGGTTTTAAACTGGTAATTGTTGACTTGACCGATCCCCTCATTTCTCGCGAAGAAGTCAACACCGTTTTCCAAGTCATGGTGGAAGAGTTTCGAACCGTCCAAGTGTCATGCCCCAAACTTTTGGCGCTTGACGAAGCGCACAAATTCCTCGAGGCTGGCGACGGTTTGAGCACACTTTTGGTTGATCTCGCGCGACAACAGGAAAGCGTTCGTTTGGTTGTGAGCGCTGAATCACCCAAGGTTTTGGCCCCAGAAATGTTGGGCCTCTGCAGCATCACACTGTTGCACCATTTTCATACAAGTGACTGGTGGGCCTATGTGAAGGCTCAAATGAAGGACTCACTTTTGGATTCGGACTGGGAGCGAGTGTTGGCTCTAAAAACCGGGGAGGCGCTGATGGTGGCTCCGCGCTCTTCTGCGCGAACAACGCAACTAAATTTGCGGCCGGCTTTGACCGGTGATGCGACGAGTTTCTAAAACAGAAAATCTGTCTACAGGATGTCAGGGTCCTTACAAAATTGCATTCGCTGTGATCTAGGCGAATTAATGATAGCGCCCGTCGACAGGCTCAGGGCTACGGTTTTTGAAATTTAACTAAAGTACCAAACAAGGAGTTCACCCATGCAATCCGTCACCACACAGCGCCACGACGACGTTCTGGTCATCACCGTCAACAATCCGCCCGTCAACGCGCTCAGCTGGCATGTCCGTCAAGGGTTGAAGGACGGCGTGGCAGAAGCTTTGGGCGATGACAGTATCAAGGCCGCCGTGCTGATCTGTGATGGCAGCACGTTCATTGCAGGCGCGGACATTACCGAGTTTACACAGGCGCCAAAAGAACCCGCATTGGGCGCGACATTGGACGCGATGGAGACCGCGACCAAGCCGATTATTGCCGCCATCCACGGCACGGCATTGGGCGGCGGATTGGAAACCGCACTTTGCTGTCATTACCGGATTGCCGTGCCATCGGCGAAATTGGGCGTGCCAGAGGTTAAGCTTGGCCTATTGCCCGGCGCAGGCGGGACGCAGCGTTTGCCGCGTCTGGTCGGCGTCGCGGCTGCGGCAAACATGTGTTCGGGCGGGGAGCCTGTGCCAGCGGCCAAGGCGATGGAAATGGGGCTGGTCGATGCATTGGCGACCGAGGGCAATCTGGCTGCCGACGCCATCACCTTTGCCCGCGCGATGATCGCCAAAGGACCGCGTGCGACGCGTGATTTGGCTGTGACGGGTGATGCGGCGGTGATCGAAGAATTAAAGGCTGCCAATGCGCGCAAATGGAAAG
Organism: Sphingomonadales bacterium; assembly: GCA_031418995.1. Classification (GTDB taxonomy): domain Bacteria; phylum Pseudomonadota; class Alphaproteobacteria; order Sphingomonadales; family Sphingomonadaceae; genus Sphingorhabdus_B. The sequence continues at coordinate 4,230 of JANOKA010000099.1, read as the reverse complement.
GCTTTGATGCGCCTTATGCCAATCTGGCCTGCGTCGAGGCGGCAACGCGGCTTTCGTTCGATGAAGGCATGGCGTTTGAACGCACCGAGTTTATGAAGCTGATGATGGGCAGCCAGTCGGCGGCGCAGCGGCACATGTTCTTTGCTGAGCGCCAAGCGGCAAAGATTGACGGGCTGGCCAAGGATTTGCCGTTGCGTGATATTAAACGTGTCGGCGTGATCGGTGCGGGCACAATGGGCGGCGGCATTTCGATGAACTTTCTGGCCAAGGGGATTCCCGTTACCATCGTTGAAATGGTGCAGGAAAATCTGGATCGCGGCGTCGGCGTCATCCGCAAAAATTACGAAGCGAGCGCCGCCAAGGGCCGCTTTACCAGCGATCAGGTTGAGGCGATGATGGCCGCGCTGACCCCGACATTATCACTGGATGACTTGGCCGATTGCGATCTGGTGATTGAGGCGGTGTATGAAAGCATGGACGTCAAAAAAGAAGTGTTCGGCAAACTGGACACGATCTGCAAACCCGGCGCGATTTTGGCGTCGAACACCAGCTACTTAGATGTCGATGAAATCGCCGCCAGCACATCGCGGCCGCAAGACGTGCTGGGCATGCATTTCTTTTCCCCTGCCAATGTCATGAAATTGCTCGAAGTCGTGCGCGGCGCAAAAACGGCGGACGATGCGTTGGCGACGGCGATGGCGCTGGGCAAGAAAATCGGCAAGGTCGCGGTGGTGGCCGGCGTATGCCATGGCTTCATCGGCAACCGGATGCTTAGCCAGCGGCAGAGCCCTGCGATGCAATTGTTGATGGAGGGCGCGACGCCTGCACAAATTGACAAGGTGCATACCGATTTTGGCATGCCGATGGGCCCGTTCCAGATGAGCGATCTGGCAGGCCTCGACATTGGTTGGCACCGCGACCCGGCGAAGATCGAGACGATCCGTGACGCGCTGTGTGCAGCAGGGCGCTTTGGCCAGAAGAATACAAAGGGCTTTTACGATTATGACGACAAACGCGTGGGATCACCCAGCGCCGAAGCGCTCTCTATAATCGAAGATTTCCGGTCGAAATCGAACCTGCCGAAACGCGAGATTTCCGATCAGGAAATAATTGAACGCACGCTCTATCCGATGGTCAATGAAGGATATTTGATATTGGAAGAAGGCAAAGCACAGCGCGCATCGGACATCGATGTCGTGTGGATATACGGCTATGGCTGGCCGATATATCGCGGCGGCCCTATGTTCTGGGGTGATTTGGAGGGTGCGGGTAAAATTGTCGAAGCGCTGGAACGCCACGGGGTCAAGGTTGCGGAAAGTTTGAAGGCGAAGGCGTAGGGTAAAACGCCGTCGAATTAATCTTAACCGTCCGTCCTCAGCCTGCCCGAGTACAGGTTGCTTGCTACGCCGCCTGCCTACGGTCGCCTTCAGCTCGACATCGACCTATCATAAGACAGGACGAACGGAGCGGGGCGCAATAACGAACTACTGAACTTGATATCGCCATCCGCTATTCCCTATCCCTTGCCCTTGGTCTTGGTCGCGCCGGGTTTTGCGTTCTTCTCGATGAACTGGATGATCGTGGTGGCGATATCCAGCCCGGTTGTGGCCTCAATTCCTTCCAGCCCCGGCGAGCTGTTCACTTCCATAATCACCGGGCCATGATTGGCGCGCAATATGTCGACGCCAGCGACATTCAGCCCCATGACTTTCGCCGCACGCAGCGCGGTTGATCGTTCCTCAGGGGTGATTTTGATCATCTTGGCCGATCCGCCGCGGTGCAGGTTAGACCGGAAATCGCCCGCCGCTCCGGTGCGCATCATCGATGCCACCACTTTGCCGCCAACGACAAAAATGCGGATATCGCTGGAGCCTGCTTCTTTGATAAATTCCTGAACCAAGATGTTAACATTCGCGCCGCGAAACGCCTCGACCACCGATTTGGCCGATTTCTCGGTCTCGCCCAGAACCACGCCAATACCCTGCGTCCCCTCCAGCAGTTTAATCACCACCGGCGCGCCGCCCACGATTTTCAACACTTCGTCGGTTTGGCGCGGATCGTGGGCAAATGCCGTGACGGGCAGGCCAAGGCCATGCTTGGCAAAAATCTGCATCGAGCGTAATTTGTCGCGGCTGCGGCCAATCGCGACGCTTTCATTCAGCGGCCATACCCCCATCATCTCAAACTGGCGCAGCACCGCTAGGCCATATTGCGTAATTGATGCGCCAATGCGCGGGATGACCGCGTCATATCCGGTCAGCGCCTCACCGTTATACAGGATCGACGGACGGTGCGACGTGATGTTCATCGTACAGCGCAGCGTGTTGATGATGTCCAGCTGATGCCCCCGCGCCTCCGCCGCCTCTTTCAGGCGTTGGTGCGAATACAGCTTGGAATTGCGCGCTAACATCGCGATTTTCATGGCACTTCTTTCTCAATATCTTTGACGTCCGGTTTACCCAGCATCCATCGTTTGCCGCTGTTCACCAGAAATCCCCGGCGCAGTGCGCGCCGCCCTATAAGCACTGGAAACGCCATTGTCCCGCGATTTGCCAAAGTTAAATGCCCGTCCCAGCATAAGTTACCCAAACAAAATTGCGCTTCGATGACATAGCGCAATTCCTGACCGCCGTTGGAACTACGAATAAAGCGTTGATCGGAAACGGGCGCGCTTAGTTTACGGGCCCGCGCTGTGCCGCTCGCCTTGAACCAGAATGACACCCAGGACTGCCCTGATTTTTCAAAGGCCGTCACGCGGGTGGCGTGAATGGATGATGTCGCCGCGCCGCTGTCCATTTTGGCATGAACCGCCAATAATCCCAGCGAAGGTATATCCACCAGTTCACACCAGCCAATCTCGGTTTTTATGCGGGCGGCGGTTTTGGGACGCAAGGCGCGTCTGACAGTGCCTTGATCAGCGGGCTTGGCTGGCAAAACCAATCAACGCTCTTTCTTTGCGTCATCGGATTTGGCGGCAGGTTTTGCCAGCGGCTTTTTGGCATTTTCTTTGATGAACTTGTCGTTGGCGACTGGATTTTTATCCGCTGCATCCGCGTCGTCACCGGAAAGTTTCTCTGCGTCATTCGCCGCTTCCTCATCCTTGATATTATCCAGATCAAGCGACCAATTGGATGCCTTATCCGATATGGCGCCGGCGCGGTCATAAGGTTTAATCAAACCGGCAAACTGCTCGCCGATAACCTTGTCGACCGCAGGCGCGATTTCGCTGATTTTATATCGCATATAACCGCCAACGACGTAGGAGAAACTCAGCTTCGTCACTGATTTGCCGCCGTCCTTTGCCGCAACGGGTTGTAACGCCACCGTCAACGTGCCCAGCACAGCCTCCGATTGCAGCGGCCCCAGTGCGCCCTGCATGCGCAGCACGCGGCCCGGCTGGGCAAAAATGACACGCATATGTTCAACACTGCCAGCCGCTTTTGCCCGGTTGCCGCTTTGATTGGCGTCGGGGTTTTTATCCTGCAACAATTCGCAGAAACATCCGCCCGCTTGCGCATCGATATAAAAACCCGCCGATGATCCCGACCAGCTATGCTCTTTGCTCCAATACTCCTTGGGCGATATCAACCGTTTCCAAACCTCGTCCGGCGATGCCTCTACCTCGGCAATATGGACGACGTTAAAGCCTGCGTCACTTTGCGCCTTGATCTCGGCATGGGCCGGAGCGGAAACGGCCAGCGAAAATGCGGCCAAAATTGGGATTCTTTTCATGCAGACATCGTACACTGCGCCAATGGTTGCCTGCAATGGGAAACATCCGTGGCAAGGTTCAGCAACGCTGGAGGCCATCAGTCTGTTTGGGCGGCAGCTCCGGTGTCCGGTATTTTAGAAGCTGGCAGGGGAATATCGGTCAAGTCCAGCCAGTGCGAACCTTTGCGGTTATGATAACTGTCCAGCGCAGCAAACGGAATGCGAAAGGGAATTCCCCAATTGCTGTTCCACATCGCCACCACGCCCGTGCGCGTCGCGGGTTCAAAAATCATCGTGGCGCGGTATCCCGAAACTGCACCCGAATGCCCCACCAGCCGGCGTCCCGCATAGTTAAAGCTGCGCCAGCCCAAGCCATAGCCCGCAGCCGAAAGCGCTTTGGCCAGATCGCCGCTATACAATCTGGGTGTGCCGGTGCGCGGCGTCTGCGCGCGTTTTAGCACGGCGGCGGACATCACGTCGGGACGCGCCCCCATGGCCGCTTGCATCCATTTGGCGAAA
>JANOKA010000098.1:0-2413 GCA_031418995.1 Sphingomonadales bacterium | reverse complement strand
CTTCAATATGGCAAAGGCAACATTTCCCGGCATGCGGAACCGCGGCTGGGGCCGGATTGTCAATGTCGGATCGGTTAACGGCCAAGGCGGACAAATCGGTCAGGTCAACTATGCCGCCGCAAAATCCGGCATTCACGGCTTTACTAAGTCACTAGCTATGGAAGGCGCAAAATACGGCGTCACCGCCAATGCCATTGCTCCGGGGTATATCGCCACCGACATGCTTGCGACCATTCCTGATAATGTGATGGAGAAAATCGTTGCGCAAATCCCCGTCGGCCGCCTTGGCCAACCCGACGAAATCGCCCGCGGCGTTGAATTTTTGACCAGCGAGAATGCGAGTTTTGTGACGGGATCAACGCTGTCGATTAACGGCGGACAACATATGTATTGATATTCTGATGTGGGCATTTGCGTATGTCTGCAAATGCCCACTTCATTGTTAATCAAGCCAATAGCCGACAACTTTCCACGTATCGTTTTCGCGTGACAGAGTTACCGTCTCAATCACACTCGGCCTGTTTGCAAAACTTGATTGGAATTTGACCATTTCATATCCGTATGGCGGCGCGGGCACGAATTCCTGGCTTTTGATCGTTCGGGATTGCAACGCGCCCAACTGCGGCTGAACTTTTCCGGCTACTGATGCCCATTGTTCCTGCGTATTCAGGTCTTTGAATACTTTGCCTGTGGCGTTCCAGCTATCGGCCCATTTGAAATCATCCACCAGCGATAGCCACGCCCGTGCAGACTGTTCCTCCTCCGATACTGTGCCCTGCGGCGCAGCGGTTTCAATGGCCGTTACAGACAGAGCAGCAGAAGCAGCAGGCCCGGCATTTTGGGAAACGGATGTCAGCGCGAGCGCTGCGAGTAAAAGTGACATGATTATTATTCCTCCAATTATCGGCACAAGGAAAGACCTCGTATCTTCACCGTCTGTATCTTCACCGTCATTCGGCACCGATATTGGTATCAGGTCTTTTGCAGCGCCGACTTCCCCCAAAAGTTTGCCCGCAAGAAAATGGGGGTCCGCCGCTTCGGTATCGCTGAGCAATCGTGCCGCTTCCCGGCTGCTGGAAACGGTCATTTTACGGCGGGCATTGCGCAACCTCTCGTTCACCGTATGCACCGACAGCGCGAAATGGCGCGCGATTGTTTTGGTGTCATACCCGCGCACAAGCAATCGCAGCGTCTCTTTTTCCTTATCGGTGAGTGACTGGTAACCCTCTTGCATCTGATATCCCGCATCTGCAGTTAATGAGTGAGGAAGTTTAGAAGTCCGGCTGTGATTGCACTACCCCCAAAAAATCGTATCTCCTCACATCGCTGGGTAGTATAGCCTTGGTTATGACCTCCATCTATCACCCACCCGTCAAACGCAGCGTCACGATCAATGGCCACCAAACCTCGATCAGTTTGGAGCCGCTATTCTGGGACATGCTGAAATCAGCGGCGGAGGAACGCAGCGTTGCCGTCAACGCTTTGGTCGCGCAGATCGACGCTGAACGGATAAAGAGCCCCACCCCGCCGGGTCTGGCGAGTGCGATTAGGGTTTGGTTGGTCGCAGGTTAAGCTTTAATCCGCCCCAACCCGCTCCACATCCGCGCCGACCAGTTGCAGTTTTTCCTCCAACCGCTCGTATCCGCGGTCGAGGTGATATAGACGGCTCACCTCGGTTTCGCCGTCGGCAACCAATCCCGCCATGACAAGGCTCATGGATGCGCGCAGGTCGGTGGCCATTACAGGCGCGCCGGTTAGTTTTTTGACGCCGTGGACAATTGCCGTCCGGCCCTTGGTTTCAATAAAGGCGCCCATACGGTTCAGTTCGGGAACATGCATGAAACGGTTTTCGAATATCGTCTCGGTCAGGACGCTCGATCCTTCGGCCATGCACAGCATTGCCATGAACTGCGCCTGCATATCGGTGGCAAAGCCAGGGAACGGCGCGGTGGTCAGCGTGATCGCTTTCATCGGGCCGTTCGATGCCACACGAATACCGTTCTTGGTTTCCTCCACCAATACGCCCGCTGCCCGCAGCGCGCCGATGGTGGCCTCCATCTCGCTGGCTTTAGCTCCGATCAACTCAACATCACCGCCCGTCATCGCGGCGGCGCAGGCGTAACTGCCCGCTTCGATCCGGTCGCTCATCACGCGGTATGTCGCGCCGTGCAGGCGGTCTTTGCCTTGTATCGTCAATTCGCCCGTGCCGATGCCGTCAATCTCCGCGCCCATCGCGACCAGCATATTGCACAGATCGACAATCTCCGGTTCGCGCGCCGCGTTATGCAAAACACATGTGCCCTTTGCGAGCGATGCGGCCATCAGCGCATTTTCGGTCGCGCCCACCGATACCACGGGAAAGCTGTAAGTGCCGCCGGGCAGTCCGCTTTTGGGCGCGGTCGCCTTGACATAT
>JANOKA010000097.1:0-1992 GCA_031418995.1 Sphingomonadales bacterium | reverse complement strand
CTTCAATATGGCAAAGGCAACATTTCCCGGCATGCGGAACCGCGGCTGGGGCCGGATTGTCAATGTCGGATCGGTTAACGGCCAAGGCGGACAAATCGGTCAGGTCAACTATGCCGCCGCAAAATCCGGCATTCACGGCTTCACCAAATCGCTCGCAATGGAAGGCGCAAAATACGGCGTCACCGCCAATGCTATAGCCCCGGGGTATATCGCCACCGACATGCTTGCGACCATTCCTGATAACGTCATGGAAAAAATCGTTGCGCAAATCCCCGTCGGCCGCCTTGGCCAACCCGACGAAATCGCCCGCGGCGTTGAATTTTTGACCAGCGAGAATGCGAGTTTTGTGACGGGGTCGACGCTGTCGATAAATGGCGGACAGCATATGTATTGATATTCACATCCAGATTGTAATTATAAGTCATTCCCGCGCAGGCGGGAACCCATCACCGAGCCTATGACAATGCGTGACAATTTCCAGCCGACGACATACATCATGGCCAACCGTAAAAATGGTGCGACAAATGTGGGCGTTACATCCAATCTGATGAACCGCATCCGTCAGCATCGGGAAGGCGAGTATGATGGATTTAGCAGAGAAAATGGCTGCCATATACTTGTCTGGTATGAACAGCATTTAGAAATGGAAACAGCCATCTTGCGAGAAAAGCGGATTAAGAAATGGAACAGGCAATGGAAAATTGATTTGCTTGAGGCCAGTAACCCGGATTGGAATGATCTAGCCGAAGATATGGGGTTCCCGCCACTACTGTCAACGCGTGTGAAATGACAATTCATCGTCATTCCCGCGCAGGCGGGAACCCATCACCGAAACTGTCGGTGCCTGAAACGTTCGTTGCCAAACCTGCCGGTCCGGTGATGGGTTCCCGCCTGCACGGGAATGACGGGCCAGGGTTTCAGGCATTATGACCTCCATCTATCACCCACCCGTCAAACGCAGCGTCACAATCAATGGCCACCAAACCTCGATAAGTTTGGAGCCGTTATTTTGGGACATGCTGAAATCAGCGGCGGAGGGACGCAGCGTTGCCGTCAACGCGTTGGTCGCGCAGATCGATGCGGAACGGATAAAGAGCCCCACCCCGCCGGGTCTGGCGAGTGCGATCAGGGTGTGGTTGGTCGCAGGCTAGTCTTCAATCCGCCCCAACCCGCTCCACATCCGCGCCGACCAGTTGCAGTTTTTCCTCCAACCGCTCGTAACCGCGATCCAGGTGATACAAGCGGCTCACCTCGGTTTCGCCGTCGGCAACCAATCCCGCCATGACAAGGCTCATCGATGCGCGCAGGTCGGTGGCCATTACTGGCGCGCCGGTTAGTTTTTTGACGCCGTGGACAATTGCCGTCCGGCCCTTGGTTTCAATAAAAGCACCCATACGGTTCAGTTCGGGGACATGCATGAAACGGTTTTCGAATATCGTCTCGGTCAGCACGCTCGATCCTTCGGCCATACACAGCATCGCCATGAACTGCGCCTGCATATCGGTGGCAAAGCCGGGGAACGGCGCAGTGGTTAGCGTGATTGCTTTCATCGGGCCGTTCGATGCCACGCGCACGCCGTTCTTGGTTTCCTCCACCAATACGCCCGCTGCCCGCAACGCGCCGATGGTAGCCTCCATCTCGCTGGCTTTAGCGCCGATCAACTCAACATCACCGCCCGTCATCGCGGCGGCGCAGGCATAACTGCCCGCTTCGATCCGGTCGCTCATCACGCGGTATGTTGCACCGTGCAGGCGGTCTTTGCCTTGTATCGTCAATTCGCCCGTGCCGATGCCGTCAATCTCCGCGCCCATTGCCACCAGCATATTGCACAGATCGACAATTTCCGGCTCACGCGCCGCGTTATGCAAAACACATGTGCCCTTTGCGAGCGATGCGGCCATCAGCGCATTTTCGGTCGCGCCCACCGATACCACGGGAAAGCTGTAAGTGCCGCCGGGCAGTCCGCTTTTGGGCGCGGTCGCCTTGACATAT
>JANOKA010000096.1:0-13731 GCA_031418995.1 Sphingomonadales bacterium | reverse complement strand
GTGCCGCCTGCTGCGCCCAAAACGCCCGTGATATGCAGTACGACATCCTTGGCAGAAACGCCCGCGCCCAATTCGCCCTCGACGCGGACCTCCATCGCTGCGCTGCGTTTCAGTTGCAGCGTTTGCGTCGCCAATACGTGCTCCACCTCGCTGGTGCCGATGCCGAATGCCAGCGCGCCAAGCCCGCCATGGCACGCGGTATGGCTGTCGCCGCAGACGATGGTGGTGCCGGGCAGCGAAAATCCTTGTTCCGGTCCGACGACATGGACGATGCCCTGATTGGCGTCGCTGGCGTCGATATAGCGGATGCCGAATGCGGGCGCGTTTTCCTCCAGCGCCGCCAATTGCGCTGCGCTTTCAGGATCAGCAATCGGAATACGCTTTCCGCTGGCATCCAGCCGCGCAGTGGTGGGCAAATTATGGTCGGGCACCGCCAATGTCAGATCAGGCCGCCGCACGGTTCGCCCCGCCACGCGTAATCCCTCAAACGCCTGCGGACTGGTCACTTCATGTACCAGATGGCGGTCAATAAACAGGATCGCTGTCCCGTCATCCCGCGCCTCAACCACATGCGCGTTCCAGATTTTTTCATACAACGTTTGTGCGGGTGTTTGAGCGTGTGTTTGGGGTATATTGGTCATCATCAGCCTAATTACGCAGCTGTCACCCTGAACGTGTTTCAGAGTCCATCGTGCCGCGAAAGCGGGTATAGCGGTGAAAGGGATGCTGAAACAAGTTCAGCATGACGAAATTGTGTATTTACCTCAATGTAGCGATCGCTCAAGTGGCACAGCGCGATTTGCAATTGGCAAACATAACGGTGCGGCGCTATATCTGACCTATGAGCATCTTCGCCATCCTTGTAACCATCACCGCGTCGGTTATCGCCATGGAGATGGTTGCGTGGGGCGCGCATAAATATATCATGCATGGCTGGGGCTGGGCATGGCACCGTGACCATCACGAACCGCATGATAACGCACTGGAAAAGAACGATCTGTACGGCATTGTCGGCGCAGTGATTAGCATCAGCATGTTTGCCACCGGATCGCCGCTGATACTGGGCGCGGCGGCGTGGGAGCCGGGGACGTGGATTGGGCTGGGCGTGCTGATTTACGGTATAATCTATACATTGATCCATGACGGTTTGGTGCACCAGCGTTTTTTCCGGTACGTGCCCAAACGCGGCTATGCCAAACGATTGGTGCAGGCACATAAGTTGCACCATGCGACAATAGGCAAGGAAGGCGGCGTGTCGTTTGGTTTTGTTTTCGCCCGCGATCCCGCTGCGTTAAAGCGCGATTTGAAGGTGCAGCGCGAGGCGGGTACGGCGATTGTGCGCGACGCAGCAATATAGGCATTAAGGCCGTATTTTAATCATTCCACTAATGCCAATTGTTCGCTGGCAAATCGCGCAAAGGCCGCCTCGATTTCGCTGCGTTTCTCAAGCAATCCATGTCCGCTGCCCTCAATAGTGGTCACCGACGTTCCAAACAAAGCGGCAAATTTGGCGGCGTTTTCTTCGTCAATAAAATCGCATGTGCCGCGCAGGACCAATGCAGGTACGTTAATCGGGGCCGTAAATTTGAATTTCCGTTTATCAAGGTCCTTGGATATCAGGCGGTTTGCGTACAGATTTCCGCCAGAACCGGGGGGCGGCGCGGCAAGGTCAGATCCTTTGCACACCATCGCGCCCATCAAATCGGCATTGACCACGTCGTCGAATAATCGGCCAGCTTCGGATTGCGACAAAGTTGCTTCGGCGGCTGTTCCATTTTTATCAATTTTCCCAGCCGCTGACACCAGCTCTTTACCCAACTTCACTTTATCGCGGTTGGTAATTTGGTAATTCCGTTTTGCATTGGTGCCAGGAAAGCTGCCGGGCGAGGTTAATATGACCCCGGCGACGTTTGCGGGATAACGCGCGGCATATATTGTCGCTAGGCTCGCTCCATATGAGCTGCCCCACAGGATGATTTTGTCATGCCTCAATGCAATACGCAGCGCCTCCAAATCGGCAACTGCGCGTTCTATTGTATAATCTTTTACAGCAATCTGCTTTGATTTTCCGCCGCCTGCCTGATCAAAATATATCGTCGCAAATCCGGCGTCACGTAGCGATACGCCCTTTAATTTGGCACCGTCGGTCGTGTACATGCCGGGGCCGCCATGAACGAATATAACAGGCGTTTTGTGCAATGGATTTGGCGCGGCTATTGTCCATGTTGCCAATTCCGATCCAGTGGAAAGGCGCAACATCGTGGGCGCATCCTGGGCGTATGACGTGGTCGACGTCATCAGCAACGCCGTAAGCACCATTTTAGTTGCGCGTAATTTCATCGATTTCTCCCACTAAATTACTATGCAATCAATGACGGGCTTACGAAGAATGGCAAGAATGAATGCACACATTAATTTTCCGGTCTACGCCATAACCAAGTCCCGCACGTAACCCCAACCAACGCTGGCAACAGCGCCCATGGCATGGTCAATGCGAACAAGCCAATCACGGTGCTAAATGCGAACGCGCCCGTGGCGGCCCATTTGCCCTTGCGGCTGACGATGCCCTTTTCGCGCCATGCGACAATGGGCGGGCCGTAATGCGGGTGGGTAACGATCCAGCTTTCAAGACGCGGACTGCTGCGTGCAAAACAAAATGCCGCCAGAATGAAAAACGGCACGGTGGGCAAAAGCGGTAACGGAATGCCGATCAGGCCCAGCGCCAATGCGGCGCAACCCGCGATCAGATAGAGTTGCCGTTTCATGGAGTGTAGCGACCCGTCAATATTGATGCACCGCTTTGGTTACCAGATATCCATCCAGACCCTCGGGTCCGCCTTCGCTGCCATAACCGCTTTCTTTGACGCCGCCAAAGGGGGCATCGGGGGCGGAAATGACGAAACTGTTCAGGCCGACCATGCCGACTTCCATCGCGTCGCTGACCATATTGGCTTGGCGTGCATTTTCGGTGAAAGCATATCCCGCAAGCCCAAATGGCAGGCGGTTGGCTTGTTCAATCGCCTCGTCCATGGTCTTGAACGGACGGATTAGGGCTACGGGACCAAAGGGTTCATTGTCCATGACATCGGCGTTCATTGGCACGTCTGACAGCACGGTGGGCGCGTAAAAGTTTCCGGCTCCTTCGCTACGCATTCCGCCCGCCAGCACCTTTGCGCCCTTGGCCCGTGCATCCTCGACCAGCGCCTCAATCGCGGGCGTACGGCGGTCATTGGCGAGCGGCCCCATGCCGCTATCAATGTCCATCCCATTGCCGACTTTGATCTTTGCCGTGCGTTCGGCAAAGCCAGCGGCAAAGCGTTCATACACACCCTCTTGCACATAGAAACGCGTGGGCGAGATACAGATTTGTCCGGCGTTGCGGAATTTGGTGAACGCGGCCAGATTCATTGCGTTTTCCAGATCGCAATCGTCGAATATCAGGACGGGCGCATGACCGCCCAGTTCCATCGTCGTGCGTTTCACACCATCGGCGCATAATTTCAGCAGATGTTTGCCCACCGGAACCGATCCGGTGAAGCTGACTTTGCGGATGACCGGCGATGCGATCAAATGGCGGCTGACCATATCGGGTACGCCGTACACCAATTGCGCCACATCGCTGGGCACGCCGGCATCGATCACGCATTGCATCAATGCGATGGTGCAGGCGGGCGTTTCTTCGGGGGGTTTTGAGATGATCGAGCATCCTGCGGCCAATGCAGCGGCGAGTTTTTTGCTCATCAGGCTGACGGGGAAATTCCACGGGCTGAATGCAGCAACTGGCCCGATAGGTTGTTTCAGCACCAATGTCCGCTGTCCGGTTGGGCGCACCAGTACGCGGCCATAGGCACGCTTGGCCTCCTCGGCGAAATAGTCAAACACGCCTGCACAGGAAAGGATTTCACCCTTGGCCTCGGACAATGGCTTGCCCTGTTCCATGGTCAGCAATGGCGCGATGGCCTCGGCGCGGGCGCGGATATTGTCTGCTACTTTATGCAGAATTGCCGCGCGTTCATTAACGTCGGTGGCGCGCCAGACCTTAAACCCGCGTGCCGCGGCTTCCAATGCTTCATCCAGATCAGCCGCGTTGGCCAGCGGCAATTCAGCGAGCGTCTCACCCGTCGCCGGATTGACCACGCGGTGGACATCACGGCCCCCGCCCGAACGCCAAGTGCCATTGATATAAAATTTCAGGTCGGCGGGGTATGCAGCGGTCATAAATGCTCTCGAATGGATTAAGTGTGATCCGTATCTAGGCCGATGATGATGACAATGTAAGAGGCAAATCTTTGCTAAAAATGACGTATCCATCCAATTTCAACAGAATGCATATGGTTACATATACACCTGTTGACACAGCATAAACGGGGAATTTCCAATGGACATTAATGGCACAGACGCAGGCGAAACAATTGACGGCACACCAAATGCAGACCTGATCCGGGCACTTGCCGGAAACGATACCATCAATGCAGGCGCAGGCAATGACCGCGTTGACGCAGGCGCAGGACAAGACATTGTGCGCGGCGGCGCTGGCAATGATCAGCTGTCTGGCGGATTTGGTGACGGCAGTACCGATTATCTATACGGCGAGGACGGCGATGATACGCTCTATGCAGGCCAGTTTGGTTTTGGGCTGGGCACTGGCGGAACGATATTTATGTACGGCGGTAACGGGAATGATATTTTTGAGACAGAGGCTGACCTTGGCTTGTTCACAATATGGTTTGATGGCGGCGCAGGGGATGATCGGTACGCCGTAACGGCGGAAGATGCAGGCCGCATTACCGAGGCGGCAAATGGCGGCCGTGATACGATTGTTTTCATAAGCAGTTTAACAAACACATCGGCCAGCCTGACGTTTCGTATGCCAAACAATGTTGAAGATATCATATTGAGCGGTACGCTTAATCCATTTGGTGCCATCGGCAACAGCGAGGCAAACGGAATGTTTGGCAATGCCGCCGCAAATATCCTTTACGGCGAAGGCGGCGATGATCAATTATTCGGCAGGGCCGGGCAAGACATATTGGTCGGCGGCGCTGGCAATGACACTCTGGATGGACGGTCATCCGCAGCAGAGGCGGACAGCCTGTATGGCGGCGTGGGCAACGATTCCTATATTGTCGACAATGCCGGCGATATTATTTTCGAGGATGCTAATGCGGGTTATGACAATGCGTTTGTCGGCATCTCTGGTGGTGGATATTATATGTTCAGCAACCTTGAAGGTGCAACAATCTTTGACAATAGCGGCACCACATTTGTGGTCGGAAACGCGTTGAACAATTCCATCAGCGGCGCAAACGGCGGCGAATTGATATTGGGCGGCGCGGGCGATGACCAGATTTATGGCAACCTTGGCAATGACACATTATTTGGCGAAAGCGGTATTGATTCCATCTATGGCGGCGACGGCGTGGATTATCTGGCGGCAGGCATCGGTAATGACTATCTCGACGGCGAAAACGGCGCAGACGCCTTATATGGTGAGGATGGCAATGATACGCTGATCGGCGGCGCGGATTTTGTCACCGACATTTTGGTTGGCGGCGCGGGCGATGATATACTGCGCGGCGCCAGCGGCCTTGGCGATTATGATTTAATGGATGGCGGCGCGGGTAATGACACCTATTATGTCGATACCCCCGATGATTTGACGTTTGAGGCAGTGGGCGGCGGAACCGATACCGTGCGCGCAAACATCACAGGTGCAGGATATTATCTGTTCGCCAATGCCGACAACCTGATCCTAGAGGGCAGCACGCCTTTTGGCGTTGGCAACGAACTCGCCAATACGCTGACCGGAAACGCGATTGGCAATTACTTGCTTGGCGGCGCAGGCGATGATGTCCTGAACGGGATGGGCGGCAATGATGTTTTATTCGGGCAAGCCGGCGCTGACACGTTCCGGTTTAGCGGCGTTGTCGGTCAGGATGTCATCGGTGATTTCCAGCGCGGTTCCGACCGCATCGACGTATCGCAATATTTCAACAATTTCACCGCAGTCGCATCGCGTTTGGGCGTAAATAACGGCACGAGTTTCATCGACCTTGGCGGCGGCAACCTGATCGTCATCAACAACGTCGCCGAACTTTCTGCCGCCGATTTTATTTTCGGCTTTGGTTGAGGGGACCGGGCATATTTGCTGAAGTTAAACGGAACGCCGCATAAGTAAGTAAATCGGTACGCCTGCAGCCAGCAACGCGATGCCCCAAATCAGCGCCTCTGTGCCTGCGCCGTATATCGTCCAAAGCGAATATATCGCCGCCAATATCACAATCGCGGTAAACCCGGCGGATGCCTTTATTTGCCCCGTTACCATCAGCCGCGCGGCAGCGGCGGCGCAGCCTAGATACATGAACAATACCACCGACGTTGTCAGCAGGATCAGAAATTCAAACAGCGATGCCATAGAACGGGAGAAATTGAGCATCAGCACGATTGTCAGCAAACTGCTCGACAAGATATGCGCGTAAACGGGCGCGCCATATTTGCCCCGCGCCGCCATCCATTTCGGAAACAATCCGTCGCGTGCAATGGCGGCGGGCAGTTCGCCCTGTATCATGATCCAGCCATTTAATGCGCCCAGCGCGCTGATCGCGCCAAATGCGGCAATCGCCGTACCCGCATCGGCGCCGCCATATATTGCGACAAAATCGGCAAAGGGCGCCGCCGACGTGGCAGTGAGCGCAGCGGGCAACATCAGCACAACGGCGGAACATACGATGATATAGATTATCCCTGCGCCTGCCGTACCGAATAAGGTTGCGCGCGGGATGGTGCGTTCGGGATCCTGCACTTGATCGGCGGGAACGGTTGCGGTTTCAAGGCCGAGCATCGCCCACAGGGTCAGCGTGGTTGCCGCCGATATACTGGCCAAACTAAGGTCGCCTGTATCAAATGGCCGGACAACCATCACGCCTTGATTGGCCAGAACATAAACGGCAAGCGCGGCCACCGCGATCAACGGGATCAGCTTTATAATCGTTGTCACCAACTGCACTTTGCCTGCGGTTTCCACGCCGCGCAGGTTGATGAAGGTAAATATCCAGATGATTACAATCGTTGCAACCGCCGAGTTTCCGGTATCGCCCAGCACCGGAAACAATCGGCTTAAATAACTGACCGCGCCTGTTGCGATTGCGGCGTTGCCGACCCATAATGATATCCAATATGCCCAAGCGGCGGCAAACGCGGGGCCCTTTCCAAACGCTTGCCTAGTATAGGCATAAGGTCCGCCCGCGTGGGGAAAATGGCGGGCTAGCTTGGCAAAAACGCCCGCTACGCACATCGCGCCGGCAACGGTTATCATCCAGCCGATCACGCTGTTCCAACCCAATGGGGCAAGGCTGGCAGGCAACAGGAACACGCCCGATCCGATCATGCTGCCCATCACCAGCGCGAGCGCGGTCCACAGGCCGATTGATTTGCGCGGGACAGAGATGCTGGAAGCGGTCATCGCATGATGTCGCACGGCACATGCAAAAAGGTCAAGCGTCCAAATTGCGCTTTTACAAAGCAGCAGGGTGTGCGCATAGTTGGCGCAAGAGATAAGAGGAGATTGATTGTCATGACCGCATTAGAAATTATTACCACCGGGCTTCGTTTTCCCGAAGGTCCCGTGGCCATGCCCGATGGCAGCGTCATCGTGGTGGAAATTGAACCCGGCCGGATTACGCGGTGCCATCCAGGTGGCAGCAAACAGACGATTGCAACGCCCGGCGGCGGCCCCAATGGCTTGGCAATCGGCCCCGATGGCAAGCTATATTGCTGCAACAATGGCGGGTTCAATTATGTCGAGGCAAACGGATATCTGACCCCGGCTGGTATTGCGTCCGATTATTCCGGCGGCCGGATAGAACGCATTGATATCGAAACCGGCGCGGTTGAAGTCCTTTATAAAAGCGGCGATTTCGGGTGCACACTTCGCGGACCCAACGACATTGTATTCGACGACCATGGCGGCTTCTGGTTTACCGATCACGGCAAGGTCGATTATGAAAAACGCTGTCACGATATAGTCGGGATTTTCTATGCCAAGGCCGATGGCAGCCATTTGGAAGAGGTCATTTTCCCGTCGAACAATCCCAATGGCGTCGGCCTGTCACCCGATGGCAAGACATTATATGCCGCCGAAACCTATACCTGCCGGTTGATGAAATTCAACATCACCGCGCCGGGCAAAGTCGCGCCCGATGCCGGCCCGGGCGGTCCGGGCATTCCCGTGTACCGTCCCGCAGGCTATAAATTCTTCGACAGTATGGGCGTTGAGGAATGCGGCAATATCTGCGTCGCCACCATCGGCGAAAGCGGCATCAGCGTGATTTCACCGGACGGCGATCTGGTCGAATTTGTCGCGACGCCGGATATATTCACCACCAATATTTGTTGGGGCGGGGATGACAGGATGGACGCGTATATCTGTTTGTCAGGTACGGGGCAGCTGGCGAAAATGCGCTGGGCAAGGCCGGGGTTGAAGCTGCGTTATTGAGCCGGAGATATTGACTTAGTCAACAAACTAGACTAAATGACTAAGTCATGACTACCGTATCTGTCCACGAAGCAAAAACGCATCTTTCCCGTCTCATCAACGATGTGCTGGCGGGCAAGGACGTGATTATTTCGCGCGGTAAGGAAGAGGTGGTGCGGATTGTTCCGTTGAAACCGGTGCCGACGGGCAAGCGTGTGTTGGGCCGCCTGTCTCATTTGGTTCCAGCTGGAAAGGATCCTTTGGAGGATGGGTTTTGGGATCCATTGCCGGAGGAGGATCTTGCGTTGTGGAATTGCGAAGTTGACGACCCGAATGATAGTTTGTGATCGAATATGGGTCTAAGTTACTTGCTCGATACGCACGCACTCATATGGGCGGTATATCACCCTGAAAAATTGCCTGAAAAAGTGCAGAATGTTTTGCAGGATAAGGCATCGAAAATCCATGTATCTGCCGTTACTGCTTTTGAGATTGCCCAAAAATATCGTTTGGGGAAATTAGCAATTGCGCAATCTTATGCAGAAAATTTCTCTGGCGAGTTGATAAAAGACGGTTTCTTGCAAATCAATCTTACCCCCAATCATGCGCGATATGCAGGAATAATTCCATTTGAACACCGTGATCCTTTCGACCGTATGCTCATCGCACAGGCACAGCTTGAGCAAATGACGCTTATATCCAACGAAAGGCTGTTCGATCAATTCGGGGTCATCCGCCTGTGGTAGCTGCATATACGGCCGTCATTTTTGATTTTGGCGGCGTGATTACGTCCTCTCCGTTTGAGGCGTTTGCGCGGTTGGAGGCGGAGCGCGGCCAACCGCTGGGCAGCGTACGGCGGATTAATTCGGCCAATCCCGATGGCAATGCATGGGCGTTGTTTGAACGCGCCGAAATTAACGCCGCCGAATTTGACGCGATGTTTGCTGCCGAGGCCGCAGCCTTGGGCATCACTTTACGCGGCGCAGATGTGCTGGCGGTACTTGCAGGCGATATCCGGCCAGCGATGGTGGCGGCATTGGATAATTTGAAAGCCCGCGGGTACGATCTGGGCTGCATCACCAACAATGTACCATCGGGCAAAGGCGCAGGCATGGCGATGACCGACGAGAAAGCAACCACAGTTGCAGGCATTATGAAGCGGTTCAGCCATGTCATCGAAAGCAGCAAAGCGGGGGTGCGCAAACCCGACCCGCGCATTTACCAGATGATGTGTGATGAACTGCAAACACCGCCGGAACAGTGTATCTATCTCGACGATCTGGGCATTAACTGCAAACCCGCCGCTGCATTGGGCATGGCGGCGATAAAGGTCATCAGCGGCGAACAGGCATTGGCAGCGCTTGGGGACCTGTTAGGTTTTCGTTTCTAGGCCATAATCCGTTACGACTTGCGCCATATAATCTGCGCCCCGCAATCGTTGCAATTGTTATCCGGCATGTTTGTCCCTAAAGATCAGACATAGCCGGGAGCCAACGCCACCATGAAAAAACTTTATCCCACCGCCGCCGCTGCACTGGACGGCCTTTTGCAAAACGATATGCTGATCGCGGCGGGGGGGTTCGGCTTGTGCGGAATTCCCGAACGGTTGATTGATGCGATTGTGGACAGCGGCGTAACCGGCTTGACCGTCGCATCCAATAATGCAGGCATCGACGGCGAGGGTTTAGGCAAATTGCTGCGTACCAAGCAGATCGCCAAAATGATGTCGTCTTATGTTGGCGAGAATAAAGAATTTGAACGGCAATATCTGGCCGGAGAACTGGAAGTGGAATTTTGTCCGCAAGGGACTTTGGCCGAACGGATGCGCGCTGGCGGCGCAGGCATTCCGGGTTTCTATACCAAAACCGGCGTCGGAACGCAGGTGGCAGACGGCAAAGAGGCAAAGATTTTTGACGGACAGGAATATATATTGGAACGCGGTATCTTTGCCGATCTGTCGGTTATAAAGGCGTGGAAAGCCGATGAAAGCGGCAATCTGGTATTCCGCAAAACCGCGCGTAATTTCAATCAGCCCGCCGCCACATGCGGTAAAATCTGCGTGGCCGAGGTAGAGGAAATCGTTCCCGTTGGCGCGCTTGATCCCGACAGCATCCATTTGCCTGGTGTTTATGTGCAACGCATGATTATCGGCGCGCCGTATGACAAGAAAATTGAGTTTCGCACTGTGCGTGCGCGCGCAGACGCATAAATGCGGGTTGCGCTGCCCTTGTTAATTGCTGGCGCATTGGCATTACAGGGCTGCGCAGCGGCATTGCTGCCTGTTGCGGCGGCAGGTCTGATCGGCAAGAAACAACTGGACGCGGCCAAACGTACCCGCCGCGCCGAGGCCGGAGTCAATCTGGATACGCAAAAGGCGGGTGATCCCATTGTAACCGTTGGCGGTGCAGAAATGGCAGAAACGGATGCATATGCCGCACGGCCCGGCGTTCTACCTATTCCCGGTAATGATGAATTTGCGCTGTTACATTCGCGCAACTTACCCGCGCCCAGCCGTCATCCGTTCCTGAATTTTACGCAATATGCCTTGGCACAGGCGCAGCGGCGGGATCAGGGATTGGGCGTGCAATCGGCGGTTTTGGTGGAACAGGTTTCGCTGGCCACGCCGGAAACCGTGGCCTGTGCTGCAAAACCGCTGGCCGTGATTGTCGATCTGGATGCTGCGCTTTTGCCCGCGTCGGATACCGCAGGCGCGGAAGGTTTGACCCGGCCTCTAGGGTCATTGCTGGAGGATATACGCGATGCGGGGCTACGGATGATCTGGATCAGCGGGCGGGAGCAGAGCGATGTGGCCGGAACGCTCGATCCCTTGCGGCAGGGCGCTAACCCGGCGATCAAAGCCGAAGACCTGATTTCCTTGCAAGAGAAAAACGGCCTGCGCAAACAGGAGCGCCGCTGGAATCTGGCGCAATATTATTGCATCGCTGCGGTGGCAGGCGATGAAAAAAGCGATTTTGACGAGCTGTTCGATTATCTGCGCAATCCCGACTACGCGATCAGCCTTGGCAAATTCTGGAATCGCGGCTGGTTTGTCGTGCCGCATCCCGGCAGCGTTGCTGCACCGGAAATAGAAGATATTACGCAAATATTGGAAGAGCCCGAATGACTGAAATAACTACACATACTGGTTGGACCCGCGATCAAATGGCGGCGCGTGCCGCAAAGGAATTGCGCGACGGATATTATGTCAATTTGGGTATCGGCATTCCAACATTGGTTGCCAATCATATTCCGGACGGTGTTGAGGTAACGCTGCAAAGCGAAAACGGCATGCTGGGCATCGGGCCATTTCCGTTTGCAGGAGACGAGGACGCTGATCTGATTAATGCAGGGAAACAAACGATCAGCGAGCTGCCGCAATCGGCCTATTTTGACAGCGCCGCCAGCTTTGCCATGATCCGCGGCGGGCATATTGACCTGACGGTATTGGGCGCGATGGAGGTTGCCGAAAATGGCGACATTGCCAACTGGATGATCCCCGGCAAGATGATAAAAGGTATGGGCGGGGCGATGGATTTGGTTGCGGGTGTCAAAAAGATTATCGTGGTAATGGAACATAATGCCAAGAACGGTTCGCCCAAGTTTATCCCTGCGTGTACATTGCCACTGACGGGCAAGAATGTCGTCGATATGATTATAACTGACCTGTGCGTGTTCCAGCGTCCTGACCATCAATCGCCGTTCAAGTTGATTGAAATGGCACCGGGCGTGATGGCGGAGGAAGTGGCGGCGAAAACGGCGGCGCATTATCTCATATAGGGAAAGTTACATGAAACGCCGTGCATATGCCCCACCAAACCCCGGAAGTGCGGCGCTAATAATAGGCGGGTGGCTCTCCGCTGCGGCTTCGCTTCTGCATGTCGGGTGCATTATTGGCGGTGCGGATTGGTACCGTTTTTTTGGCGCAGGCGAAGAAATGGCGATTGCTGCCGAACGCGGGGCATGGTTTCCTGCGGTCGTGACGGGATTTATCGCGGTGATATTGGCTATCTGGGCGCTGTTTGCCTTTTCCGGTGCGGGAAAATGTGCACGATTGCCATTGCTGCGAACCGGATTGGTTGTCATCTCGGCAATCTATATGTTGCGCGCACTGGCATTGGTCCCGGCGCACCTTATACGGCCCGAATTGACCGACCGTTTTGCGATATGGTCGTCGCTGATTGTTCTGGCGTATGGTCTTGCTTATACCATCGGCACATGGCGTGCGTGGCCAACACTATCACGGCGGGACCAACGGTTTAGATGAGACGGGCAGGTATAGTTTTCGTTGCTGTTGCCGCGCTGGGTTTGATTGGCTGGTATGGCGTACTATTGCGCGGCGGGGGCCACCAACTGTCTGGTCCGGCAGCGATATTTCAAAAAACGGGTGACGGGCTGCCCGATACATCAAA
Organism: Sphingomonadales bacterium; assembly: GCA_031418995.1. Taxonomy (GTDB): domain Bacteria; phylum Pseudomonadota; class Alphaproteobacteria; order Sphingomonadales; family Sphingomonadaceae; genus Sphingorhabdus_B. Next base: position 849 of record JANOKA010000096.1, on the reverse strand, counting down.
GGAGTGGCGCGGACGCATCGATTATCGCCGCCTCGACCTGCAACTAATCGAACTGTCGATGCGGCCTGAAATGGCGGGGCTTGCCGTTGCGGTTGTCGAGGATGGAGAAATCCGTTTCGTCCAAACCTATGGCGTAACCGATATGTCGGCCCGTGCGCCCGTCACGCCCAATACCATATTTCGCTGGGCCTCGGTTTCCAAGACGGCAACGGGCGCGCTTGCCGCATCGCTTGCCAATGACGGAGCCGTTGATCTGGAGCGTCCAGTTGCCAGCTGGCAAACTTCGCTGCGCCTGCCGGGCGGGGCGGAGGGCAGTTTGACCTTTGCCCAGCTATTGTCGCACCAGACAGGCCTTCCCAAAAACGCCTATGATGACAAATTAGAGGCGGGTGAAAACCCCGGTTTGGTGCGCGCCGGAATGGCGGCCGCGCCGTTGCAATGCGCACCTGGAACCTGTCACACATACCAAAATATCGCCTTTGATGCGGCGAGTGAAATTTTGACGCAGGCGGCATCCCGGCCGTTTTCCGATGCGGTTGCGGCACGGTTTTTCCGTCCGCTTGGCATGTCCAGCGCAACATATGGCATGGCCGGTCTTACGGGCGCAGCGGATTGGGCGCGGCCTCACAATCAAGGGCAGATACAGCCTGTGAAAGAGGCATATTGGCACGTGCCCGCTGCTGCCGGGGTCAACAGCAATATCGTCGATTTCGCCAAATGGATGCAAGCGGCCATGGGGGCGCGTCCCGACGTGATGTCCGCCGCCGTGCTAAAACGCGCGCAGACGCCGCGCACCGGCACACCCAGATTGTATAGCGGCGATCTGGCCAAAGCGCTTTCGGCTGCGGG
>JANOKA010000095.1:0-18649 GCA_031418995.1 Sphingomonadales bacterium | reverse complement strand
GCGATTTGATTGACGCACAGGTTACTATGCGCGCCGTAAGACAAGCCAACCGAAGCCGACGCCCGCGCCACTTCTTCTTGCGCCACGACATGCTCCAGATAACCAAGCCCCAGTCCGCCATCTTCTTCGGCTACAGTAATGCCGTGCAAGCCCAGCGCCCCCATTTCGGGCCATAATTCGCGCGGGAACCAATCCTCGGAATCTATTTTTGCCGCCAATGGCGCGATTTTATCATCGGCAAAACGGCCTGCGCTATCGCGGATCATCTCCGCATTTTCACCCAAAGCGAAATCGAAATCAGGAGTGGCGGGCATTGGCGTCCTTTGAAATATAATTACGCGGTAGCTATCCCCAAAAATGGCAAGCCTGTCCAGCAGATTGCAATTGTGGCAAAGTCAGGCAAGTAATTGTCAATGACATTCGTATTTGCGCCCATCCTGTGGCAGTGTAACCGAATCGTCATCATAGCGACATAATCGCGGCCAATGCGGCGCGGCCAAACGCAACGTAGGGACAATGGAACAGGAACACTGGCGCTATATATGGTGCGGCATAGACTAAACTTGATGCAAACTATCCAACGTTTTTCGCCATTCATGTTTCTGGCGGGCATTTTGTTATTGTTTGCTACGGTACAAATCAGCAGACTCCTGTGGGCTGTGCTCACGCCAGTTGCACCAATTGGCGACTGGCAAGTTTCTGCGCCGCAAGTTATGCCCGCTGAACAGAGGGCCATATTGTTCGGGCAATTTGACCCCTTTTTTCGTGCGCAAAATACAGCGGCCGGAAACGAAACGATCACTTCATTACCGATTACCCTTTTTGGAATCCGCAGCAACGAAGCATCGGGCAGCGGGTCCGCGATAGTGGCAGACGCAGCGGGACTGCAAAACAGTTTTGCAACGGGCGAAGAAATTATGCCGGGCGTAACATTGCACGCCGTTGCGTTCGATCATATCGTCATCAGCAACAATGGCGCACTTGAGAAGCTGTATCTTGACCAATCAGTTCCGGCAGCAACCGTTGGCGGCGCAGCTTCCACCATTTCCGCATCCCCCGTTACCAGTCCAAATATTACATCGCCCGGAACAGTTACAGGCACAGGCCCGGGTTCCGGGGTCAAACTTAGCCCCGAAACGATTGCAAAAAATGTCGGGCTTTCTGCGCGGAATGAAAACGGCAAAGTGACGGGGTTGGTGGTTTCGGCAAAAGATGATGGCTCGACACTGAAATCTGCTGGCCTGCGCGACGGTGATATTATTGTCAGCGTCAATGGTAATGCGGTTGGCTCCGCTGCTGATCTGGTCAAAAACCTGCGACCCGGCGCAAATGTATCGTTGGAGGTGGAGCGCGGCGCACAAAAATTGCCGTTGGCGATCTTTATGGAAAAACAATGAAAAAAACGATTATCCACTTGGCTGCATTTGGGGCGCTGTTATTTTCACAGCCCATTGCTGCCCAATATATGCTGAATGTACGCGAAGCCGATATTCGCGCCTTTGTGCAAGACGCGGCACGGGTTACTGGCAAAACGTTCATTGTCGACGCACGTGTGCAGGGCAAGGTATCTGTGGTCACTGATCGGGCTTTATCTCGGTCTGAATATTTCGAAGTGTTTTTGTCCACATTGCGCGCAAATGGCCTAATCGCGATCCCAATACGCAGCGGCGGATACCGCATTCAACAAGCCGACGGCGCCGCAACACAGCCCAGCCGTATCGGCAGCAGAACCGCGCCGGCCAGCCAGTTTGTAACCGAGGTATTCCGGTTGCGCGCCATTGATGCCACCGCTGCGGTTGAGACGCTACGTCCGCTAGTCAGCCGCGAGGGATCAATCACGGCCAATAAAAATGCCAACAGTCTGGTCGTCGCCGATTATGCCGATAACGTAAACCGGATGCGCGAATTGCTGCGCCGGATTGACCGCGATTCAGACGCGAGCCAGATTGTCGAACTCAAAAATGCCGGAGCGCGCGAAATCGCAACGTCCTTGCAAGCTTTGGCTGGGCAAGGTGGCGGCGATAGCGGGCGGCAACCGCTGACCGTGGTGGCATTTGACAGCAGCAATTCGATTGGCCTGCGCGGTGACCCGTCGGCTGTGGCCCGGTTTGCTGCGATGGCGCGCGATTTGGATGGCCGCGCTGAATCCGGCGCGGAAATACGCGTATATAATTTGCAGCATGCCGATGCTGGCACGTTGCTGCCAACCATACAGGCATTGATTGGCGGCGGCCAGGATGCTGGGACGCAGTCATCTGGATTGCCGCAACAGTCGGCACTATCCGCTGCGCTGCCATCCCCGCCGAACGGCAGCCAAGGCAGCAGCGGCAATTCTACAGCCAGCGTTGCACCGCCCATCAGCGGCGGCCCGGTTGCAGTGTCCGGCAATGGCGGCGGTATCGCCAAACGCGGTCCGGTCATTGTCACACGGTATGACGGGGTCAATGCTCTGATTATTGCGGCCAATGCCGATGTGCAAAAGCAATTGGGCGAATTGATCCGGCAAATTGACAGCCGTCCAGCGCAGGTCGTGATCGAAGCAATTGTCGTTGAAATCGGCAATGACGCCGCCAAGAAACTGGGCGTACAGCTTTTGTTTGCGGGTAATAACGCGCCCTTTGTGGCCACCAGCTATTCAAATGCGCAGCCGAATATCCTGACATTGGCTGGTGCAGCAGCGGCAGAACGGATATCGCGGCAGACAACTACGGTGAACGGCACCACCACAACCACGACAACAACCAGCGCGCTGGGCACCAGTTTGCAAGAGGCCGCAGCCGCCTCGGTTTTGGGCGCAACCGGCGGACTTGGCGGATTTGCTATTCAGTCGGGCGGAAATATATTCGGCGCGATCATCAATGCGGTGCAATCGGACACCGAGTCCAATCTGCTTGCCACCCCGCACATCACCACGCTGAATAATAAAAAGGCAAACTTCTTAGTGGGGCAGGAAATTCCTGTGACCACAGGCGAGGCATTGTCGGGCAATTTCGATAACGCGTTTCGCACCGTGCAACGGCAGGAAGTGGGCATCAAACTGGAGGTAACTCCGCAAGTCAACGACAATGGCGAAGTCACACTTTACATAAACCAAGAGGTGTCGAGCGTTGCGGGACCCGTATCGTCACGCTCCAGCGATCTGATCGTTAACAAACGCCAGTTCAATACAACACTTGTCGCGCAGGACGGCGAGATCATGGCCATTGGCGGCTTGTTGAACGATGACGAGCGCCGCACGATTGAGAAAATCCCGTTCCTTGGCGACCTGCCAATTGTCGGAAACCTGTTCAAATCCAAAAGCCGCTCGCGGTCCAAAACCAATTTGGTGGTCTTCATCCGGCCTACGGTTTTGCGGACCAATGCCGATGGACAGGCAAATACCGCGCTGCGTTATAACTATGCACGGCGTCTTCAATTGCAGCGAAATCCCGATCTTGAACCTTCTCTTGATGAACTGTTGCGCGATTATATGGGGTCATTGCCGCCAGTGGGCGCAGATGTTGCCCCCGGCGATATCCTGATCGGTGCGACCGATAACATAAAGCGCAGTCAACCCGGAGAGATTACACCTGTCGATATTGCGCCCGGTGTACAAAGCCAGTGACTATGGCCCGATGAAAATAAGCCGCGGCCTTGACAGGATTACGCCAGATAAAAGCGAAATTCGCCTGCAGGAAATGCCTGCCGGTTTTGCCGCGCCTTCACCCATGGCAGACTTGCCATATGCATTTGCGCGCCAAAACGGATTTGTCGTTCGCAGCATAGATGAAAGTGGCATCAAAATTGCCATGCGCGCCGATGCTGATCCAAATATGCTAATGGAAATACGACGTTTTCTTTCCCGTCCATTTGAAATTGAAACCGCATCGACCGAAATTTTTACAGCCTATATGTCCGATCATTATGCGATGGATGGCAGCGCAGCGGCGGTGGCAGATTCCTTTGGCGCAGGCGCATTTGGTCGCGACGGCGAGGATTTGCTGACCGCCGATTTGCCTACTGCCGATGATTTGCTCGACAGCGCCGATGACGCGCCTGCAATCCGCCTGATTAACGGCATCATTGCTGAAGCTGTGCGCCAGGGCGTGTCGGATATCCATATCGAACCATATGAAACCGGACTTGTTGTACGCATGCGGGTGGACGGGGTACTACAGGAACGGTTGCGCATGCCGCCGCATGTTGCGCCTGTTGTCGTCAGCCGGATCAAAGTGATGGCGCGGCTTGACATTGCTGAACGCCGCGTACCGCAAGATGGCCGCATTGGCATCACATTGGGCGGAAAGCTGGTTGACGTGCGCGTATCGACATTACCCAGCCGCGCCGGAGAACGCGTTGTGATGCGGATATTGGATAAAGACGCCGCGTTTATATCGCTCGACCTATTGGGCCTGTCGCAAAGCACGCAAGACGTTTTGGCCGAGGCGCTGAAACAGCCCAATGGAATTATTCTGGTAACGGGACCAACAGGTTCAGGCAAAACCACGACATTATATGCCGGCCTGAAACAGTTGAATGACGGCAGCCGCAATATCCTTACGGTTGAGGACCCGGTTGAATATGCCGTCGATGGTATCGGCCAGACGCAAGTGAATGCAAAAGTAGGGATGACATTCGCTGCCGGATTACGCGCGATCCTGCGGCAAGACCCCGATGTGGTGATGGTGGGCGAAATACGTGACCGTGAAACCGCCGAGATTGCCGTGCAAGCCGCGCTCACCGGACATCTAGTGTTGTCCACTGTGCATACCAATGATGCAATTGGCGCCATAACGCGGATGCGCGATATGAAGATCGAACCGTTCCTGCTTGCGTCCACTTTGCGCGCAGTCATTGCGCAGCGGCTGGTGCGGCGATTGTGCCAAAGCTGTCATACGCCCGTTGCTGCGGATAAAAGTATCGCCGATTTGCTGGGCATCAAATCAGGCGATATCATTTATCAGGCCAACGGATGCGCGCATTGCCAAAACAGTGGCTATCGCGGCCGGGTGGGCGTGTTTGAGGCGATCCGGATTGATGAAAATATCCGCCGCTTAATCAACGACGGCGGCGATGAGGCCGCGATGGCAAAATATGCGTTTGCCAATGCCCCTAGCCTGAACGCCGCCGCACGCGAAATCGTGCTCAGCGGCCAAACAACAGCGGAAGAAGCCGTTCGTATATCGCGCCGAGATTTGAATGATGAGGTCGAAATTGGCTGAATTTGCGTATCATGTTATTGATGCCAATGGCCGTGAAAAACATGGCCGGATCAGCGCGGCCAATGATGATGCCGCACGGTTACGTTTGACAGGACAAAAATTGTATGTGGTAACGCTGGGGGAAGCGCCTGCGAATGACAAGCGTGGTATATTAATCGGGCCATTACTGCGCCGCACTCCAAAACTGGGTCATAAACAATTGACGTTATTCACGCGCCAATTGGGATCGCTGGCACAGGTCAGTCCGCTCGAAGAGGCGCTACGCACGATTAGCCGTCAAAGCGAAAAGGAACATGTCCGCGCTATCATATCCGAGGTGCATTCCGGCGTATTGGAGGGACAAAGATTGTCTGAATCCATGCGGCGTGCGCCCACAAGTTTTCCGCCATTATACCGGGCCATGATTTCTGCGGGCGAAAGTTCCGGCAGTTTGCCCGACATTTTGGAGCGACTGGCCAATTTGCTGGAACGGCAGGCCCAGATGCGCGGCAAGTTGATTTCGGCGCTGGCCTATCCCATCGTCCTTGCGCTGGTAGCAGTATTGGTGGTGGCGGGCTTGATGATTTCTGTCGTGCCCAAAGTGGTAGAACAATTTGACGATGTCGATCAGCAATTGCCCGCAATTACGAGAGTGGTAATGGCGATCTCGGCATTCTTGGCGAGCTATTATTGGCTCATCCTGATCGTTCTTGCGTTGGCAGCATTGGCATTTGCATTCGCCATGCGGCAGGAAAAGTTTCGCTATTCTGTGGACAAAACTTTGCTCCGCCTGCCGTTCATTGGCCGGTTAATCCGCGATTTGAATGCAGCGCGTTTGGCACGTACATTGGCCACAATGGTTGCCAGCCGCTTACCGCTATTGGAAGGGTTAAAGCTGACCCGCGAAACCGTTTCCAACCGCGTTTTACGCGCCGCCAATGGCGATATGGTAGAGGCCGTGCGCAGCGGCGGCAGCCTGTCTGGCGCAATGCGGGCCAGCAATGTGTTCCCGCCGTTGCTGGTTTACTTGACGGCGGGCGGAGAAAGTTCGGGGCAGCTGGATGTCATGCTGGCACGGGCAGCGGAATATCTGGAGCAAGAGTTTGACAATTTTACAGCGGCGGCGTTATCGATGTTGGAGCCGCTTATCATTGTCGTAATGGGCGGACTTGTAGCTGTCATAATACTTTCGATTTTGCTCCCTATTCTGCAATTACAAAATTTGGCAGGGATATGAACATGTTGAATATAAAAATGATATTGAACCTTTTTACGGATTTCCAATGGCCCGACGCGAAATATCGCGTGCGGCGTAAAATTGAAACCAAATCCACGCCTGCGGCAAGCCCGAATGGTTTTACCCTTGTCGAGTTGATGGTTGTGATTTTCATCATCGGTTTGCTTACCACTATCGTGGTCATCAACGTCCTGCCCAATCAGGACAAAGCGATGGTGCAAAAGGCAAAGGCCGATATTGCAATTTTGTCGCAGGCAATGGAAACATACCGTCTGGATAATCTGAACTATCCTGGCGCTGGCGATGGATTGCAGGCGCTCGTAACGCCTCCCGTTGGTGTCAATGGCGGAACGCCGCGTGCAGGATATATCAAAAAACTGCCTTCTGACCCATGGAACCGCCCGTATCAGTACGCCAACCCCGGGCGCAATGGCGGTTTCGATATTTACTCGCTGGGCGCAGATGGCGCACCGGGCGGAGAGAATGACAATGCGGATATCTACAGCGAATAGCGCCGCCACACCCCAAAACTGCAATCATACTTGCCGCAATTATCCTGCAAGATATCACGCCAACGGGTTCACTTTGGTCGAAATCATGGTGGTGGTATTCCTGATCGGTCTTGCGTCTGCTGCGGTTATTTTAACGCTGCCCGGCGATGCCTCCAAGCTGCGCGATCAGGCCGACCGGCTTGCGGCACGTATTGCCGCTGCGCGCGATAGCGCGGTTCTTGAAACGCGGCCAATGGCAGTATGGCTGCGCCCGTCAGGATATGGATTTGAAATCAGGCAAAGCGGTGCGTGGCAGGCGGCAAATGGTAAAACATTCGTGCAACAGGAATGGACGTCTGGAACCATATTGACGCTTGGCCAAGCGCGGGAAGCACGGGTTATGTTTGACGTTACAGGATTGCCGTCATCGCCTGTGAACATAATCCTTAACCAAGGCAGCGCCAATATACGCGTCATCGTTTCTGCTGCCGGGGATGTGTCCGTTGCCCGATAATTATTCGCGGCGTTCCAATGGTTTTACCCTATTAGAGGTCATGGTGGCGCTCGCCATTTTCAGCCTCGCGGCTCTGGCGTTAATCCGGCTGCAGGCATTCTCTGTTCGCTCTGCAAGCAACGTCGTTGCGCACGATATGGCGTGGCAAGTGGCCCGCAATCGCGGCGCAGTTTTGCTGTCCGATATTGCGCCGCCTTCTGTTGGCACAAGCGAAGGGTCTGAGAATTTTGGCGGCAGGGTGTTCCGGTGGACGCAAACGGTCAAACAAACCGATGACGCCGAAGTGATGCGGATAGATGTTTCCGTGCAGGGCGCAGGTGGCGGCAAAGCATTGCTGAAACTGGCGCGGCCTTACGCAATATGAGGATGCCAAATCACACTATCCCGTTCGATCAAGGCTTTACTTTGGTGGAGTTGCTGGTTGCGCTGTTCATATTCAGTTTGATTGCCGTCGCCAGCGTAACGTTGCTCCGGTCAAGTGCGGACACGCAGATTATTCTGAAGGAACGCTTGACCAGCCATAGTGCATTGATGCGCGCAGCCAATTTGCTGGAGGCCGATCTTGCGCAGGCCGCGCCGCGCCCGGTACGCGATGTATCGGGCAATTCGGTTGCTGCTTTCAGCGTTTTTGACACTGCAGACCAAAATGGCGGTGTAGCTTTGTTTGGCTTTACCCGCAGCGGATTGAACGCAGGCGGCGGCGCAAACATACCCGCGATCAGCCGTGTCAGCTATGGTTTTGCCAGCGGCACATTGCAGCGTACTGCTTGGCCGGTGGCCGATGGTGCGGCCCCGCCCCCGCCTGCCGATTTGCTGAATGGTTTGCAATCCGTGACCGTTCGGTTTCGGGACATTCGCGGAATTTGGCAATCCAACTGGATGCCGCTGGATCCGGCTGATTTGCCGCGAGCGGTGGAATTGACACTCACCCCGAATTCCCGCCCACCTTACCAGTTAATCATGCTGGTTGGTCCGCAAATCCGGCCGCCTGAAACACCCGCTACTGCGCCTGAATTACCACCTCCTGGATCAGGTCCCACATGACGCCGCCGCAAACACAATTCAAGCCGCCTGCTACCGAAACGGGGGCAGCTTTGTTGACTGTGCTGTTGTTGGTTGCAGTTATGGCAGTTATTGCGGCAACTGCGCTGGACCGGTTGCAAATTTCCACGCGGCTCGCCGCCAATGGTGCGGCAATGGCACAGGCACGATATTATACTTATGCTGCCGAATTAATTGCAACGCGGCGGATTGACGATTTACTGACACGCGATGCGGCGCAAACCACGCTAGCAGGCGGTTGGTTAAACCGGGAAATTCCCGTTCCAATCGACAACGGCCTCGCTTTTGCCCGGTTAACCGATGCCGATAACTGTTTCAATCTGAATAGTCTTGTGACCGAAATTACAGGAGCGGGCAGTACGACATTTGCAGCGAACCGCGTGGCTATAGAACAATTTACGCAGCTTATGGTATTTTTACAGGTGAACGAAAATGAAGGCGCTGCGATTGCGCAATCTGCCGCTGACTGGATCGACAGCGACCCCAGCACACTGCCTGCTGGCGCAGAGGATGCATATTACCGGGGTCTTGCCATTCCCTATTTACCGCCAAACCGGATGATGGCGGATCGTAGCGAACTGCGCGCCGTAAAGGGCGTAAAGCCGCAAATATACAGCCAGATTCAGGACTGGATTTGCGCGCTACCTTTGGCCAAACCAACCGCGATCAATGTCAATACATTGTCACCCGATCAGGCACCTTTGCTCGCCATGTTATTTGCCGGAAAACTATCCCCGAAAGAGGCTAAAGCCTATCTCGCCAGCAGACCCGTTGATGGCTATGGCAGCGCAGTGCGATTCTTTGGGGTTCCTTTATTGGCACAGAAAAATGTTCCCGAATCCGTAAAGCAGCAAGTATTGTTGAAAAGCACATGGTTCGAACTCAATATTCGCATACAATCAGAGGGGATTGAAATGGAGAGCAATGCCCTGATTAACGCGACTGCGTCCCCTGCGCGCATTGTTTCACGCAGCTTTGGAGAGGCCGGATGACAGGCAAAACCATCCATCCTATATTATCGGGACTTATCACTATTCTGCCGTCACATTCCGGCGAGAATATTTTATACTGGCAAGTGCAAGATGGCGTAATCACGGCCTGTGAAGACCTACAGCTTGGCGGCACAAATTCGCTGTTTCCGCCAACTGGACCTGATAACCGCGTGCTGGCGTTGGTCCGGACCACAGACACTGTTTTAGGTTGGAGCGCTGTGGGCGATCTATCCCGGCGGCAGGCCGAAACCGCCGCACGCATCGCCGCGGTTCAAAAGTCATTGGGACCGCCAGCTGATATTCATGCAGTTGCCGTTTTGGCGCCCAATTTGCCAACTGCTGGTGCTGATACTGCTGCTGATAATAATGCCAATGCCGAATATATATTGACGGCCAGCATATCGGCAGCGGTCCTGCAATCGGGGCTTGATATCCTGGCGGCGGCTGGCTGTGATCCTGATATTGTGTTGCCTGCCGGTTTGGCCATGACGCCTCCGCTTGAGGGATATTTGCGCGCGCAAATTGGCGCATATGCTTTTGTGCGGGGTTCGCAATTGGTCCTGCCCGATGAACCGTCACTGGTCGCAGCCATTATCGGCGACACGCCTGTTGCAGAATTAAGCACTGCGCAGATAGAAAATGATCTGGCAACCGCGTTTGCCGCACCTGCGATGAATTTGCGGACAGGGACATTCGCAAAGCGGCGAGCGCGCGGCGGCATTACGGCGGCACAGTGGAAGATACTGGCTATGATCCTTTCCGCGGGCCTGATCGCCAGCCTCTTGCTTGCGCTATTAACATGGGTAAAATACGATCGAGCTATTGCCCGCGAAGATGCCAAGACGTTGTCTGCCATTCAAAAAATAGTTCCCGCTGCAACCAATGTCACCGATGGCCAAAAAAGCCTGAATGACGCACTGGCAAGACGGGGCGATAGCGGCGCGCAAGTAACGCCGCTTACGGCATCTGTATATTCGGTTGTGCAACAAGTGCCTGCGGTCACATTACGCGATATCCGCTATAATGGTGACGGTATACTGGCATTCACGCTGGCTTCGTCAAATGTTGATGGCATCAATCAAGCGCTGCTTATCATGCAACAACAGGGTTACAAGGTGACGGCGACACCGCGTCAGGACGCGAGCGGCACTGCCATGGCCGATATCAGCATGAGGACAAGGTGATGGGAGATGGATTGCGCACACTGCATGGCTGGTTCCTCGCGCTAAGTTTTCGCGAAAAAATGCTGGTTGGTATCGCTGGCATTTTGGCGACAATCGTTATCGGCATATATGCGGTTACCCTTCCTTTATTGAACGCCATTGATAGTAAGCGGGCTGATTATTTTATCGCGCTGGAACGCCGCGCCGCCATTAGCTCGCAAGTGGACACGGCCTTAAAAAGCAAATCAAATGCAGGTTCTCTACCCATAGGTCCGGTACAGCAATTGATTTCCCAAAGCGCCGTTGATGCCGGATTCGTTCTGGACCGCGCCGATGCCCAAGGGTCAGACAAAGTGGAATTTGCCATGTCGAAAGCAAAGCCATCTGCATTTATGATTTGGATCAACGATTGGGAGGCGCGAGGGATAATTATCGAAAATATGAACGTAAAAGCAGGCACCGATGGCACTATCGCGGTTACAGCAACACTGGCGCGGCAAGTTCGGCAATGATTATGAACCGCCTTTCGCGCCGCTGGATTATGTTTACGCTTACGTGTTTTTTCATCGCCTTCCTGGTGTTCATGCCGCTGCGATTTGCCTTGGGGTTGGCAATGCCGGACAAAAGCACGGTAAATGCCAAATCGGTCCAAGGTACAATCTGGTCGGGTAGCATTACCGACCTGAAAGCCGGATCGCTTTCTTTTGGCGATATGCGTGCAGGACTGGCATTTTTGCCGTTGTTAACGGGCCGGATGGATTACCGGATGTCAATTGACGGCTTACCTGCCAATCAAGGGTTTACCGGAACAATCGGAAACGGCTGGGGCGGATTTCAGGCAAACCAGATAACTGGTACAGCCAATTATGTATCGGGCGGAGATATGTTGCCGCTGTCAGGCATTGAATTTCAGAATTTCTCGGTGCGTTTTGCAGGCAGCGGTTGCCGTAACGCAAGTGGATCAGTGCGATTGATTCTGAAGACTGGCGCAATACCGGGGATAAATATTGACAGCGGATTTTTGGGCAGTGCCAAATGCCGTGGCGGCAAATTATTCCTGCCATTGGTCAGCGGCTCCGCAATGGAACGCGTGGATATCACGATTGACGCAAAGGGCGAATACGCATTGTCGCTTACCTTGAATAATGCCGATCCAAACGCCGCTGCGATGTTATCACTGGCCGGTTTCCAGCCGATATCGGGGGGCTATACCCGCGCCTTTAGTGGCCGCTTCTAAAATGCGGATGCTGCGTAAACGGCCATGAATTTGGATGCTTCATTATATTTGGCAGACTGGCAACGGGCGTTGGGCGGTGCCGTTTTAGGGGCAATATTCGGCAGCTTTATCGGCGCGCTGGTCAGCCGATGGCCAATGGGCGCATCCATCGTTACGGGCCGGTCGGCTTGTGACGGATGCGGTTCCAATTTGCGGTTGGGCGAATTGATCCCGGTCATTTCGTTTCTGCTGCAAAATGGCCAATGCCGTAAATGCAGATCGGCAATCGGACGCAGCCAATTATTTGCCGAACTCTATGCGATGACAATTGGCGCAGCGGCATTTCTTATGCTGCCGCCTGAAAATGCGCTTCGATATGCACTGTTTGGATGGTTGATTTTGCCGCTTTGCATCCTCGACTTCAAATATCTTTGGTTGCCAGATAAACTCATACTATTTTTGGCAATAACCGGAATCGCCTCCGGTATGATGTTAACCAGTGGATATGATTGGCAAACACAAATTGTTGCAGCTTTATTCTGCTGGGTTCTTCTCGAAGCCGTACGCAAGGGATATTTCATGCTGCGCAAAGCCGATGGCATGGGCGGCGGCGATCCCAAATTACTGGCCGCATTGGCGCTATGGATACCGCCGCTGGATTTGCCATTGTTGTTGCTGTCGGCAAGCGGTCTGGGTTTGGTTTATGCTTTGTATGTTCGGGTGCAAGAAAGAAATAATAATCCCAAATTACCCTTTGGTGCATTTTTGGGCATAGCAGCCATGGCAATCATTTGGCCAGTCCGCTATTTCTGACAGCTGATACTATTACCGGAAAACCGGGCAGGAAAAGGAATTTGAATTATATCGAATAAGGACCTCTCGAATGTCAAAGCGATTTTGACTGACGTTCGCGCCACCTTGTCTTCATTGGAGGACAGTTTGATAATATCGCCAATAGAAAGCTTGCGTGACGCCGAATTCAGATTGCGCCGCGTGCGCGACGCCGTGTTTCCAAAAGGATATTTTTCGGATGCGGCGTGGGATATCTTGCTTGATCTGGATCGTGCAGGCCGCAATCAGCAAACCTATGTCGTGACTGATGCGGGCATTGACGCAAAAATTCCGCATAGTACGGCATTGCGCTATCTTGCCAAATTGGAACGCGACGGTTTTGTGCAACGTATGCCTGATCCCGGCGATAAACGGCGCGCATTTATATCTTTGACCGCGCATGGACAAAATCTGTTGGACGTTGTTTTTACTGAAACGGTTCTCGATAATATTCCAGCTAAACGCTGAATTATTCGGGTATTTCGAGTATATCAACGGCTTCGCTAATCCGGATGGCAACATCCAGTTCTGCCAGCGTATCCGCCAATTCCAATGCAGCATTCAATAACCGCAAAAGTTCCGATTTGCGTTCAAGAGCAGTTTCATCATCCATCGATTTACCAAATCCCTGAGCCGTTGCGCAAATTATGTTCTAGTTCCGTAGAATAGACCAATTTTGCGCTGCTGCCAAGCAACGCATATCAACGTAGAATTCCCTTTGCGGGAATAATCGGTTCGTTGATATCTGCTCACCCAGGGTCAAGGCCTTTTTGATTTTTCGGCAGGACTATCCCATTTCGCCAATATCGAGACAAGTTCGGCGGTTTTTAATGGCGGCAGAGACATTTCGATCCGCCTGTTTTCTGTGCTGATTACACAATCGATCATACCGAAATTTTCCATCTGGCGCAGATATAGGTTTCGGGTACGATCGCTCAACCATTTCTGCGGGAACAAGTCTGATATCCGGCTGGAATTGCCGGATGATTGCCGGATCAACAATATCAACATGGCTCGCCAAATAGCCTCGTTGCGCGGGCAATTCATCCCGGCAAAAAACAAAGTTGACGGAATGTCGGCGGCCAAACAACCTTCGGCGGTTTTGCGTATTTGTGTTGAGGTCATAATATTCGTGCCATTAAGTTTTCCCATATCATCGGCCATCCGTTTACATTTCCCGCCCGACCTGACGGTCTGACATCCCGTTCGGTAAATCCTGTACCATGCTTAAAATCCAAAAACCCCTCGGCCCGCATGCTGAAATGATTGCTGGATGAAATGATAATATGGTCATGAACAACAATATTCAGATGAGATGCGGCGATGCACAGCTCTCGTGTCTGCCGGATGTCATCGGCGCTTGGCCGGGGATTGCCGCTGGGGTGATTGTGCGCAAGTATCATCGCGCTGGATTTACGGTGCAGCGCCGCGCTTAATATCTCTCTTGGATGACATTGTACGGAATTTACCGTACCCTGCCACATAGTTCTGTCATGTATCAGCCGATTAGCAGAATCCAGAAACAGGACGCGCAATGTTTCCCGTTCAAGATGGGCCATTTCAAAATGGAGATAATCCAGCAAATCTTTTGACGTCGATAATATCGGCTGCACTGCAATATCACGGCGTAATACGCGCGCTATCATATGTTTGACCGCACATAAGTGGGTAATCACGGACATCGGCAAATGAGGCAAAGTCATATCATCATCAATTTTTGCCAGAATTTGAGGCAATGATCCAAAATTATGGATCAGATATTTGCTGATGAAAACAGCGTCGCTGAAAGCAACAGGTGCGATTAACTCGGCAAGGAGTTCCTGATCCTCGCTGCGCGCACCTGCATTTGTATTGTAACTATCAATAAAATCAAAAGCTGCAGGTACGCCCATAGACCCTGTGCCACGCCCAACGCGTGCGACACCAGATTCTGGCCAAATGGCGCTGCTGCAAATGTCAGCAACGGCATGAATTGAAAGGATGCGATCCAAAGAGGCCAAAATTTCTTACTCCTAAGAGCGATCAGTGTAAGCATCACAAATGCAATGCCGTCCCAGACGATGGTCCAAAGCTGAAAATCCAGCCATGTTTTCCCGCCCATCATGTAAAGCGCAAAAGTACCCAGATAGGCGCAAATCAGAACGCACAGCGTTTGTCGAAGCTCGCGATTGCCGCATATGAGGATATATGCCGATGCCGACACCAGCAGCCCAAGGAATATCCATCCGAACATATGGGTGAACGTTGCCTAGTGCCGGCATATGCGTCAAGCAATTGCTTAACTTTGTAACCTATGCGGCATTTGAGGAAACAATTGTAAGCCGCTTTTCCGTTTCTGATTTGGTTGGCGCCAATTTCCATAAATCGCCGCTGGCAAATGTTTTCAAACCCAGCTCATCGCGGACATTGGCCAGACTGCCGTGCGCGGCGATCATGTTGCTGCGTGCCTCCAACAATGCACTCATCGCTTCACCGGTTAATATGGTGGCCTCGTGGCCAACAATTGCCGATACTTTGGCGCGCTTCCGCGCAGCGGGCAAAGCGATGGTCATTGCAGCTGCGCACACCAACGCTTCATCAATAGCAGCCTCAAGAGCAAACAGGGCGGCAGCGACATCTTTGGCTGCTGTGATACGATCATTTAACATAGCAAAAGTTCTCCTGTGCCCGGGTAACGCCCGGACATTTCAATGAACCGATGATAGAATGATTGGGATTCTGGCTAGTAAAGCCGTGATAGCCCTTCGATCACACTGATAAAAACTGCGAAGGCCATGATAGACCCTGATACAATTCCTGCCATTGCAAACATGCGTGCTGTCACGCTCAATTCGTTTACTTGCATTTTCTTAACAGAGGCAAATCCCAAAAAATCGGCTCTGGTATGTTTTGCAGGCCCGCTATAATATTCTGCTTGCCCTTCACGTAACAAACCGTCTGAACCATCAACCGCCGGGTTCTGTTCGCCGGGTGACAATTGAGACTTGCCGATTTGCACAAATGGCGAAAGGTCCGGGCTTTGGTATACCAATGATTGGTCCCCCGCAGCCGGAACATCATATGCTGCAAAGTTAAACGCAGGCGGCGAAATATCGGAGGTTATATGGCCTTGATCTAGATTGCCTTCGGTTTGTGCAAGCAAGCGGGCTGCGTCTACGCGGCTATTTACGCCCAATGCCGCAATTGCCTGTTTCAACCGTTTATCAACTGTGTGCGGGGATACGCCAAGTCTGCGGGCGATTTCTTTTGATGAAAAATGCTGCATAACCAAACGAAGGCATTCTTTTTGCCCATCGCTAAGCCTGTCGGCTGTTCTAAAATTGGTATCAAAAATCGTCACGCGGCCAATATGCTCCCGCTTCAATGTCAGCGCCCCGTGCTCCGACATGATACAATACTAACTGCTAATCAATTTACCGCGATTTGCAAGCGGTCTACAAACCGGCGCGGCGGTATCACGTGATTGGCGCAGCCACCGTATTTAACCAATTGCGTTCATCGTCAGACAGTTGCGGTCCGATATGATGTAAAACCTGCGCATGATAATTGTTAATCCAGATTATCTCCATTTTGGTAAGCAAGCTTTCATCAATCAGCCGCGGCTCAAGCGGTGCCCATGTCAGGTTTTCAAACTCCAGATATTCGCCTTCTGCACTTTCCAAATCCGCAAGACGTACCAGCACCAGATTTTCGATCCGGATACCAAATCCGCCCTCTTTATAATATCCCGGCTCGTTCGATATTATCATACCCGGCAATAGCGGCTCGCCGGTGCCTGCTTGTACGCCCGCTGCCTTGGCAATGCGTTGCGGTCCTTCGTGTACCGCCAGATAGCTGCCGACACCGTGGCCTGTGCCGTGCGCATAGTCGGCGCCATCCGCCCACAAATGCTGCCGCGCCAGAACATCCAGCGATCCGCCCGATGTACCCGCCGGGTAGCGTGCCGTCGCCAGCGCAATATGGCCCTTCAAAACTTGTGTATAGCGCCGCCGCATTTCTTCGGTCGGCTCACCAACGGCAATTACGCGGGTGACGTCAGTTGTACCATCCAGATATTGTCCGCCGCTGTCTACCAAATACAAATGGCCATCTTCGATTGCGATGTTGGTTTCTTCGGTAACCGAATAATGA
Organism: Sphingomonadales bacterium; assembly: GCA_031418995.1. Taxonomy (GTDB): domain Bacteria; phylum Pseudomonadota; class Alphaproteobacteria; order Sphingomonadales; family Sphingomonadaceae; genus Sphingorhabdus_B. The sequence goes on along the minus strand of JANOKA010000095.1, from coordinate 1,832 downwards.
CACAGCGCGCCATGCGGTCCGGTTGCTGAAATCGTTCGGAAGCTTAAATCTTGCAAAACACCCGTCTGGTCACGAAATTCGCGCAGTTTGGCGGCTGCAGATAACTCGGTATGTCCGCCCTTCACCAATTCTTCGGTGCACCAGCGCAGGAACCGCGTTAGCGCCGCGCCATCGCGGATATGCGCGGCGCGCGTACCGTCTTGTTCCACCGCATTTTTGGCGGCTTTGGGTAGGACCGCTGGATCGCGCATATTCACCACCTGTGCGCCGCCCGCATTCAATGCCTGCGCAATCGCCGCCACCGACAGGTTAGGATCAACCGCAACGCGCTTGCCGGACAATGCCGATAATTGCTGCGTCAGCTCATCATAACGGCGGACCGTCACCTGATTGCCCAAATGCGCTTGTACTTCGGGCGTTAGTTTTTCTGGAGCCACAAACAGCTCCGCAGTTCCATCCTTATGCAGCAAACTAAACGCCAGTGCCACGGGCGTATTGGCAACATCAGCGCCGCGTATGTTAAACATCCACGCCACCGAATCCAGCGCCGCAATCACAGCAATATCAATGCCCTTTGCCGCCAGTTCCGCCGCCATTTCGGCGCGTTTGGCATCGCTGCTTTTGCCTGCATCCCTATCCAAATGCACCGCCAGTTTTGCATCGGACCGTTCAGGCTGATCTGCCCATACCGCATCAATCGGATTGCCGTCCACCGCCACCATTTGCGCGCCCACTGCATCCGCCGCTTTCTGCGCCGCCGTCACCCAAGCCGCCGTGTGGAGCCAGGCATCATAACCAATTTTATCGCCAGATTGCGCATGTGCGCCAATCCACTGCACCGGATTAATTTCTGCCACGCTGACATAATCGAACAGCTTGCCATCCACTTGATCGCGGACCTGCACGGTATAACGCCCGTCCGTGAAAATCGCCGCTGTATTTGCCATCACAACCGCGCTGCCCGCTGACCCGCCAAAGCCCGTCAACCATCCCAACCGCTGCGCATATTCGCCGACATATTCGCTCATATGTTCATCACAGATCGGCACAACAAACCCCGAAAGTCCGCGCCGTTTCAATTCTTCGCGTAGCGCAGAAAGCCGGGCTTCGTGGGTTTGCATCAACATGTTAAATTCCATTTGTCATGATCAGGGGGCTGCCGCATAACATAGGTATAATACGTTCATTTTACCACAGCAAGTTGGAGAAGTTATGATGAAGCATTATCTTTTGTCCGGCATCTCTTGCGCCGCATCTATAATCGCCGCGCCAGCCGCTTTTGCCGCCGAAACCAAAGACACGCCCAAAGTTACATCCAGCACAGCATCGAAAGAGAATATGACCGAAAAACTGACGCCGCCCGTTGCCGAAAAACGCCCACACAGCTTTACCCATCATGGCATTACCGTAACCGATGATTATCACTGGTTGAAAGACCAAAGCTATCCCAAGGTCGATGACGCCGATGTGTTGGCCTATTTGAAAGAAGAGAACGCGTATTTTGAGGCCCATATGAAGGCGCATAAACCGCTGACCGACACTTTGTTCAAGGAGATGAAGGCGCGGATCAAAGAAGACGATAGTAGCGTTCCGCAAAAGGATGGCGATTGGATTTACTGGTCCAAATTTGATGAAGGCGCACAGTACCGCAAATATTACCGCAAGGCTGTCACAGGCGGCAATGACCAGTTGATCCTTGATGAAAACGAACTGGCCAAGGGCAAGGATTATTTCCGGCTGGGCGAAATGTCGATCAGCCCGAACGGCAATCTGATGGCCTATGCCTATGACGATAACGGGTCGGAACGGTTTGAGGCGCATGTCCGCGATTT
>JANOKA010000094.1:0-36572 GCA_031418995.1 Sphingomonadales bacterium | reverse complement strand
ATGTTGTTAGCCGAGTGCGTGATATGATCCAAGTCTTTGCCTTTTACCTATTCGCCAGCCTCGTTATCGGTTCCGCCGCGATGGTTATATTCGCACGTAATCCCGTTCACAGCGTATTATGGTTGATCGTGGCGTTCTTTAATGCAGCAGGCTTAATGGTGCTGGTGGGTGCAGAGTTTATCGCGATGTTGCTGGTAATCGTATATGTCGGTGCGGTTGCGGTTTTATTCCTTTTCGTGGTGATGATGCTCGATATCGATTTTGCCGAATTACGCGCCGGATTTGCTAAAAACCTACCTTTGGGCGTGTTGCTCGCGATTGTTTTGGTCAGTGAATTGATCCTGGGCATTGGCGCTTATCGTGCAGGAGCGGTTAAACTGGGAACGCCAACCGGAACGGCCAATGTTAATAATCAAGTGCCAAATATTCAGGCTATTGGTGATTTGCTATATACAAAATATATTTTTCTGTTTGAAAGTGCTGGACTGATCCTGTTGGTGGCGATGGTTGGTGCAATTGTGCTGACCCACCGAAAGAGTGCCGGAACACGCGGCCAGAATATAAGCCGCCAAGTTCAACGCCGCCCGCAAGATGCCGTGCGCAATATGAGGCCAGGCGTCGGGCAGGGGATGGAGCTATGATGGTTTTTTCCATTTTTCATATTTTGCTTTTGTTTGCCTTTCTGGCGATAGTTTTTTTTGTTGCTATTAAACTGTTTAGGAAAAAGTGAGATGATCGGCATCGAGCATTATCTGGTTGTCAGCGCGATCCTTTTCGTAATGGGCGTGTTGGGCATTTTCTTAAACCGCAAAAACGTGATCATTATTTTAATGGCAATCGAACTTATATTGTTAGCAGTGAATATTAATTTGGTCGCGTTTAGTGCATTCTTAGGCGATTTAACGGGGCAGATTTTTGCGATGTTCGTGCTCACCGTTGCGGCGGGTGAGGCCGCTATTGGGCTTGCCATCTTGGTTATATATTTCCGCGGTCGCGGAACAATTGCGGTTGATGATCTCAACCGGATGAAGGGTTAAGGGCTGGTGACATCAATTCAAATCATCGTATTCCTGCCATTGCTGACGGCTATCGTCGCGGGGCTGGGCCACCGCGCCATGGGTGCAACCATGGCAAAATCGCTGACCACTGGGGGATTGTTTGTGGCCGCCGGGCTAAGCTGGATGATATTTCTTGGGTTTATCATGGGCAACCAGGCCGCTTACGTCGAACCCGTTATGCAATGGGTGCAATCGGGCAGTTTGAAATTTGATTGGGAACTACGCGTCGACAGTTTGACGGCAGTAATGTTGGTGGTGATAACGACGGTATCGGCGCTCGTACATCTATATAGCTGGGGTTATATGGAAGAAGATCCAAGCCAGCCGCGGTTCTTCGCCTATTTGTCGCTATTCACCTTTGCCATGTTGATGCTGGTGACTGCCAATAACCTGGTCCAGATGTTTTTTGGTTGGGAAGGCGTTGGCCTTGCGTCGTATTTGCTGATTGGCTTTTGGTACAAGAAACCAAGCGCGAATGCAGCTGCGATTAAGGCTTTCGTGGTCAACCGTGTTGGCGATCTGGGCTTTATGCTAGGTATTTTCGGTGTCTATCTGGTATTTGATACCGTCAGCATTCCTGAAATTCTGGACGCGTCCCCGCAATATGTGGGATCGAGCATAGGCTTTTTGGGTTACCGTGTTGATACCATGTCGGTTCTGTGTGTTTTGTTATTCATTGGAGCAATGGGCAAATCAGCGCAATTGGGGCTGCACACTTGGCTGCCCGATGCAATGGAGGGGCCAACGCCGGTATCCGCGTTGATCCATGCCGCGACGATGGTTACAGCTGGCGTATTCATGGTGTGCCGCCTTTCGCCGTTGTTTGAAACCAGCCAGTTTGCACTGAATATGGTAACTATTGTCGGGGCAACCACCGCGATTTTTGCTGCGACTGTTGGTCTGGTTCAAACCGACATTAAGCGTGTTATTGCATATTCAACCTGTTCACAGCTTGGTTATATGTTCTTTGCTGCTGGTATTGGCGCATATAATGCGGCGATGTTCCACTTGTTCACACATGCGTTTTTCAAAGCATTATTGTTCCTTGGCGCGGGCAGTGTGATCCATGCAATGCATCATGAACAAGATATGCGTTATTATGGCGGGCTTAGAAAACATATCCCTCTGACATTTTGGGCAATGATGGCCGGAACGCTGGCAATTACTGGCGTTGGTATATTGGGTGTCGGCGGCTTCGCTGGTTTCTATTCAAAGGATGCTATTATTGAGGCGGCGTTTGCGTCTCCTTCGCCTTATCATATCTATGCTTTTGTCATTGGCGTGCTGGCGGCGCTTTTGACCAGCTTCTATAGCTGGCGTCTAATGTTCCTGACTTTTTTTGGAAAGCCGCGCTGGGATCAGAGTGAGCATATTCAACACGCAGTGCATGATAGCCATCATGACAATCATCATGCGCATGAAAGTCATGATGGTACAGCAGGGTACCATCCGCATGAAAGCCCGGCATCAATGTTAATCCCACTGGCGGTATTAACATTTGGGGCGGTGTTTGCAGGCTTTGGATTCCATAATGTATTTCTGGAACCAGAATCTGAAAGCAAGATCATGCAATCTGCTGCCGCATTCTGGGCAAATGGTACGTTGGTGTTTAACGGGCATTTGATGCATGAAATGCACGCTGTGCCGTTGTGGGTTAAATTGTCATCAACGATTGCGATGCTGACCGGTCTGACAGTGGCTTATCTAATGTATCAGCGTTCCGCCGATGCGCCGCAAAGATTGGCTGCGACTTTCCGGCCACTGTATAATTTCTTCCTGAACAAATGGTATTTTGACGAGTTGTATAATTTAGTTTTTGTTCGTCCTGCATTCTTGTTTGGCAATCTGTTTTGGAAGGGCGGCGATGTTGGAATTATTGACCGATTTGGTCCCAATGGTTCGGCAGCCGCGGTGGCATTAACCAGTAGATTGGCCGTACGGATGCAATCCGGCTATTTATATACATATGCATTGGTCATGCTCCTCGGCCTTGTTGCGGCGGTTAGTTGGATGATGGTGCAGGCACGATGATAATGGGCGACTTTCCTATTCTTACTTTGATGATATTGCTGCCGATCATTGCGGCGCTTATCTGCTTGGCTGCAAATCCGCAAATGGCGCGGATGATTGCCCTGATTGTTACATTTGCCGAGTTGCTTTTGGGTGTTCTGCTATGGATTGGCTACGATCCAGCGGGACAACAATGGCAATTTACTGAAAGCGCAATGCTTTTCGGGCCCATCGGGTGGAAGCTCGGCATTGATGGCATATCATTGATGCTCATAATGTTGTCAGTGTTTCTGATGCCGATTTGCATCGGTGCGAGCTGGCGGACAATTAAATCGCGCGTTGGCGAATATATGGCGGCATTCCTATTGATGGAGGCGCTGATGATCGGTGTCTTTTCTGCGCAGGATTTAATGCTGTTCTATATCTTTTTTGAAGCTGGCTTGATCCCGATGTATTTGATTATCGGAATTTGGGGTGGCGCAGACCGGATTTACGCAAGTTATAAGTTTTTCCTTTATACTTTGCTTGGATCTGTATTTATGTTGCTGGCAATGCTTTGGATGATCCAGCAAGCTGGGACTGCAGATATAACCACATTGCTTAATCATGATTTCCCAGTAAAAGCGCAAACGTGGCTTTGGCTTGCATTTTTTGCCAGCTTTGCCGTGAAAATGCCGATGTGGCCTGTGCATACTTGGCTGCCTGATGCGCACGTTCAAGCACCGACTGCTGGTTCCGTTATATTGGCAGGCGTACTGTTGAAAATGGGCGGCTATGGCTTTTTGCGCTTTTCTTTGCCCATGTTTCCTGAGGCTAGCGCACAATTTGTCTGGCTAATTTTCGGTTTGTCGATGGTGGCGGTGGTTTACACTTCGTTGGTCGCGCTTGTGCAACAGGATATGAAAAAGCTGATTGCGTATTCATCGGTCGCCCATATGGCGATTGTCACGACAGGCTTGTTTGCATTTAATCAGCAAGGCATCGAAGGTTCGATCATTGTCATGCTAAGTCACGGCCTTGTTTCTGGCGCGCTATTTCTATGCGTAGGTGTGATATATGATCGCTTGCATACCCGTGAGATTAGCCGTTACGGCGGTCTTGCGATTAATATGCCGAAATATTCGTTGTTATTTATGTTGTTCACGATGGCAAGCGTTGGCTTGCCGGGGACGAGCGGCTTTGTCGGAGAGTTTCTATCTCTTGCGGGGCTGTATAAGGTGTCCACTTGGGCTACTTTAATTGCAACTACTGGCATCATATTGGGTGCAGCATATATGCTTTATCTATATCGCCGCGTTGCATTTGGTGAACAAGTAAATGCCGATGCCGCCGCTATGCCTGATCTGGATAATCGAGAAATTTGGTTACTCGTTCCGATTGCTGCAGTGGTAATGTGGATGGGGATTTATCCAGAAAGCTTTTTGTCACCAATAAGACGCGATGTTGCGACGATAGTAGAACGCATTGATCGCGCCGCGCCAGCGGGTGATGCGAAAATTAAGCTAAATGACAAAACGACCGCTAGATATCGAGTGGCCGAACACGACCAATTAAATCACAGCGACGCAGTTAAAAAAAGCAATGCGGCTGAAGGGAGCCACTAATGGACATGGGCAGTTCCCTTTATTTTACGCGGCCTGAGTTGATTATCAGTTTTTCGGGTCTGATACTTTTGTTAATTGCTGCATGGCGTCCAAACAGTGGACGCATGATAAGTGTTTTGGCGGTGGGCGTTTTATGCGCGGCGGGCGCTTACGCGGTCAGTTTTATGGCAAACAATACAATAAATTCGGGTGACGCATTTAACGGACTTTACCGGATGGATGCTTTCGGCAGCTTTGCCAAACTGCTCATCTATTTTGCCGCAGCGATTTCGTTGATAATTGCACCGCGCTATCTCGAAAAAGTTGGCGCAATGCGTGCAGAATATCCGGTTTTGGTCTTATATGCCACAGTAGGCATGGGATTAATGGTGTCCGCCAATGATTTAATTACATTATATATCGGTTTGGAGCTTAACAGTCTTGCTGCTTACGTACTCGCCAGTTTTGTACGTAGCGATGGCAGGTCAGCTGAGGCAGGTCTTAAATATTTTGTCTTGGGTGCGCTAGCTAGCGGCATTCTGCTATATGGCATGTCATTGATTTATGGCTTTACGGGTTCAACAGGATTTGAAGCAATTTCCGTTGCGTTAAGTGGTGAGATTGGCATGGGGGCCCTGTTTGGTATAGTTTTTATGCTTGCCGGACTTGCATTCAAGATCAGTGCGGCTCCGTTTCATATGTGGACACCCGATGTATATGAAGGCGCGCCAACACCAGTCACAGCTTTTTTTGCAAGCGCCCCAAAGGTCGCGGCAACAGCATTGTTAATGCGCGTGGTTTTGGGAGCATTTGAAAATCAAATAGCTGCTTGGCAGCAAATCATTATCGTTGTCTCGCTAATGTCCATTATCATCGGAGCGGTTGGAGCCATTGGCCAGCAAAATCTAAAGCGATTGCTGGCCTATAGCTCGATTAACAATGTTGGTTTCATTCTGATCGGTTTGGCCGCAGGCACGCAGCAAGGTGCATCTGCGATGTTGATTTATCTAGCGATTTACGTTGTAATGACTCTAGGGGCATTTATTTGTATAATGCAGTTATATGATACCGAAGGCGTACTTCGCGAAGAGCTTTCCGATGTAGCGGGATTATCAAAATCCCGGCCCGCATTGGCGGTAGCATTGGCAATCATGATGTTTTCACTTGCCGGAATTCCGCCATTATTCGGTTTCTATGGCAAGTTAATGGTATTCAATGCTGCGGTTGCCGCGGGTCTTTTCCCGCTTGCGATAATAGGCGTTATAGGTTCTGTTATCGGTGCATTTTATTATCTGAAGCTTATTAAACTAATGTATTTTGATGAACCAAAAATGTTGATTGTAGATGATAATGATCCTGCCTTGGCTATTACTGGCGGGGCGTTAGCAGTGGCGGCTAGCCCGGTAGGGTATTTTTCGATCGGGTTGTTGACTATTGTTACAGCACAAGCTGCCGAGGCATTATTCTGACACTGATTTTTGACCAGATTGCAGTTACAGGTTCTACTAATGTTGATTTGTTACAGCGGGCTGCAACGGGCGCTCCTGAGGGGCTTTGGTTGCGGGCTGATACGCAGGATCATGGCAAAGGGCGCATGGGGCGTAATTGGGCTAGTCCTGCTGGTAATTTGTTTGCAAGCACCATCGTTCGTTTGCTTCCATCTGACCCTGCGGCACAGAGCATAGCATTTGTGGCCGCAATTGCCTTACATAAGACAGTATCTAAATTATCGCCATTCGCCATTGCGCAGATAAAATGGCCCAATGATATATTGACGTTGGACGGCGCTAAACTTTGCGGAATATTGCTTGAGCGCGCTGGAGATGCTGTTGTTGTCGGGTTCGGCGTCAATTTGGCATCTCATCCGAAAGGACTGGAGAGGCCTGTTAGCTGCATTGCTGCGCTAGGCTTAACGGTTCCTCCACCACAGGAATTTCTGGAGATACTCGCCGCCGATTTTGCTGATACGATATTGCATTGGCGCACTTTTGGCGCTTCATCAATCTTTTTAGATTGGCAAATCAGAGCGCACCCAATTGGTACTATGGTAAGTGGACAGCTACCCAATGGTGAAAATTTCAACGGTGCATATGATGGACTATCTCAGGATGGCGCGTTGCGGCTGCGCTTGGCGAATGACGCAATTCATGTCATTCATGCGGCTGATGTATTTCTTGTGTAACGGGGATAACAATGCTGCTCGCAATTGAGGCTGGTAACACCAACATTAAATTCGCTTTGATTAAAGGCATAGATATAAAAGCCCGCTGGCGAATAGCGACAGATGCACGCAAAACTGCAGATGAATATGCTGTTTGGTTGCTGCAATTGCTAGAGATTGAGGGTTATTCTCGCAATGATGTTACAGCTGTTATTTGCTCTACCGTAGTACCGCGCGCTCTACATAGTTTACAGCATCTAGCAACAAAGTATTTTGGAGTCGAAGCATTGATTGCCGGAAAAACTCCTGTTGAATGGGGGGTTGAATTGGATGTTGAAGAACCAGGATCTGTTGGGGCTGACCGTGCTGTCAATGCAATTTCAGCACAGTCCCTTGAGGCCGGTGAAAAAATTGTCATCAGTTTTGGCACGGCTACAACCTTTGACCATATCGGCAGTAATGGTGCTTACCGGGGTGGAATCATTGCACCGGGGATAAACCTATCGCTTGACGCGTTGGTCACAGCGACAGCCAAATTACCTCGTATTGCTATTGAAGCGCCAGAATCTAAGAGCGTCATTGGCCGCAACACTGACCATCAAATGCTAATTGGTATATATTGGGGCTATGTTGCGATGATAGAAGGGCTTATAGAGCGAATGAAATCGGAAATAGCGATGCCCGTAAAGGTAATCGCCACGGGAGGCCTTGCCACCCTTTTCCAGCAACACTCGCATTTATTTGATCGGATTGAACCCGATCTAACTTTGCGAGGACTTGCGATATTGTATAATAATAGAAAAGAATAAGGTCGCACCTCCTATGACTACCCCCGGTAAAGAATTGCTGTTCCTCTCGCTTGGGGGGTCAGATGAAATCGGTATGAATGTGAATTTATATGGATGCGATGGCAAATGGGTAATGGTCGATTTGGGCCTGACATTTGCCAACGCGGAATATCCGGGCATCGATTTAATTTTGCCCGATCTGGAATTTATCGAAAAACGTAAGAAGGACTTGGTAGGCATTGTCCTTACGCATGGTCACGAAGATCATATTGGCGCTGTGCCGTATTTGGCGGCAGAATTGGGCGTTCCATTATATGCGACCCCATTTACAGCGACATTAATTCGCAGCAAACTTGAAGAAGAGGGTTTGCTTGATGAAGTGGAGTTGAATGTTATTCCAATGGGAGGCAGCTTTTCACTTGCGCCTTTTGATTTCCGTCTGTTTCCTTTGGCTCACTCTATCATCGAAATGAGCGCAGCAGTAATCGACACGCCCTATGGCCGTATTTTTCATACCGGTGATTGGAAACTTGACGATGCACCTGTCATAGGAAAGCCATCTACCGAAGCGGAGTTGCGCAAAATCGGTGATGAGGGCGTGCTGGCGATGGTGTGCGATTCCACAAATGTATTTAACCAAAGCGGAAGTGGCAGCGAAGGCAGCGTTAAAGCGGATTTGTTGAAATCCGTTAGGGCGGCAAAGGGAAGGGTGCTGATAACGACATTTGCTTCCAATGGCGCCCGTCTACAAACATTGGGCGAGGTCGCAAAAGAGAGTGGCCGCCGTTTGTGTTTCGCAGGACGTTCTTTGCACCGGATTATCGATGCGGCGCAAGCAAACGGATATTTGAAGGATATGCCAAAGACCGTTGACATGAATGATGTCGATGCTCTGAAAAGGCACGAAGTGATGGTCGTCGCAACAGGCGGACAAGGCGAAGAACGCGCCGCTTTGGGACGGATCGCAGAAGGCAATCATCCCGTGAAACTGGAAGCAGGCGATACAGTTATATTTTCCTCCAAGCAGATCCCGGGTAATGAAATCGCCATTGGTGTCATTATGAACAAACTTGCGCGACGAAATATTCTAACGGTAACTGAAAAACAAGCGCATGTGCACGTTTCCGGTCATCCAGGGCAACCAGAACTGGCAGCACTATATGATTGGGTGCGTCCCGAAATTTTGGTTCCAGTGCATGGAGAACGCCGGCATATGGCGGAACAGGCGCGTTTTGCCTCTGCGCACGGTGTAAGTAAAACCATCGTGCAATCAAACGGCGATGTTGTCCGATTGGCGCCGCGTGGGCCAGAAATTATCGGCAAGGAGCGAACAGGAAGATTGATCTTGGACGGTGACACCATCATTGCCGCTGATGGCCAAACGATAAACGAACGACGCCGGTTATCCTGGTACGGAATAATCAACGTTGCGATAGCGCTCGACGGAAATGACTCTTTATTGGGCGAGCCGCAGATTCGGCTGCACGGTGTTCCGATTGAAGAGGAGCTAGACGAATTTTTAGATGAAGCCACAGAAGCTGCGAGTAAAGCCGTGCGAGAAAATAAGGGCGACTTTGATCGTTTGCGGGAAACTGTGCGTTTGGCTGTTCGCCGTGTCGCGACGGCGTGGACAGGTAAAAAGCCAATTGTTGATGTTATGATATTGGAAACAGCGTGAACATAGCCTCAATTATAGCAATCTACGCCTTGTTTTGGGTGATGACAGCATTCGTCATTCTACCTTTTGGTGTAAAAAATAACCATGAGCTTGGATTAGAGGCATTGCCGGGACATGACCGCGGCGCACCGGGTAATTTTAATCCCGTGCGTATATTAACCTTAACAACATTGGTTTCGGCGGCTTTATTTGGGCTATATTATGCCAATTATGTTTATGGATGGATGGATCGTACAAGTTTCGACTGGGTATATAATCCGTCCAATTAACAACTATCCTAATTGCGTAATCTCTCGATTGCTTGCGCCAATGCGACATATAGTTTGCCAACATCCGATGATAACAAAGTTACTCCAATCGCGTTGCCGTCCCTTGTGCTCAGCAACACACGCATCATAGCTTCGAAATCATGGATATAACGGTTCACGTGCGCACGAAACTCTGCATCATCGCCATAATGTAAAACAATTGCTTTTGCCTCGCCGGCATCAAGCAGTCTGACGGCTCTACGTGTAAATACACCGCGGTCACCCTTTAAATAAGCGGCCCAAGATGTATCTGTCACTTCATTCGACAATATTTTTGCAACATCGATTGCGGTGGAATTCAACGATTCAGTTAGCAGCACCATTTGCCGTGCGAAACTATCGTCGTCCAAACTTGAAAATCCGTCTCGTGCAGCTGAAATGCGAGCTTCCAAACTGCTAGTCATCGCATCAATTTCGGATAATTGAGCGGCTATCTGTTGCGTCGTGTTTTGCGATACCACGATATTATCTTCGATTGATTTTTGCACCACTTCATTCAGTGTTTGCAGCTGACTGTTAATGGCTGATGTCAGGGCTTCACGGCTTTGATTGGAAAGACGCGCTGCAACATTGTTCATTTCATCATCAAGGATCAGACGGCTGGCTTCCGCTGCTTGCTGTGTGCTGTCCCGAACGTCATGCAAAGCTTTTACAAGTCCTTCATCAGCCGCCTCTGCCAATTCATTCATCATAGCGCGTGTTTGAACAAGGGCGGTGGCAAGCGCATCGGTTTGTTCCTGATGCGCCGCAAACTGAGTATCGGTTGCCCCCATAAGGCTGTTGAAAGCGTTGTTTTGTATCGCAATTAAATTTTGGATCGTAGAAAGCTTGATTAGCAATTCGTCACTAACGCTTTCCAATGACAGTGCGCCGCTTGTAACGGTTTCGATTTGCGACAAACTGCCCTTTAATTTCTGCTCAGCACGCGACAATGCATCAGGTACTTCTATTTCGAGATCATTTTTAGCATCACGCAGCGCAGAAAGCAGCTTTTCTGAATGCTGTGATAAAATATCGGTATTCACGCCGCTTATCGAAAGACTCTCATTCAAGGCATTTGTCGAAGCAACCAGCGCCTCAACAGCAAATGCTAGTTTTACGGTACGCTCCGTCGAAGCAACGTCAAGACCTGCAAGCACATGCGTACGATCATCAATATGGGCCGAAATGCGACTTATCATCGCTGTTACGCGCGTATCTTCCAAATCAGACTGCGCACTTAATCCCGACAACGATTCTCGCAGCATTTCAACTTGCTGTGTCAATTTTGCTAAATTTATGTCGGTAAGTACATTTAGGTCTTCAGTGGCATTGCCGAGTCCGGTTGCAATATCTGTTTGAGCTTCAACCATAATTTTTGTGATATTGCCAGTGCGTATAGTCGCATCATTAACGCTGGATTCGAGTGCTTGCGCACTTTGCGAAATTATATGCGCCAATTGTATGGCTGCTTCGCCAGCACGGATTTCAAGTCCTTCAATGTTCTCCCGAGCATTTGTTCCAGCATCTGCAACGCGCTGCAATCCTGCGATCAGTATTTTTACCTGTAATTGTGCGCTATTACCAGCGCTACCAATCTGATTAGTAACGTCTTTCGCGGCGCTTGTTACTACGGGTAAGTGCTTGCGAAGTTGTTCTAAATTGGTGGCGGCTGCGCTACTAACTTCCTCTAGTGTTTTGGCTTTTGCGTCACTATCGGCTAACGCAACATTTAACTGTTGCGCGGCTTCCATAAGCTTTGAGGCAGAATGCCGCCCTAAAGTTTCCAGTTCACGTGCATTTTGCGAAAGGAACTCACGAGCTGTGGCAATTTCTTCGTTTACGGTCCGCATTCTTAATTCAAGTGCAATGCTTTCTGTTCGTAAAGACGATGCTACATCTGCAAATCTTTTGCCTTCAACGCGGCTGCTGCGCAGCATTATCAGCCAGGCAACTGCTATTAATAAAGTGGGTATTGCCCAATTTCCGATTAAAACAGATATGCGATCACCGCTCAATAAAGCAAAATTCTCCGTTCGGTGTATCCAGCCAAAATACCCTGTCCAGATTGCAAGTGTAGAAAGTAAAAGTCCAGGTAATAACAGTGATTTCCAATTACTTTCTTGCTGGAATTCCTCGTCTTGATAATAGCTATCATCCGCCACCAGTGGTTCCATAAGAACCGTTTCTTCGGCAGTATCTGTCGTCCCGAACGTCAGAGCAATTCCCGCTTCGGAATTGCTTACTTGTGAAGAAAGGTCAGCACCCTCTGGGTGTTGCCGGGTTATACCTACAATGGTTGATCTTGACGTCATAGCCTCAGTTTATCACATTATTAGCGACAGGAAACGTAAAGTTAACCTTAGATGGCCTATGAATGTCGAATGTCGGTAGATTATGGCGCATTTGACACAGCATTAAAGGCCGCGGCAGGGGATGATGCTGCGCTTGCAGCGGAATTGCGGGCTTCATTTGTTGAAAGTGCAAAAAGGCAATTAAGCTTATTATCGCGATCTAGATGCGATGCAAATTGGCAATATTCCAGTTGGCGCTTAAAGGGATTGGCCGCGAGTTTTGGTGCGACACGCTTAATTTTGTTGGCAGATGAAGCAAGCTTAGGCGCTCCAGGTGATCCAGTGGTAATTCGGCAGATGGAATTGGCTATTCAGGAAATCGAATTACATCAACTTATATAGTTCCCTATCAAAGGGACTGATAGAGAATTTTCTTGGCAAATAATTCTCGTGCGCCATATCGGGCGCATGACTACAGAAAATTACCCCCCAAGTTCTAATAAGATTGGCGCTGCACTATTAAGCGCTGTGGGGTATAATGAGCATAAATCTGGCGTTGAAACTGATAGTTTAGTTACACAATCAATATCAGTGAACGGTCAAAATATTGTTGAATTTCAGATTGGTCAACTTGCTAGGAACGGAATTAGTAAGGTATTTTTAGAAGTCGAGGCGTTGCCGGGGTCGTTGGTTTCAGTTGCTGATCGCGCCGCAACAATGGGTGTTACTGTAAAATTTGTGCGCTCACCAGCAGAGTTACGTGGAGAGTTGCAATCCAACGAGCTATTATTTGTTCTATCTGAAAACGTTTATGTCGATCAGGATGTGTTGGCAGAAATCGTGAAGCAACAGGAAACTTTTATTCTCACCGTGGATGGGCGTGATGAAAATTCTGTTTTTGAACGGATTGATTTGAACAATTTCTGGACGGGCGTTGCCATGCTATCCTCGCAATCTGTCGAAGCGATTGCTGCACTGCCTGAAGACTGGAGTATTAGTTCATCATTATTGCGGCGGGCACTGCAGGATTCGGTTACTCACCGTCCCATCAAGCAAGAAATAGTTACTGCAAAGCAACTCTGCAAAGTGACCGATAGCGCAGTAGCAGATGTTATTTCCCGGCGACTTCTTGTTGCGCAATCGAAAGACACAGACGGCATAGTTGAAAAATATATATTTGCGCCATTAGCAGCCGCCTTCGCACCAATGATTTGGAAATTTAATACGACAGGATCTATACTTACGATAGTATGTTGGCTGGGGGTTTTTGCGACTTTGGCATCTGCAATCGCTGCCTATTCTGTCACTTCTGCTGTGATAGGTTTACTGACAATTTTCATATTACAGTGCAAGAAACTGGTTCAGAATGCGCGGCATAAACCAGTAAAATTTAAATTTATCAGATTTTTACCGTTGTTATTCCTTATGGCTTCGCTTTTGGCAACTTTTTGGCACGCGACTTCTAACCGACAAGAAAATTTATACGGCGGTATTGTATTTTGCGGATTGATGATATTGAGCCATTTAATTGTTAGAAACGAACTCGTGCGCAGCCTTTTGTGTTCACCTGCGTTAGTTGCATTGACTGCTATATTATTCACCTCGGCGGGTGTGTTCGTTTCTGGTTTCATGTTGATAGGATTATGTCAGCTCGGCACCTTAATTTATATTAGCCGGCCAGACGGTTCTTTCCTGCGCGGTTAAACTCAAATTAACGTAACTTCCCTATGGTTTCGCTTGATTATAAGATGGAACTAAAATTGGAAAATCCGCCGAATAACAACGTTGATTTGGTTAGTGCAGCATCATACTTCGCGCGCGATGCTCTATCGCAATGCGTTGATGTGTCCGCCATGGCGTTTCCGACGGGGCATATGCGCCCAACGGAAGAGATGTTATCTTCTGTATCCGGTACATTGCGAAATTTGGTTCTAGGTATTGAAAATGTAATCTTGGAAAGAGAAGCGGACCTGCAACTTTCTTGTCCAGTAAGCTGGAATATGTTGATGCAGTCGGGATTTCTGCGAGATCATGCACTTATTGAGTTTGCTTTGGCGATGTTTGCCAATGTCCGGTTGAATGCCCACATCACAGAGCGCGGAAATACCCGCCTATTCGATCAGTTGCCAGCACAATTATTGGTAAACAATAACCCATTATTGTCTTCTGCTGCGCAATCGTTGTTGACGAGTGAAACACAAATACGCCGTTCACCAGAGCTGGCCTATCAACAGCTAAATTCTGAATTACTTCACCAAATCACCTGGCGGATCGTAGCAGTGCTACAAGTTATTAACGGCGAGAAAAACGCCGCACATGTAGCCAGAACAAAAGCGTTCTTGGCAAATCATGATGAAGCAACAAGCTTGCGTTCTGCTGCACGAAAAATTGTCTATTTTTTACAGAAAAGCAATGATGGCGACCTTTTCCAACCGGCTGAAACGGGCATCGCTATTTTTGTTGCAGCGCTAGCTGCTTCAACTGGGCTCGACCACGATCACGTGCTTAGGCTGGCTGACAATCATTCAAGCGCGCCGCTGGCCCTGATGCTGCGTGCATCCGGTGTCAGCCGCGAGTCTGCGATGGAAACAATATGTCTGTTTAGGGGTTTTGACCTAACACCCTTAGAAATCAGTTATGTTGAGCGTCATTTCGATGTGTTGGCCATTTCCGATGCAAAAGATATATTGAATTTGTGGAGCGTGGAACGCGTACGCCAGCTTTCGTCAATCGAAATGGATAATGGCGGCTTATGATTGGTAATAACGCTCTTGTTCAGCCTATCATAGCGGATATTTCAGCCGAAGGAAGGTTGATCCGCGCTGATGGGCCTGTTTTACGGCTGCACCTGCTTGCTGGCGGCGAAGATGGCGGTTTCCTGGCGGTTCCTGCCTTAAAAGCTCTAGCCTCGGCTAGTCATAAACTGCAAATGCGTTTTGCCCGGGCGGTAACTGTGGCTGATGATGATGAAGATATCCTGCTATGGGTTGAAACAGAACTCATTGAAAATATCGTTCGTTTGAAAATATTAGGTTGGCAACCGGAGAGAAAACCTGACGAAATAGCCAGTAGAGATAAACAGCTAGATCAAATCGATGGTATAATCAGTTTGGTATTTAATCAGCAGTTGTTGCTGATTGCTGTTTCCGGCGATGGCGGCAATGACAGTTTTCGCATAGGAAATTCAGCAGGCAACATCTTCAGCGGCCTATCAGACGGCAACAAATCTTTGCTTGAGGCTATTCATCAGCATCTGCCAATTCAAACTGGTAATGTTGAGATAGGAAGCGGCCAAATTTATTCTGCTGCGGCAGTACCGAAATATGACCGGCAAAATAAGTTTATCGGGTTTGAATTTCAGTTACAGCCCAGTGCAAACTCGCTGCAGGCAACGGACACAAAATTGGAAAATCCGATTGTCCTATTTGGTAATCAATTGGAGACTGCACTGCGCCAACCGCTAGGGCGAATTATCGCAAATGCTGAAACAATAGGCAGCAAATTGCAGGGTCCGATACGCGACAGCTATGCCACATATGCCAAAGACATAGCAGATGCTGCGCGGCATTTGGTAGCTTTGGTTGATGATCTTGGCGATTTAGAGGCCATCGAACGGCCTGGGTTCTCAACAGCAAAAGATATAATCGAGCTTGGTGATATTGCGCGCCGCGTTGCGGGTCTGCTTGCGCTAAAAGCCGCCGATCATAGCATCAATATTCTCGCACCATTGGAAACACAGCAAGTGCCGGCAACAGCCGAATTTCGCCGTGTTTTACAAATAATGATAAATTTGGTGAGCAATGCAATCCGCTATGCGCCTTACGGCACACAGGTTACCATTTCAATTTCGCAAAACGAGGCAAATTCGCAAATTTGCGTTAGTGATGAAGGCAATGGGATTGAACCGGATGACCGGGAAAAAATATTCAATAAATTCGAACGTCTGGGCCGTTCAGGCGACGGCGGAAGTGGGCTTGGCCTCTATATTTCGCGCCGCTTAGCACGCACCATGGCAGGCAATCTTGTCGCGGATCAAACGGAGCAGGGTGGAGCGAAATTTACGCTTACCCTGCCACGATAAACCAATTTACCGTTTTTCGATTTCCTGATAATCGCGAAAATTTGGCCCATTATATAACTGGCGCGGACGACCAATTTTTTGGCCAGGATCGGATATCATCTCATTCCATTGCGCCACCCAACCTACTGTCCGCGATAAGGCAAACAGAACGGTGAACATTTCGGTTGGAAAACCGATAGCAGACAGGATTATACCCGAATAAAAATCAACATTCGGGAATAGCTTTTTCTCGACAAAATAGGGATCATTGAGCGCCATTTCCTCTAGTTGCAATGCAACGTCAAATATAGGGTCTTTCACCTTCAATTCTGCCAACACCTCCCGCACCGTTTTCTGCATAACGGTCGCGCGCGGATCATAGTTTTTGTAAACTCTGTGACCAAAGCCCATCAAGCGGAATGGATCATTTTTATCCTTCGCACGCTCGATATAATGCGGAATACGATCCGGTGTCCCTATCTCACGTAACATATTGAGCGCAGCTTCATTTGCGCCGCCATGTGCTGGACCCCACAAACATGCTATGCCTGCTGCGATACACGCAAATGGATTTGCACCTGATGAACCGGCAAGTCTGACAGTAGAAGTGGATGCATTTTGTTCATGATCGGCATGCAGGATAAAAATGCGATCTAATGCTTTTTCAATGACAGGATTTACGACATATTCTTCGGCAGGAACGCCGAACGTCATGCGCAAGAAATTGCCGGTATATGACAATTTATTGTCCGGGTATAAAAATGGCTGCCCGCATGAATATTTATAGGCCATGGCAGCGATAGTGGGCATTTTTGCAATCAGGCGGTGGCTGGAAATCTTACGGTGAACAGGATCGCTAATATCGGTTGAATCATGGTAAAAAGCGCTCAACGCCCCTACGACACCGCACATTATAGCCATAGGATGGGCATCACGCCGAAAACCACGGTAAAATGTTGCTAATTGTTCATGCAGCATAGTGTGCCGCGATATTGTATAACTAAAATCGTCCAATTCGGATTTTGTCGGTAACTCGCCATTCAACAGAAGGTAGGATACTTCCATAAAGCTTGATTGCTCTGACAATTGCTCGATCGAATAACCGCGGTGAAGCAAAATACCCTCGTCGCCATCGATAAATGTCAGTTTTGACTCACAGCTTGCGGTGGATGTGAAGCCAGGGTCGAATGTAAAGCAATCTGTTTGCGCATAAAGTTTGCGAATGTCGATTACGTCAGGTCCCTCGGTACCCTTAATGACGGGAAATTCATGCGTATCTTCGCCAATTTTTAGCGTTGCAATGCCGTCACTCATAACCTTCACTCCTGTTGTATGCTGCTTATGCTGCCTCGCCATAGCGGGACCGGCGTCAAATTCAATAATAGAGAATGTCGCACACGATTATTATGTCCGACCTTATACAAAGCCTTCATCATTAGTAAAAACGCTAAAGCCGCCGCAATACGATGATTGCGCCAACCCGCCTTAAAATAATCAATCCTGAGGAAATATCATGTGCTTTTGTTTTATTTGCCATGCGAGTAATTGACCTGTGCGTCAAGGCAAAGCATTATATAGATGAACCTAAATGCAATGCACGGGCATATAAAAGCATCATCCAGCGACAGGGCAGCGGACATGTGTGAATAGTGATTAATCAGCTTTCACAGCAATATAACAGTGAATTGGGACCTTTGGGTTGGCTTACCCATTTGTATAATTTCGAAAGCAGAATTGAAAATTGGTTATCGGAAGAACAAGATCAACTGCCTGTTTTGATACCCGCTGGTTTAGCCTTAGGAATTTCAGTGTGGGAGCTATTCGGCAGTATTGTTTCTTTGCAGTTATTACTTTTTTTGGCCAGTATGTTTTTTATCGGATGCCTGCGAAATGGAATGCGTTGGAGCGCAATGCTCAGGTATGCAGCTATTGCTATTTCAATCGGTTATCTGGGTATCACTGCCAAGTCAGCGTTTGTTGCATCCCCGCCAATACAAGAGATAAAGATAGCGACGTTTTACGGGCGCATAATTAAAGTTGAACAATTAACAGCACGTCAAAAAGTTCGCCTCGAACTAGAAACGGGCAGTCACGATGGCCTGCCGCCCAAGGTCCGCGTTAATTTGACGCCCAATCAATATCGGCCCGAGTTTCTCTCTGGTGCGATTATTGAATTGCGGGCGCGATTGGTTCCTCCAGCGGGTCCTAGCTTGCCCGGGGCATATGATTTTGCGCGCAGAGCATGGTTCGCGGAAATCGGAGCCACAGGAACAGCACTTGGCACAGTACAACTTTACCGGAAATCTGAATCAATAGACCGGATGGCAACAGCGCGCACATGGATTGCCGAAAGGGTTACTAACGCATTGCCAGGCGATGACGGAGCCATTGCATTGGCCCTAGTGACCGGAGACCAGGGGCAAATATCTGAGCAAGATGCCGAAGCCATGCGTAACAGCGGACTGGCGCATTTATTGTCAATTAGCGGACTACATGTTACTGCGGTCGTTGGCGCGATATTCCTGTTGGTTAGCAGGACATTATCTTTATTCCCCTTTTTCGCGTTGCGGCAACCCGTCCCGATTTATGCCGCCGCCATCGCGGCAATTGGTGCCATAGCTTATACATTGCTAACAGGCGCGCAGGTGCCAACGGTTCGGTCATGTATTGCGGCATTGATGATATTGGCGGCATTGGCGCTTGGCCGCGATGCCATAAGTTTAAGGCTGATTGCATTTGGCGCGACTGTTATTTTGCTGTTCTGGCCAGAGTCGTTAGCTGGTCCGAGTTTCCAGCTAAGTTTTGCTGCGGTGGCGACAATCATTGTTTTGCATGATAGCAAATGGATGCGCAATTTGGCAGCGCGCCGAGCAGAGGTGGGACTTTTAAAACGGATAATAGGTGGGTTTTTTAGCTTGCTCATAACCGGTCTTGCGATTGAACTGATACTGGCTCCGATTGCGTTGTTCCATTTTCACAAGACTGGCCTTTATGGCGCGCTTGCAAACATAATAGCAATTCCGCTTACAACATTCATCATCATGCCATTTGAAGCGCTGGGATTACTATTTGATTTGATTGGATTGGGCGATCCATTTTGGTGGGTTGCAGGGCTAGGAATTTCGGCAATATTGTCGATTGCGCATTACACTAGTGCACTTCCGGGCGCTGTGGCGATGTTTCCAGCCATGCCAAATTGGGCATTCGGTTGCATTATAACAGGCATATTTTGGTGCGGGGTATTGAAATCCAGAGTCCGCTGGTGGGGTATCCCGCTCGGCATAATTGGCGGCATAGGGATTTTGACTGCACCATATCCCGATATTTTGGTGACGGGAGATGGCAAACATTTGGCTGTGACTAACGATAGCGGCCAGTTTACAATTTTAAGGTCTAAAGCCGGAGATTATGTCCGGGATACTTTGAAAGAAAATGCCGGTATTAATGCGGAGCCAATCGAGATTGAAGATTGGCCAGATGCCAATTGTTCACCCGATACCTGCGTGATATCCATTGCCGGAAGCGCAAGGGATTGGACGATATTGGCCATTCGAACACGTTATGCGATACCAGCAATGGAGCTGGCAGCGGCGTGCAGACATGTGGATATTGTGGTGAGCGAACGATGGCTACCATATACGTGTAAACCACGATGGATAAAAGCTGATCGCAATCTACTTGAACAAACCGGAGGGCTGGCATTCTATTTGGATGAAAGCCGTGTTGAGAGTGTAGCAGCCCAATCGCCACACGCACCATGGGTACAAATAGTCGCAAAAAAGCAAGTAAAACCTAACAGTAATCAGGTTGCGCCAAGTGCGATTAAAACATCAGTGATTATGCCTGAAGTATAATGAACTAGATAACCATCTGTACTAACTGGTATTTTTTTAGAGCATGATGACTTTAGTTCGAACCGCATCGTCATTGCGAGCGAAGCGAAGCAATCCAGAGTTGTCCTGCGCAATTCTGGATTGCTTCGTCGCTTCGCTTCTCGCAATTACGATACAAGCAAATGTCATCACGCTCTAGATGGGCTATATCTAGACCTGAGGCTGACGACCTAAATCGAGCGGATGATTATGAGTTGCAGCCAAAAGATAGCTTGTTTTTAGATCAACAGGGTTAGGACTGCTGAGAAGAATAATGCTAACACAGCCTATGCTTACCAACGGCAACCAGCACCGAAGTTCACAAAGCTCACACACTTTCACACATTATCCTTTTACCCATTATTGTTCGTCAGATGAAAAAATCTAAGGGCAGGCCTTAATAAATACCCACATCTGACATCAATGATACCGGCGCAGCAACCCTGCTAATTTACCCTGTATACGCACTTCACCAGGCGCATAATATTGCGGCGCGTAGCTTGCATTTGCTGGGTCAAGGCGCACCTGCGCGCCTTCGCGGCGTAGATATTTCAGCGTTGCTTCTTCATCGCGCACAAGAGCAACCACAATTTCACCATCGCGCGCGGTATCAGTCCGTTTAATCAAAGCGTAATCACCATCCAAAATTCCGGCCTCCATCATGGAATCTCCAGAAACCTCAAGCGCGTAATGTTCACCAGCACCGAGCAATGCCATGGGAACAGACAGCGTGCTTTGCCCCTCCATAGCTTCGATCGGGACACCAGCCGCGATCCGTCCATGCATTGGTATTTCAATGACATCATTGGCCGCCAGAGGAATTTGCGTTTGCGGCGCTTTTTGCGAGGCCGAAGTTATAGGCACTATATTATCGGCTTTGTTAACCGCACGCGCCCCTCCACCTTCGGGCAATTGCAAAATTTCTAAAGCGCGCGCACGATTTGGCAGACGACGGATAAAGCCGCGTTCTTCCAAGGCGCCAATCAAACGGTGCACACCCGATTTACTTTTCAAAGCAAGCGCGTCCTTCATTTCTTCAAACGAGGGCGATACGCCGCTATTTTCAAGCCGCTCATGTATGAAACGCAACAGTTCACTTTGTTTGGATGTTAACATGAAATTGTTCCTGCACCATTAAACATACTAAGAACGATTAGAGAACAAATAGGGTCATGTCAAGTGCACAAGATTTACAGTAAATGATACGCAATCAAATCGCCCGGATAAACGGGTTCAGCGCCTGCCGGCCTGATAATTAGCGCGTTTGCAGCCGCAAGCGAACTGGTAAGTCCGCTATCCTGTTGCAGCAAGGGTGTGATGCCATTTTCATTCAAAACTGCCCGTAGAAACTCGGTCCGCTGACCTGCGGCGGGCAGACCTGTTTGCATAAATGTTTGGTAAATAATGGGCCATGGTTGCGTACAACCCGATAAGTGCCGAACCATTGGCATTAAAAACAAATAGGCCGTAACAAAGGCCGATCCGGGATTGCCGGGCAGGCCAATCACAATTGATGAACCTAAATGTCCCGCCAACACAGGCTTTCCGGGTTTTACCGCCACACGCCAGAAATCAATTTGCGCGCCCATTTCTTTTAAGGCGGTTTGTATTAAATCATGGTCACCAACCGATGCGCCGCCGGATGTGACGATGATATCTGCATCGGCACATTGTTTAAGCGTGGATTTAATGGTGTCCACATTATCGTTAACCGTGCCAAAATCAAATATATCGCACGGTAAATGACGCAGCATTGCACATAGCATGTCATTATTCGAAGACGGTATTTGGGACGCATCGGTTTCGTATCCTGGTGGAACCAATTCATCACCTGATCCAATAATAGCTATTTTGGGTTTCCTGCCAACATCCAACGCGCCATATCCGCCCATGATTGCTGCCGAAATTGCTCCTGCGTTCAAAAATTGTCCGGCTGTAAGCAATTTTTGCCCAGCCAAAAAATCAGAGCCAGCTCTGCGGATATGCGCGCCTTGCCGCGACGGACCATCGCCGCAAAGCGAAGCCATCTTGCCGCAAGCCACAAAATCTTCTTGCATAACAACGCAATCCGCACCTTGCGGAACATGTGCGCCTGTGAATATGCGCACAGCTTGGCGCGTGCCCACTATGCCATTAAACGGTTTGCCTGCTGCGCTTTCTCCAACCACTGATAACGGTTCTGACAGATCAGCAAAGCGCACCGCATATCCATCCATTGCGGACAGATCGGCGGCAGGTTGTGTTCGTTTTGCGTACAAATCATTCGCAAGATAGCGGGCATAGCATTGATCGATTTCAAGTGTTTGGGACGCAAGGGGCTGGGCAAGAGCAAGAAGCCGTGATCGCGCTTCCTCAAGCGTTATCATATACTGGCCTTCCAATTTCCTGACTTGCCGCCCGTTTTTGAAAGCAATTGCACACCGGAAATAATCATAGATTTATCCAGCGCCTTTGCCATGTCGTAAATCGTTAACAACGCGACCGTAGCAGCTGTCATTGCTTCCATCTCGACACCGGTTTGCCCAGATAACCGGGCAAGCGCATTTACCCGGATTCCATTGGTTTCAAATTCAAAGTCTATACTGACTTTCGATAGTGCCAGCGGGTGGCAAAGTGGAATTAGGTCGCTGGTTTTCTTTGCCGCCATAATTCCGGCTACGCGAGCCACAGCCAAAACATCGCCCTTTTTGACCAATCCTGACTTAATTGCAGCCAATGCCTCGCTTGTCATTGTGATTTGGCCTGTCGCAATGGCTTCGCGCACTGTGGCATTTTTTGCGGTGATATCAACCATTTGCACCGCGCCAGTATCATCAAGATGCGTTAGTTTTGTCATTGTCCGGTTAATAACATTTTGGTGGCCGCTGCCACATCTTTTTGCCGCATCAATGCTTCACCCACAAGAAAGCACTTAACCCCATGCTGCGCCATGTCCAGCAGGTCGGCATGGCAGGTCAATCCGCTTTCCGCAACGAAAGTGCAATCCGCGGGCGCACTTGATACCAATTCAAACGTACGCGCGAAATCGACGGTAAAATCTTTCAAGTTGCGGTTGTTTACACCAATCAACCTTGATTTGAGCCTGAGGGCGCGTTCAAATTCTTTTGCATCGTGCGTTTCGGTCAACACGTCCATGCCAAATTCGGTGGCCGCGCTCTCAAGTTCATTTGCAAGTACATCATCTACCGCCGCCATGATTATCAATATCGCGTCGGCCCCCAACGCCCTTGCTTCGGCCACTTGCCACGGGTCGACCATAAAATCTTTTCGCAAACAGGGCAGGGCACAAGCGGCGCGCGCAGCAACCAGATAATCCTCATGGCCTTGAAAATAATTGGCATCCGTCAGTACAGACAAACATGCTGCCCCGCCCGCTTCATATTCTCTTGCGATTGCAGGAGGGTCAAAATCGGCACGTATTAGGCCTTTTGATGGACTTGCTTTTTTAATCTCCGCAATCAACGCGAAACCAGATTTTGCTTTGCTATCAATCGCAGCCTTAAACCCGCGCGGTTCAGATTGCGCAGCGATAATCTCTGATAAGTCACGCATCGAGGTTACGTGCTTGCGCGCGGCGACTTCGATCAGTTTATACGCGCAAATTTCCTGTAATTTATTCATTGATTGGCCATCCAGCAATTCAAAAGAGCCTTGGATAGGCCCTTATCTATGGCTTCTGCGGCTTCTTCGGCGCCATCGCGCCAGTTGTCAGTTTCCCCAGCAACTATCAATGCAGCAGCGCTATTTAGCAATACGGCATCGCGGTATGCACCTGTTTCCCCGTCCAACAGCCGAAGTAACGCAGCAGCATTATACGCCGCATCGCCGCCCTTTATCTCGGACAACGGACGGCGTGAGAGCCCTGCATCCTCAGGCGTTATATTTGAATAAGTAACACGGCCATTATCGATCATCGCGGCACGGCTAGGCCCGGCAATTGACAGCTCGTCCAATCCTTCATCACCGCAAACCACCATCACGCGGTCATATCCAAGCTGGCAAGCCGCATCAGCATAAATTTCCAACAGATCAGGTGAAGCAACACCGATTAGCTGCGTTTTTATGCTTGCGGGATGGCATAATGGCCCAAGCAAATTGAATATCGTGCGCCGGCTGATGGCTTTGCGTACATGCGCTATTGCTGCCAACGCGGGATGATGTTTTTGCGCAAAGAAAAACCCGATCCCAATGTCGGCCAATGTCCTTTCTGCGCCCAAGGCTGCCTTTTGCAGGTCAAGCCCCAAGGCTTCGAACGTATCGGCGGTTCCTGCTTTGCTGGACGCCGCACGGTTTCCATGTTTTGCGACAGGAATGTTGAGCGATGCCACGACCAGCGCGACCGTTGTGGAAATGTTCAGGCTATGTTGACCGTCGCCGCCTGTGCCGCAAACATCTATCGCAGATGCAGGCGCAATTGCCGGTATCATCCGCGCGCGCATTGCACGAACCGCTGCAACAATATCGTACGCCGTTTCACCCTGATCTGCAAGCTGCGTCAGAAAAGCCATGACAGCCTCATCCTCCAATTTGCCGTCAAGCATATCTTCAAATATACGCTGCGTATCGGGTGTCCTCATCGCGGCTTAACCGTCATAGCGGCAATCCGCATAAAATTGGCCAACATGTCGTGCCCATATTCTGTTGCTATGCTTTCAGGATGGAATTGCACACCATGAATGGGCAAGGATTCATGCCGAAAACCCATGACATGCCCATCGTCACTGGTGGCATTAACGATTAAATCGTCCGGGATATTTTCCACAATTAAAGAGTGATAGCGTGTTGCGGTAAAAGGCGAAGGCAGGCCCTTAAAAACGCCGCTGCCATCGTGCGTTACTGGCGATGTTTTGCCATGCATTAAACCACCGCGATTAACATTTCCGCCAAAATACTGGCCAATGGATTGATGCCCCAGGCAAACGCCCAATAACGGCCGTTTTGCCTCTGCGCATGCAGCAACCAATGATAGACTGATACCGGCGTCATCGGGAGTTTTCGGACCGGGTGATATAAGAAACGCCTTCGCATCCGATGCCATCGCATCTTGTACCGTCATGGCATCATTACGTACGACATTAACCTGTGCACCAAGGTCCATTAAATAATGAACCAGATTCCACGTGAAGCTGTCATAATTGTCGATCACCAAAATCATTGCGGGTCCTTGATAGCATGTGTTGCGATAAGTAATGGTCCCAGCGGGTATCCGCTATCCTGACGCGCGCCTGCCGGATACCATAATGACGAAACATTCCCGTCGAGATACAGCGCATTGTCGCAGCCAAGACCATCCCGCATAAATCGCGCCAACCTGCCAAATGATACCGGAACTTCGCTAATGACAAAATGCGCGCGCCCTTTGGCGTCAATTCCGACGGCATTGCGTATATTAATTGACTCGCCATTGGCCGAAATTTTTGGATGAAATTTGCCGCCGATAACCAGCATTGGCCCCGATTGCGTGGCAAAATCCGGACGCTTTATAATATTATCCGAAAAGTCGCTGGCAGTGCGGATTTCCCATTTACTTCCACTGCCAAAAAATACGCCGTTAGGCAGCATGTGAAAATTGCCGCCGCCTTCTTTCTGGTTGAGCGTTTTTAATCGTTTTCCGTTTTCTACATAATATCCGATAGGACGGCCGGCATCGTCATACATCCCGCCATTCACCGCAAACGCCACGGCTGCGCTGGATTTTGAAAGCGATTTTTCCAAACCACTTAAACTACGCAACGGCTCGGCATTTGCGCCGTTTAATACGGTTTTCAATATTTGCTTGCCGGGCACAGCTGTACAACGCGTGAATTCGCTACCTTCAAACAGGGCGGCCCGGCATGTGCCTGCCATAGATTTACCATCACCTATTTTGCCCTGTGCAACAGGCGCACTTACGGTGTCTTCTCCGCAAGCAGAAATTAGCACTGCTAACAGGATTGAGGCAAATCGTAACCTCATTGTCCAAACCTTGGCTCATTTGCCACGCGTACAGCCTCGCGCGCAGCGGCTATCAAAGCGCCAGCTTTTGCTTCACATTCGGCTTGCTCGTATTCAGGTACACTGTCAGAAACAATTCCAGCACCGGCTTGAACATGCATTATGCCATCCTTGATGACCGCAGTGCGCAAAACTATGCAGCTATCCATGTCGCCATTTGGGGAAAAATAACCGACCCCGCCAGCATATGCACCGCGTGTTTCGTTTTCGAGTTCAGCGATAATTTCGCATGCACGCACCTTGGGCGCTCCTGATACTGTACCAGCAGGAAATCCCGCAAATAATGCGTCAATCGCATCTTTTCCGTGGGAAAGCTTGCCAATCACGTTCGATACAATGTGCATCACATGGCTATAAAATTCGACCATATAACTGTCCGTTACTTTGATACTATCCGCACTGGCAACGCGCCCTACATCGTTGCGGCCTAGGTCGAGCAACATCAAATGTTCTGCGCGCTCCTTTGGATCGGATAGCAAAGACGCACGATTAACGGCATCCTCCTGCGCATTGGCTCCGCGTGGCCGGGTGCCGGCGATTGGGCGAATTGTAACTTCGCCGCCGCGTGCTCGCACAAGTATTTCGGGTGATGATCCGATCAAAGCAAAATCTGGCAAATCAAGGAAATACAGAAATGGTGAGGGGTTAATGCGTCGCAGCGACCGATATAGATCGATGGGCGGCAAGGCAAATGGCGCTGTAAACCGCTGCGCCAAAACAACCTGAAAAATGTCGCCTGCCTCGATATATGCTTTTGCTGCGCGCACCATTTCGGCGTAGCGGCCCTGTTTCAAAACCGGCGATAGAGTCATGTCCGAAAGCGATATCGAATGCACTTTTTCGGTGGTTTCTGGCGCAGGGCAAGCACCTGCCAATTGGCGTTCGGTCAAATCCAGCCGTTCATTTGCGCGATCAATCTGTAACTGCGCATTTTGCGCGTTATCCGGCCAAATCGGTGCAACCAGAAACATTTCATCTTTTAAGCTATCGAAAACCAATATTACAGTGGGACGTACAAAAAACATATCAGGCAGTGCAAGTTGGGAAGGTTTTGCACGTGGCAATATTTCTACCAAACCCACTGTTTCATAACCGAAATAGCCCACAAGACACGCCAATGCAGGCGGCAAAATATCGGGTACATCGATACGGCATTGATCCGCCAGAGCCCGCAATGCATCGAGCGCCGATACGTCGCTGGGCACAAATTTGCTGGGATCGGCGGCCCAATCCCGGTTGATTTCGGCGTCACGTTCGTTTGCACGAAATACTAGGTCTGGGGCAAGGCCGACAAGACTATATCGTCCTCTCGTTTCGCCGCCTTCTACGGATTCCAAAATAAAATCGCCGCGCCGTGGCTCCATCGTCTTTAGCGCAGCGGACACAGGCGTTTCGGTGTCGGCAATTCGCCGCCGCCATAGCAAAGTAGGCGCGCCTGACTTTATTTTTTCCAGCGCAGCAGCATCGCCATTTGCGCGAGATTTATTTTCCGTCATTGGCGCTGGTTAATTGCTTGCGCAGACTGGCGAGTGCGTCCTCGTTCTTAGTAACACCCACTTCTTTTAATGCTGCTGCGACCATCTGTGCCGCATGTTCCTGTTGTATCAATACAGACATCTCACTGGCTGTTGCGGAAACCATTGCGGCATTTTGACGAGCATCACCTTTTTGAATTTCTGAAAGACTTACGATAAACCAACCTGCATTTTTCGGCGCAACAAGTGTTTTGGCGGTTCCTTGCTTCATTGAAAACATCAGAACCAGTGGCGGAGGCAATTGTTGGCCTTGTTGGCGTAATTCGCCCCGCGTTCCTGTAATATTTTCAATCGGCGGCATTTTAATATTCAATGCAGCAACGGTTTCAGTAAGTGATTTGCCGACATCCACCGCTTTACGCACTTGTTCTGCAACCAATTTGGCTTTGGCTGACCCTTGCTCTATGGCCCAGTTTTGGGCTACGATTTGTTGCACGTCTTTTAACGGTGGTGGCGCCGCTTCTTCCAGATCAGCAACCGCAACCATTGCAAAACGCTCGCCTGGCACAATCTCGATCAACTGTGCATCTCCATCACGTTCCATTTGGAATGCCGCAGGTAAAATTACCTGCATTTCTGGCGCAGGCTTATATCCGGGATTTTCGGTATTCTGTCCGTTGGCCAGTAATTTTGGTGTCGTTTCGACAGTCAGGCCTTGCGTTTTGGCAACGTCGGCTATCGTGGTGCCATTGGCGAATTCTTCTTCAATCTCGCTAGTGAATTCTCCAATTGCCGAAATTTTCTTTTCAGCAGCTAAAGTGCTTTCGATCTCAGCACGGGCTGCAGCAAGCGTTTTTGCAGGTACCTGATTAATGCTTTCAATTTTTATAACATACCATCCCAAACTGCCTTTGGCAGGCGTAGCTACGCTGCCGGATGCGGCAGCAAAAACGGCATCACTGACATTTTTGGATGCGCTGCTATTCAGCGATTTAGGTGTTACAGATTTTATGGATGTTACGGCCAAACCGACAGAGCTTGCTGCTGTTTCAGCATTTAAGCCGTCTGATATTTTTGTGGAAAGTGATTTTGCGGCGGCTTCGGTTGGTGCAACAATCTGGCTTATATCCCGGGTTTGCGATGCGGTATATTTGGCCATATTTTCTTTATAATATTGCGCTATTTCCGCTTCGGTGGGTTTTGTTTTGCCATCAACAATGCTGCGGTCAAACAACACATAGCTGACTGCGCGTTTTTCAGGGATCGTAAACCGCGTTGTGTTGTCACGATAATATTTTGTCAAAACATCGATACTCGGCGGTCCTGCTGGTAGGAATGCCTGCGATGGAATGATGGCAACCTGCCCACTGCGCTTTTCAAGCAATAAGGATGCATATGGTAAGGTTAATCCGGTTGGCATCTTTGGACCACCTTGCGCGGCGGGCAGCAATTGTTGTGCGTAAAAATTCTGGCGAAAATCCTCCCGCAATGTTTTTTCACTTACCTGAATTTGTGACAGAAAACGTTGCAGGGCTTCCTGACTAAATTGCCCGTCCATACCTTTTGATCCCGGCAATTTACGAATTTCATAATCAATCAGCCGTTTACTGACATTCATGCCAGATTGTTCCGCAAACATAGTAAGGCCATAACGATTGATAAGCTGTTCCAAGGTTGAATCAAAACCGCCGGTCTGTACAAAATTCGCCATATCCAGCGTCGGATTTTCTTTTCGTTCACCGCGTAATCGGTTGCTTAGGGCATCGTTGAATTCGCCCAGCGTAACATTTTGCTTTCCAACTTTTGCTACGTTGCCGCCGCCAAGTCCGCCAAAACTGCCTGAACCTGTTACATCTCCCAATGTAAAACCAATCGCGATAACGCCCACAAACAGCAATGCGAATATCGCGCCAAAGCGGGAATTGATAAGCGACCGGATAAAAGTAATCATGAATGTCCTGACTGGAAATTGCTTTGTTTGACTAGTGCACTTTATGCGCTGCCGCTTTAGGCGGCAAGTTTAATGGTTTCAAGCGGCGAAGCGATCACGCATGCCCTGATAAACCAAATCCTATTATTGGCCTGTGCATGACAACATGCTAGCGCGCAGCCATCATATAAAAGACAAAGGACAGGCTGTGCAAAAATTGATCGTCGGAAACTGGAAGATGAACGGTTTAAAAAGCGACCTGCATATTATCCATGACATTGCTGAGACATCAAAAAAATATTCGAACATGCGCGCTGGGCTGTGCTTACCGGCAACATTAATATCCCAAGCTGTCTCCGAAAATTCCGAGTTTTTACTTGGGGGCCAAGATTGTCATATAGCCCAATCGGGTGCGCATACGGGTTGCGTTTCTGCGGCGATGCTGTTGGATGTTGGCGCAAAGCTTGTGATTGTTGGACATAGTGAGCGACGCGCCGATTATTGCGAAACAAACGATGATGTACGCGCAAAGGCAATGGCAGCAATCGAAGCAGGCTTGATACCAATTGTCTGCGTGGGTGAAACATTGGAACAGCGGGACTCAGGGCAGGCGTTGGACGTAGTTTTGGATCAACTCGATGCATCAATACCAGACAATATACCCGAAAATGCGATTGTTGTGGCATATGAGCCAATATGGGCAATTGGTACAGGCCGTATACCTTCGGATGATGATGTCGCGGCAATGCATAATGCCATTCGTCAAAAACTTATTGACCGGTTCGGCGGCACTGGTTCGACAGTTGCGATATTATATGGCGGGTCAATGAACGGCGATAATGCAGCCGCATTGCTATCCATTCCGCATGTCGACGGCGGTTTGGTTGGCGGGGCCAGTTTATCTGTAGCGAAATTTGAACCCATAATGGCAGCCGCTAACGATTGACCGATTTGCATTGAAGATTGGGCTGTGCGTCGCTATGTGGGCGTTCACGGGTTTATACCACTTAATTTTTTGGATATTTGTTATGGGTTTGTTTCACTTTTTGATTGTTGTTCAGGGCATAATCGCGGCTGCATTAGTTGGCGTTATTTTGATGCAACGGTCCGAAGGCGGCGGCCTTGGTACAGGCGGTAGCCCATCTGGTTTGATGTCGGCGCGCGGTGCAGCAGACTTTATGACGCGTACAACTACTTTACTAGCCACGACATTTATTGGATTGTCAGTTGCACTTGCATTTGTTGCAGCCAAACAAGGCGGCGGTAATGTTGATGAAACCTTCAAACGAAATGAAGTGACAGCGCCTGCGCAGATACCTGCACAATCACCTGCTAATCCGGCCACCGTGCCTGCCGTGCCGGCAAAAACACCCGATGGAAATTCGGTTCCATTGGATAAATAAATTTTTTCCTTTCTAGGAAAAAACGGCGGGGTTTAGGCTCCGCCTTTTTTTATTCAGTCTATAGTTTTGCACATATTTATTTTGGTGAATTGGATTCGGACACTTGTCATCCATAGCCTAGGCACACTAGTGCTCTTCTCCCATGGCGCGATTTATTTTTATCACTGGCGGCGTGGTCTCCTCGCTTGGCAAAGGTCTTATGGCAGCATCGCTTGCAGCGTTGTTGCAAGCGCGCGGTTACCGCGTACGTATTCGGAAATTTGATCCTTATTTGAACGTCGATCCAGGAACGATGTCGCCCTATCAGCACGGTGAAGTGTATGTTACCGATGACGGAGCCGAGACGGACCTTGATCTTGGCCATTATGAGCGATTTACGGGTGTCTCCGCACGGCAGTCTGATAATGTTACCTCTGGCCGGATATACCAACAGATAATTCAAAAGGAACGCCGCGGCGATTATCTAGGGGCAACCGTACAGGTTATCCCCCATGTTACCGATGCGATAAAGGAATTTGCGCTTTCCGAGACAGACGACCTTGATTTTGTGTTGTGCGAGATTGGCGGCACAGTTGGTGATATTGAATCGTTACCGTTTATCGAGGCCATTCGGCAATTACGCAACGAATTGGGCCGTGAGCGTACATTGTCGGTCCATGTCACACTTGTACCCTATATCGCAGCAGCAGGGGAGCTGAAGACCAAGCCTACGCAGCACAGCGTGCGCGAGCTTACATCGCTGGGTATTCAGCCCGATGTGCTGCTTTGCCGGTGCGAACATGAACTTCCCGACAGCGACCGCGCAAAAATCGCTGCTTTTTGTAACGTACGAAAAGAAGCAGTAATCCCGGCGCTTGATGCCAAAAGCATTTATGATGTGCCGATGCAGTATCACAATGAAGGTCTTGATTATGAAGTGCTTCGTGCTTTCGGAATAGATGATGCCCCAGAACCCGATATGGCGCGCTGGACAGACATTGTCGACCGGTATCGCAATCCGGAAGGTGAAGTTACCATAGGCGTCGTCGGCAAATATGTTGGGCTGCAAGATGCGTATAAATCTTTGAATGAGGCATTGGTGCACGGCGGATTGGCCAACCGGATTAAGGTCAACGTCAAATGGCTTGATGCAGAACTGTTTGAAGGTGACGAAGCAGAATTGGCGTCTTTGTTGGAACCTATGCATGCCATTCTTGTGCCAGGCGCTTTTGGTGAACGCGGCGCTCAAGGCAAGATAGCGAGCATCAAATTTGCACGCGAACGCGGCGTGCCGTTTTTTGGCATATGTTTTGGTATGCAAATGGCCTGCGTAGAAACGGCGCGCAATCTGGCGGGCGTTCTGGATGCATCCTCAACCGAATTTGGCCCGACAAATGAACCTGTCGTTGGCATAATTTCGGAATGGATGGGCGAGGAAGGCCTGCAAAAACGCGAAGCAGGCGGTGATCTGGGCGGAACGATGCGTCTTGGCGCATATGATGCAAAACTGAATGGCAATAGTCATGTTGCGGCGATTTATGGCGGAACCGAAATTTCGGAACGCCACCGTCACCGTTACGAGGTAAACACGGGGTATATGCGCGTGCTAGAGAGCAACGGGCTGAATTTCAGCGGGATGTCCCCTGATGGCGAGCTGCCTGAAATCGTGGAAAGACAGGATCATCCATGGTTTATTGGCGTACAATTTCACCCCGAACTTAAATCGAGGCCCTTTGAGCCGCATCCATTGTTTGCCAGTTTTGTTAAAGCAGCGGTCGACCAAAGCAGATTGGTTTAAAACTACGACCTTGGTATGAAAGGCAAGGATTAGAAAGTTTGTGTTTAGATCGCCAAGATCCTGCCGTCATTGCCGATAAGTGAAAATTATACTATACTACTGTGTAAGAGAGATAGCGTTTTTCGTTCGATTGATGACCCACTTGCGACCCGGGTCGGCAGTTGGACGAAGGAGGGGCGTAACAGTCCCGGAGGCGGCAAACCCATTTGCCGCCTCCAATTTGACTGATTGTTGATTAACCCGCTTTCTTGGTTTTCGTCTTTGTTGGCGCAGTATCATGTTCAATTGTTGTCACATTAGCTGCTTCACCAATAGAAATTTTTCGCGGTTTAAGCGCATCGGGTATTTCCCGCACAAGTGAAATAGACAACAACCCATCAGACAAGTCGGCAGATATTACAAATACATAATCGGCCAATTGAAAACGTCGTTCAAAGTTGCGGGTGGCAATACCCATATGCAAAAAATCCCGGTTGTCGTTGCTATCGACATGCTTGCTGCCTGCGACTACCAGCATATTTTGTTGCGCGGTAATTTCGATCTCTTCGGATTTGAAACCGGCAACGGCAACGGTTATGCCGTATTCATTCTCGCCGGTGCGTTCGATATTAAATGGTGGATAATTCTCATTTTGCACGCCGCGACCTGCGTTTTCCAGCAATTCAAACAAATGGTCAAAACCAACAGTAGTGCGGCGATATGGCGTAAAATCAAAACGATGCATACAAATTCTCCTTATGAGCAATCTGGTTATTGAAGCCCGCTAAAACGGCGCTTCAGTTTCAAATACCGGGACCAATTGGCTCCCGATACTGAAAAGATGGGCATGGAAAATTAAAAATCAAGAATATTGTATGAATTATATTGGCAAAAAATAAGGCCGCCTGACTTTCATCAGACGGCCATATTGCCTTTGGATTAAACCGCAGGCTTTCCCCCAAATTGCACAGCGTGATGCAGCTCCCCTGCTGCGCGCGCAATTCCCTGAACCATTGGCCGATGGACAGCTCGAATCTGGTCAAACCTTAATTCTACTTTCAGGCTCACTTTTGCAAATATTACTGTATTGTGACGGCTGCTTTTTCAAATGTTGTTGCAGCGCTGCAACAAAATCAACCTGCTTGCCAGCGTCCATGACGCAACCTAAGAGCATTTGAGCGGTTTACCCCTTGACCCAACGGATGCAAGCAGACCTGATGTTTCTTTCAAAATATGAAGCAATGATTGCCAAAAGATATTTGGCGCCCGGAAAAGGGGAGGGCTTTATTTTTCTGGTCGCCAGCATCAGCCTTGTCGCGGTCGCTCTGGGCGTAGCTGCGCTGATTATCGTAATGAGCGTCATGAATGGTTTCCGTGCCGAAATGTTTGACAAGATTGTGGGATTAAATGGTCATGCCGTCATTCAGGGTTATGACGGGCGTATCTCCGATTGGCGCGGAATGTTAAAAGATGTTCGTGCGACAAAGGGCGTAACCAGTGCATCACCATTGATTCAACAGCCTTTATTGTCGACCAATAACGGCCGCGTAGAGGCAATTTTGGTGCGCGGGATGCTGGTAGAGGATATCCTGCGTAATCCCACATTAAAGGGAAAAACGGTTGCGGGTGATTTGAAAAATCTTACCACGGGCAGTGAGCGGATTGCCATCGGATCGCGGCTGGCCCAAAAACTGGGTGCGCAACTGGGTCAGCAAATAACTATTATCAATCCGGCAGGCCGCACGACACCCTTTGGAACCGTGCCGCGTGAGATATCCTATGAGATCGGCGCTATATTCGAGGTCGGCCTTTATCAATATGACGAAGCGTTTGTTGTCATGCCTATCGAACAAGCGCAGCAACTGATGTTGATCGGGGATCAAATAGGTATGATAGAGGTACAGACCGAGGACCCTGATAAAGTTGGAGAAATACTTGCGCCATTGCTCCCGAAAATAGGAAACAAGGCGTTGATGCAAGATTGGCGGTCCATGAATGCGAACCTGTTTGAAACGCTGGCGGTAGAGCGCGTGGCGATGTTTGTCATTTTGTCGATTATTGTGCTGGTTGCCGTTTTCAACATCTTGTCATCGCTCATAATGCTGGTCCGCGCAAAAACACGCGATATTGCTATATTGCGGACGATGGGCGCATCGCGGAGGTCATTGTTGCGTATATTCATGGTCGTTGGCGTTTCAATAGGAACATCGGGCATCGTGCTCGGGCTGTTTCTGGGCTTCCTGTTTTTGTATTTCCGTCAATCTATTGTCGTTGCTGTGCAATTTATTACAGGACAAAATTTGTGGGATCCCTCAATCCGTTTCTTGACCGAGCTTCCATCAAAGACAGACCCTGTCGAGGTAACGGTCATAATAGTTATGGCATTATTATTCAGTTTTCTTGCCACGCTTTATCCGGCTTTCAAGGCAGCAAGCACCGATCCGGTTCAGGTGCTGCGTTATGAATGATACCACGATCATGATTGCCGAGCTTACCGATGTGCGCCGCAGCTTTGTACAGGGCAGCGTAACGATTGAGGTTTTGCGCGGCGTAAATCTGAAAATTCGTGAGGGCGAGTTGGTGGCGTTGCTTGGACCGTCGGGCACCGGCAAATCAACTTTGCTACAAGCACTGGGATTATTGGAAGGCGGATTTTCCGGTTCGATCAAAATTGACGGTATAGAAACGGGTGATCTGGACGCGGATGCGCACACTGTAATACGGCGGGAAAAATTGGGTTTCGTGTATCAATTTCACCATCTTTTACCTGATTTCAATGCGATAGAGAATGTGATCTTGCCGCAGTTAATTGCAGGCGCGGATACGCGCACAGCGACCGAGCATGCCGCCGAATTGCTTACCACATTGGGTTTAGGGCAGCGATTGGAACATAAGCCATCAAAACTGTCCGGCGGCGAGCAACAGCGCGTTGCGGTGGCGCGGGCTTTAGCCAACAAACCACGATTGGTTCTTGCAGACGAGCCGACGGGAAATTTGGACGAACATACGGCAGATATCGTTATTGGCGAATTTATGGCACTGGTCCGCGGACAGGGGACAGCCGCAGTGGTCGCCACCCATAACGAACGATTGGCAGCAAAAATGGACCGGATAGTGCGCTTGCACGAGGGCGTTTTGAGTGAGGGATAAAGATATGAATTTGTATGATTTTACGGTCAAATTGCCCGGCGGCGGCGATCAAGCAATGGCAGAAAATGCCGGAAAAGTTCTTTTAATTGTAAACACGGCGTCC
The DNA here is from genome assembly GCA_031418995.1 of Sphingomonadales bacterium. GTDB lineage: Bacteria > Pseudomonadota > Alphaproteobacteria > Sphingomonadales > Sphingomonadaceae > Sphingorhabdus_B. Next base: position 970 of record JANOKA010000094.1, on the reverse strand, counting down.
AAATGTGGTTTCACGCCGCAATACGAAGGGCTGGAGGCGCTATATAAAAAATACAAGGTTAAAGGCCTCGAAATACTGGCATTTCCATGCAATCAATTTGGTTCACAAGAGCCCGGGGATGCCGAAGAAATCAAGAATTTCTGTTCATTGACTTATGATGTCAGTTTTCCTTTGGCCGCAAAGGTCGATGTAAACGGAGACAATGCCGATCCATTGTGGGATTATTTGAAACAGCAACAAGCTGGATTGTTGGGGTCGCGCGGGATTAAGTGGAATTTCACCAAATTCCTTGTTGATCGTAAGGGTAAAGTTGTCGCACGGCATGGTCCGCAAGTGAAACCGCAAGCTTTGGCTGCGGACATTGAACGATTGCTCGCCGCGCCTGCTTAGATTTAATTGGTCATGCACCAAAAGCATTGCACATATTCTTGTATCATTACCAACATTAGACATGCGCATGCCAGAGCATGGGCCTTGCAATGTAGGATTTTATTTGGGACGCGTCCTTGGCGGCACATTGTTTAATGCCGCGTTAAAATGTGGCTCTTTGACATTCTGAATAGTATCATTTTACAATGCCAAAACGGGCGGTTTTGTAGGACAATTTACCCTCTAAAATCCAACATTCAAAACCCATGTTTTGCGTTGTTTTGAATGCACCTAAAATACGTCAATTTTGTCAACTTATCGGACAAAATTTTTACGACGTTTTACAAGGGGAGAGGTATGTATTTTTTGCTGCATAAAGTCGGCATTTTAGTCCTGTTCAAATTGGCTTGGACGGTAGGCTAGTAAAGCGTAAAAAGTTTCCACAGAGAACCTCGCACGGTCAATTGCAGAATCAGTCAAACAGGACTTAAGTTTTGGCATGGCTTTTGTTCCCTTCGTTCCTCTGCGTGTTTTTTCAGCATACACCATGCTGGAGGGAGCCATTGAGCCAAAGGCAATCGGCAAGCACGCCAAAAAACTT
>JANOKA010000093.1:0-3450 GCA_031418995.1 Sphingomonadales bacterium | reverse complement strand
ATATGTCCCAGATGTCCTGATCCTGCTCATATGCCTCACGCAGCGGCTCGATATAATCATCGATGAAGGGCATCAAGTGAACATCGCCTTCGCTTAAGCGTTTTGACAGCGGGTTGCTCAATTCATCTTCTCCATAAAATGCTTGCGGCATAGAGCGACATAGCGGTCATTGCCGCCAACCTCCGTTTGCGCGCCTGCCTTTACCGCGTTGCCCTGCGCATCTACGCGAAGGTTCATGCTGGATTTGCGGCCACAATGACAAACGGCTTTTAATTCAATCAGCGCATCCGCAAGCCCGAGCAATGCTGCACTGCCGGGAAATAACTCGCCCTGAAAATCTGTGCGCAGGCCGTAGCAAAGTACAGGAATACCGGCCTCATCTGCCACGCGCGCCAATTCGAGTACTTGTTTGCGGTTCAAAAACTGCGCCTCATCAACCAAAACACATGCCAATGGACGCGCACGATGTTCATCACGCACGGCGTTCCATAAATCGGTTGCAGGATCAAATTTGCGGGCATCCGCCTGCAATCCGATCCGCGATGTTATTACACCTGCCTCAGAATTGCTGGGATCATATCGGTTATCCAGCGCAGCGGTCCACAACATCGTCTCCATCCCGCGTTCGCGGTAGTTAAAATCCGCTTGCAATAAAGTCGTCGATTTGCCTGCATTCATGGATGAATAATAGAAATAGAGTTTGGCCATTATCGAACACGCAAAGTATTTATCTGAACAGGCGACCCCAGTCCTGCTGCCTTGGCTACCCCTAGATCAAATGTTGCGAAACTTTTTGCAGTTTGCACGCTAATTAGATGAATCAAGTCTCCCCAATCACCGCCTTGGCGATAGCGCTCAAGAGCCCACCGCAGGCCTTCACGATCTGAAATACTTGCCAATTCAATCGACAATATTGCGGACATACTATCAGCGAAAGCCGATCGCGATAATTGAAATACCGACTCCAAAAGCCAACCAAATTCTAAAAAAACACTCGTAGAGATTTCAATAGGTCCGCTCATAATTTCATCGGCCATTATACATTGCGCAGGATCGTCCCGCAAAACCCACCGAGCCAGAATATTGGTATCTATTCCTATCATAATTTGCAAAACAGGGGTTGGCTATTATTCATTAAACGGCAATGCTTTACGGTCATTTTCCCAAGCCTTCTGCCGCAATACTTTATTCATTTCTTCCTCAGATATTCGCGGTCCACTATAGACAAATACTTTTTGAATTTCGCGCAAGGCTTGCGCTGCGGTTAAGCCGTTCCCCGTTCCACAACCGCGACGCAATACCAGCTCATCGCCGCGCTCATACACTTCGAACGCGTCGCCGATTTCCAAGCCCATCCGGTCGCGGACGTCCTTAGGAATAACGATTTGCCCTTTGGCAGATAGCTTCGTAGTTACATTCATAACGGTAAGATACGTCTTACTTTGCCAATAGTCAATCTTAGGTTATACCCTCACCCAAGTCCTGCTTTACCTTTGGCGCCGCGAGAAGTTTTTCGATATGCGTGGCTTGGTCGAAACTTTCATCAGCCAGAAACTTAATCTTGGCGGCGTATTTCATGCTGACGCGTCCCGCCACTTCCTTTTGGAAGAACGCTGTATTGGTGCGCAATGCCTTTAGCACCGCCGCCTCATTCGCGCCGAGCAATGGTTTGATAAACACCGTCGCGTGTCGCAAATCGGGTGACATACGCACTTCGGTCACACTTACACTAATGCTGGTCAGCAACTCATCATGCACCTCGCCGCGCGCGAGCAATTCGGACAGGATATGCCGAAATTGCTCGCCCACGCGAAGAAGCCGGACTGAGCGGCCCTCGGGAGATACGTCATTATGCTTGGCCATAATTCGTTCCTAGCACTTTCTGCGATAGGAAAGTGAACGGATCACAATACCCGTTCACGCTCCTCAACCTCGAATACTTCCAGCATATCGCCAGCCTTGATGTCGTTGGTATCCTCCAGCACGGCACCGCATTCCATCCCTGCGCGGACTTCGTCGACATCGTCTTTGAAGCGGCGTAGCGAAGCAATCTTGGTGGCACTGATGATAACATCGTCGCGGGTAAGCCGGGTATTGAGGCCTTTCTTGATAATGCCTTCTGTAACCAGCAAACCAGCAGCTTTGTCGCGCTTGCCAGATTTGAACACGTCCTTAATCTCGGCGCGGCCAACGACCGTTTCGATGATTTCTGGACCAAGCTCACCGGCCATTTCTTTGGCGATGTCTGCGGTCAGATGATAGATCACGTCGAAATACTTCAACCGCACACCATCGCGTTTTGCCAGTGCCGCCGCTTTGGTATTTGGCCGCACATTGAAACCGATCAATGGCGCTTTTGATGCCGCTGCCAATATCATGTCGGATTCGGTGATGCCGCCCACTCCGGCCAGCAATACACGCACCTTAATGTCATCGGTGGAGATATTATTCAGCGCTGTCACGATTGCTTCAACCGATCCTTGCACATCGCCCTTGATAACCACAGGATATTCCATCGCCCGTGCAGACGACAGATGATCGAACAGATTTTCCAGATTAGGCGCTTCTTGCGTCGTCCGCGCTTTGGTCGATTGTTCGGTCCGGTATAGCGCAACTTCGCGCGCACGGGCCTCGTTCTCGACCACGCTCAGCACATCACCTGCCGACGGAACACCCGTCAGGCCGAGCACCTCAACGGGCATGCCCGGCGTTGCTTTGGCAATTTGCTTGCCCTTATCATCAATAACAGCACGCACCTTGCCGCTTTCACTGCCGACGACGAATATATCGCCGCGTTGCAATGTGCCGCGCTTGATAAGCACGGTGGCAACGGCGCCGCGTCCTTTATCCAATTGCGCCTCAACCACGATGCCCTCTGCGGGGCAATCGGGATTCGCGCGCAATTCCATAAGTTCGGCTTGCAACGCCAGTTTTTCGAGCAAGGTATCAAGGCCGGTTTTCTTCAGCGCAGAAATCTCGACATCCTGGACTTCGCCGCCCATCGCCTCAACAACAATTTCATGTTCCAACAGGCGTTCACGAATACGCTGCGGATTTGCGCCTTCTTTGTCCATTTTGTTGATGGCAACGATCATCGGTACGCCCGCAGCCTTGCAATGCTTAATCGCTTCAATGGATTGCGGCATTAAACCGTCATCAGCAGCAACCACCAAAATCACAATATCGGTTACACTTGCTCCGCGCTTACGCATTTGCGTGAACGCTTCATGGCCCGGCGTATCAAGGAACGTGATGACGCCGCTATCCTTTGTTTGCACCTGATACGCGCCAATATGCTGGGTAATTCCGCCAGCTTCGCCCGACATTACATTTGCACCGCGTAGCGCATCCAGCAGGCTGGTTTTGCCATGATCGACATGGCCCATCACGGCCACAACGGGCGGACGCGGTTTCAAGGTTGCGGGATCATCCTGCACGCCGTCATCATCA
>JANOKA010000092.1:0-11109 GCA_031418995.1 Sphingomonadales bacterium | reverse complement strand
TCCGCAACTGTCCCCTCGGCCAAATCGACAAAGGCCAACCCATCGGCTAGCTTTAACGCCGCCTCAAAACCCTCGGCCAATCGCTGCTGGATACCGGGCTTAACCACGATGCGGTCAACGACCACTTCGATGTCATGTTTGTATTTTTTGTCGAGCGCAGGCGCTTCTTCGATGGCGTAAAATTCGCCGTCAATCCGCACGCGTGTATAGCCCGAACGCTGCCATTCGGCGAGTTCTTTACGGTATTCGCCTTTGCGGCCTTGTACGGCAGGCGCCAGCAGAAACGCGCGGGTTCCCTCGGGCAGAACCATGACACGGTCAACCATCTGGCTGACCGTTTGTGCGGTAATCGGCAGGCCCGTGGCTGGGGAATATGGTACGCCTACGCGCGCCCACAATAGCCGCATATAATCGTATATTTCGGTAACCGTGGCGACGGTAGACCGCGGATTGCGCGAGGTTGTTTTCTGCTCGATGCTGATTGCGGGGGACAATCCCTCAATATGCTCCACATCGGGTTTTTGCATCATCTCAAGGAATTGCCGGGCATAGGCCGACAGGCTTTCGACATAACGCCGCTGCCCCTCAGCATAAATCGTATCAAACGCCAGCGAGGATTTCCCCGACCCCGAAAGGCCAGTTATAACGATCAGCTTGTCACGGGGCAGATCAATGTCCACACCTTTAAGGTTATGCTCGCGCGCACCGCGCACTTTGATGTGGGTAAGGCTCATGAAGGAATATGTTCCACATTTGTTCTATAAATGCAATATAGCGTTTCGATTAGACGTGTAGGTGGCGTGCTGCACCGATTCGATCAAGGCCTTCGCCTTAATTATCCGCCGTTTTGTGGCAACTCGCCTTTTGGAAACACGCGTTTGAACATATTGTACACTTTCCAAAGGCCCCATATGGTTAGCCCGAGTAGCACAACTGCGATGACTGCCGCGATTACAGGGTTAGCAAAGGTAAGTGCTAGCAGGCCGCCTGTAACAATATCTTCGGTTGTGGACAGGATGATATTGCTGACAGGTTCTGGGCTGGTATTGACCGCTGCCCTTGCGCCAGCCTTGGTTGCGTGACTTGCAAATGCTGCGCCGCCGCCCAATAGAAACGCGATAACTTGCCATGCCGGATCGCTGCTATCGACAACAGCCAGCGTCAACAACGCGCCGCCAAGCGGCCGGATAATCGTATGCAGACCATCCCAGATGCTGTCGAGCCAGGCGACTTTGTCCGCAAAAAATTCGGCGACCGCGCCAATGCCTGCAATGCCGATCACCCATGGATTGCCGAGCGCCTCAAGCATTTTCAGGTTTTCGGGCAAATCGATATAACCGCTGTACATGGCAATTCCGGTTGCAAATACGGTCAGATAAAGCCGCCATCCTGACAACAGGCTAACGCTGGTCGCCAGTCCCAATAATTCGATTATTCCCATGGCCTTGATCCTCTTGAACCGGAAATTGCCATGCTTTTATCGGCAAAGCAATCCGGCGTTGCGCAATAGGTTCTGGCCAAGGCAAAATTTTCGTGCTTCAAACGGGTGATATGAGCAACAATTCCCCAATTCATCCGGAGACCGGAGCAGTCATGCCAGTGGCCACGCCTGCGGCAACGATGGTTATTTTCCACAAGGATTTAGATGGCGGTCCGCCTAAAATACTGATGATGGAACGCACGAAATCGATGGCCTTTGCGGGCGGCGCTGCGGTGTTTCCGGGCGGAAAAGTGGATGCCGCCGACATAGATTTTGCAAAGGCATTGAACCATCATCTTGATTTGGACGAGGTTGCAGCGCGGTTGGCGGCGATACGCGAGACGTTGGAAGAGGCGGGATTGGCACTGGGTCTGTCGGGGGTAGAAGACCCTGCCGATTGCTACGATGCCAGAGCGGCACTGCATGCTGGCGATCCGTTGTCGGCCGTATGTGATCGTCATGGCTGGTCGCCGCAACTGGAAGTTTTGGTTCCATGGTCACGCTGGCGCCCACCAAACCTAGAGACGCGGGTATTTGATACGCGGTTTTACCTTGTTGATGCTGGCGATACGCAATTGAATGCGGTTGTCGATGCCACAGAAAATACATCGCTGTTTTGGGCCAGCGCGCAAGAGGTAATTGACATGACGGGGCAAGGAAAAGTCAAAGTCATATTCCCGACGCGGCGCAATTTGGAACGGTTGGCGCTGTTTAACAGTTTTGCAGATGCAGTTGCTCACGCCGAGCTGCATCCGGTGGAAACTGTGCTTACCTTTGTCGAACAACGCGGCGATGAACAGTGGTTATGTATTCCCGACGGCCACGGCTATCCGATATTAGAGGAAAGCATGGCCAACGCAATGCGCGGTTAAAGGCCAGGCTTAATCTTCGGCAGCAATCGTTACTATCAATCCGTCAATCGCATCGTTTACCGGAATCTGGCAGGACAGACGCGATGTCGCATCGCGGTGGTCGGTGCTGTCGAGCAGATCATTTTCATCTTCGCCCATTTTGGGAAGCATATCGGCAAAGGCCGGATCAATGTGCACATGACATGTCGCACATGAACAGCATCCACCGCACAGGGCAAGCAACTCGTCAAAACCGTTGTCGCGGATAACCTCCATCAACGTAAGGCCATTTTCTGCTTCAACTTCGCGAGCTTCGCCTTCGCGGGAAATTACGGTGATCTTTGTCATTCTTCACTCCAACATGTTCATGTTCAAAATTCTCCCGTCCCTTATGTTGCCTGTTGCGTCAAGGGAAGCCTAAATTTCATGGTAAAAAGGACAAGTGACTTGGCCGTTCGGCGCATGATGCCTATGTCCCTGATCCAGTAGATTCGAAACAACAGGATTAGTCATGACAATAGATCGCCACGCCCCCGTCATCATCATCGGTTCCGGCCCAGCAGGGTACAGCGCCGCTGTGTACGCAGCACGGGCTAACCTGACGCCGATGATGATAACCGGTGTAGAAATTGGCGGGCAGTTAATGACCACAACCGATGTCGATAACTGGCCCGGCGATGATGATGGCGTTCAGGGACCGGAATTGATGGACCGGATGCGTAAACATGCGCTGCGCTTTGGTACGCGGATAGAAAATGACTATATCGAGAAAGTTGATTTTTCGAAACGTCCCTTTACGCTGACGGGCGGGGCAGGGGATTATACTGCCGACGCCGTTATCATCGCGACGGGGGCCAGCGCGCAATATTTGGGCCTGCCATCGGAAATAGCGTTCATGGGCAAAGGCGTTTCTGCTTGTGCGACGTGCGATGGGTTTTTCTACCGCAATAAACCTGTTGCGGTGATTGGCGGCGGAAATACGGCTGTGGAAGAAGCGCTATATCTCGCCAATATCGCCAGCCACGTTACGCTGGTCCACCGCCGTGACAAATTGAAAGCAGAAAAAATCCTGCAAGACCGACTGTTTGCAAAGGAAAAAGAGGGTAAAATCACGATCCGTTGGAACCACACACTTGACGAGGTGCTGGGCGATCAAATGGGTGTGACTGGCATGCGGATCAAGGCGACAAACGATGGCGTAACCGAAGACATAACGTTGCATGGTGTGTTTATTGCCATTGGTCACAAACCCAATACTGCGATTTTTGAGGGCCAACTGGATATGGCCGGCGGATACATCAAAGTGCGCAGCGGGCTCTCGGGACTGGCCACCGAAACCAGCGTTCCTGGCGTTTTTGCCAGCGGCGACGTGATGGACCATATCTACCGCCAAGCGATTACCAGTGCAGGAACGGGATGTATGGCGGCGCTGGATGCAGAACGATTTATCGACGCTTGCGAATAGCGGCAGTGGCAGATGATGAGTTTCTAGGTGAAGTTGCCTTATTCATCGGACGCAATGCTGTCGGGCTGGTTTCTGAGCTTGTATTTTCGAAATATGGTGCGCGATATTTTCACGGCATCGGGCGGCGTGTTGTCGCGATATCGACCCTAGGACAAGTCCGCATTCCATCATCATTGCGGCAAGTTGCAAAAGGCAGCATTCCGAAACCTGACATGAAAGATTGGATAGCGCTGCTTGTTGGCATAGCGGTTTGGCTGGGGTCTGCTGGGGCAACGCTGACTGTGATGTTTGGGTAGTTTATTTTCCCCAAATAAATTTTCTGCTGTTATCACTTTGGTTATCAAAATCACTTATACTCAATTAAAGTAGCTTTCTAGGAGTGTGTATTGTTGCCAAACAATGACGATCTCGCTCATGATATGGTCATTATAAAGGATGCCCTTGTTGCTACTAAAAGACCAAAATTAAAGCGCACATATATTATAATCGGTTTGCTACTAATCTTGCTGGGTTGGCAAATTTTATTCCGGCCTTTACCCAAACCCGTGCTGTACTTTATCGCAGAACATGCAGGGGGGTGGATGATAAATCAGGGCGGTGGACGTTACACCGGTGCGCAAGGGTCCGCAAAACGGCTAGTTAATTTGTGGATGGAACAAAGTGTTATGGCGCAAGTGCATGACGGGATGCCAGCGCAAGCGAAAATGACCGATCTCGCGCTGCTTAAACAGCGCCTGTTACGCATCCATCCACTTATGATTAATCAGATGGATGTGCCGCACGAAGAAATTTTGTCTTCAAATGCACTAACCGGAGTGGGCAAATGTACCGGACTGAATATGGCAGCAGCACAGTTGTTGGCGCATGATTTTGACCGTGTTGAAATGATCGCGATTGACGGTGATAGACCAGATTCGGGGCATACGTTCGCGCGTTTATGGTCGCCGCAGATAAAGGACTGGCTGTATTTTGACATTTGGACGGCACAGATACAGATTTTCAGGTCGTCCTCAAAAGGTGCAATATACCTTTGGCGATATCCGGCAAAGCTGTCGCCAGTTGAGCAGGTTTATGCATCGCGCACCAAACCAATGCATGACCGCGCGCCGCATGGTCATTTACGTTTGAAATTGCAGAACAGCTTTGGCGCATATTTTTTGTATCGGCTGGGTAATATGGTTGACCATGGGTCAACCTGGGAAAAGGAAGTCCCGCCTAACACCGAACTATTGTTCATTGCGCCGGAACCAAAACTACCGCCCCTGGTAAAATCAAAACTCACGGTCAATCAAAGCGCGCTATCCGCCGCCTATCTAACCGCGCGTCTGGATCATGTGTTCGGCGAAAATGCGCGCGCAAAAAATGGATACTCTGTGATTGCCGCAGCGTCCGGTCCAGCAGGATCGACGGTCGTGGCGGCGTCGAAAATATTCGAACGCCGCTTATCAATGCCTGCTCCGGTCAACTAACCAGCCTTTTTTCGCCGACGGAATGCGTGCAGCAATGGCTCGGTATAGCCATTGGGCTGCGACAGACCGTCAAAAACCAAAGCCCGTGCCGCCTGAAACGCAATGCTGTCAGGGGATAGTTTTTGATAGGCCGGATCACTGGCATTTTGACCATCCACTTTTGCAGCCATTTTGGTTAGCGCTGCATCAATTTGTTCAGCGCTAGCCACGCCGTGCAGCATCCAATTGGCCATATGCTGCGAACTGATCCGTAATGTAGCCCGGTCTTCCATTAATCCGATGTCGTGGATGTCGGGCACTTTGGAACAACCAATTCCTTGGTCAATCCACCGAACGACATACCCCAAAATGCCTTGTGCATTATTTTCCAGCTCTTGCCGGATATCTTCTTCGGCCCAATTATATCCGAACGGCGCAACGGGAATGGTTAGCAACGGTTCAAGCCCGGGCGTGGCTTCTTGCGTCAATTCTGCCTGCCGCACGAATACATCATATTGATGGTAATGTACGGCATGCAGCGTTGCCGCAGTCGGGCTGGGAACCCACGCCGTGTTGGCTCCCGCTTTGGGGTGTCCGATTTTTTGCACCATCATATCGGCCATCATATCGGGCGCGGCCCACATGCCTTTGCCGATTTGTGCCTTGCCTGAAAACCCGCATGCCAAACCGATTTGAACATTGCGCGCCTCATATGTGGTAATCCAGCTGGAGGATTTCATTTCGGCTTTTCGGATCATGGGGCCGGCATGCATCGCCGTGTGCATTTCGTCGCCGGTACGATCCAGAAATCCGGTGTTGATGAACACAATACGGTCTTTAACGGCATGGATACATGCCGCCAAATTGGCGCTGGTGCGGCGTTCCTCGTCCATTACGCCCACTTTGAGGGTATGGCGTTCAAGGCCCAGGACATCCTCGACCGCGTTGAATAAATCATTGGTAAAGGCGCATTCTTCGGGGCCATGCATTTTTGGTTTGACGATATATATGCTGCCCGTGCGGCTGTTGCGCAATGCGCCCAGACCCTTCAGGTCATGTAGACTGCATAAGGAAGTGAAAAACGCATCCAATATCCCTTCGGGTGCTTCGCCGCCATCAGCCAATAAGACGGCAGGATTGGTCATCAAATGCCCGACGTTACGAACAAACATCAGGCTGCGGCCATGCAGTTCAAATACGCTACCATTGGGCGCAATATATTCGCGGTCGTTATTTGGAGCGCGGGTTTGGATCGCGCCGCTTTTTTCGAAACGGGCAGTCAAATCGCCGCGCATCAAACCCAGCCAATTGGTATATCCCAGTACCTTGTCCGCGGCGTCCACCGCCGAAACCGAATCTTCCAGATCAATGATCGTGCTGAGTGCTGATTCCAAAATGACATCGGCAATGCCCGATGGATCGTCGCGGCCAATCGGGTGGCTGGTGTCAAAAACCACCTCGATATGCAAGCCGTTATTGCGGAACAGGCGGCCTAGCGAGCTACCATTTGCGTTACTTCGCCCGACATATTGTGAGGGGTCGGCAATTTCTATTCCAGCCGATGGATCACCCAAATCAGCCCATTTCCCATTGGCGAGCGGGACCGCTTCATCCAAAAACGCCTTGGCACGCGCGATCACTGCTGCGCCGCGCACACCATCATATCCGCCACGTATGGCGGGGGGCGCGTCCAGCGCGTCGGTACCATATAATGCATCATACAGACTACCCCAGCGGGCATTTGCAGCATTCAAGACAAAACGGTCATTCAGGCTGGGGACAACCAACTGCGGCCCCGCCATGGTGGCAATTTCCGCATCGACATTCTGCGTCGCTATCTGAAACGGCGCGGGTTCAGGGACCAGATAACCAATGTCCGATAGAAAAGCCTGATAACCCGCCATATCGGCAATCGGTCCGGGATTGGCCAAATGCCAAGCATCAAGTTTTGTCTGTAATAGGTCACGCTGCAAAAGCAGTTCGCGGTTTACAGGTACAAACCTTGCCATGATCGCGGACAGCCCGTCCCACAGCGTATCGGCGGATATACCCGTTCCCATTAACGCACGGGTTTCGGCAAATTGCGCAAGTTCGGCTGCGATTTGCAGTCCGGCGCGGGTTACATATTCGGTCATTTTTGGCTCCATGGTTGAATTGGTGCCTGGGGAGAATTATTGTGCCTGTCCCCTAACGATAGATTGGCGGCGGCAAAAGCAAAAAATCACATGGAACTACTATCCAGTTGGTGTAGTTAGAAAATGATGAAACTAAAAACACATTTGGTGGAAAAGCCATGGGGCAGGTCGGATATTCCCGCAGCATTTAATGTGTCTGCGGACCGTAAAATCGGCGAAATATGGTATGATGACGGCAATGTTATGCCGCTGCCATTGCTGGTAAAGTGGCTATTCACATCTGAAAAGCTGTCGGTTCAGGTGCATCCCAATCAGGAACAGGCTGCTATGCGCGGCGAACCTTCTGGCAAGGAAGAATGCTGGTATATTGTTGATGCATTGCCCGGCGCTGTGCTGGGTATGGGCACAAAACGCGCTTTGTCAGCACAAGAGCTACGCGCGGCATCGCTGGATGGCAGCATCGAACAATTGCTAAATTGGCGCAGTGTAAAAGCGGGCGATTTTTTCTACATCCCTGCTGGAACGGTGCACGCCATCGGCGCCGGGATCACGCTGGTCGAGGTGCAGCAATATGCCGACATAACCTACCGCCTGTATGATTACGGCCGGCTGGACAACGGCAAACCGCGCGCGTTGCATCTGGATGACGGCGTGGCCGTGTCGCACGCGATGCCTTATACCGACGCACGCTGCGGCAATGCGGGCAATAGCAGACAGTTGGCAGACGGACCGTATTTCACGCTTTGGCTCGTGACCGATAAAGCGGCGTTGGCGGCGTTACCAAACGATCAATTGCGCTGGATTACGCCGATAGCAGGGACTGTTGAAGTCACAGGAGAGACAGCTTCTGTTGGCAATTGCATGCTTGCGGCTCCGGGCGACGTCATCAACATGGATGATAAGGCCCGGTTTTTATGGGCAATTGCTGCTGAATAACTCAAATAATTTTTGCCGAATATATCGCGCCGCCGCCAGGGCGCTGTGTCATTACAACTGTTTTATAAGCAGTTGAGGGTGATGATGGCATAGCATAATTTGCTGCAACGCCGCTCCAGTCACCTAATTTAACGATCTGCCGAACGATATTTTTATGCGGCAGGTTACGGCCCGTATTCTCACCTGATTTGATCGCAACATTTTGTACGCGGGGATCATAACGGACCAGCCAGACAGCCGCTGTACCCGTGCCTGGTCCAACGATTATTTCATCGCCTTTCACAGAAATGAAGGGGCGCCCTGAAAGCGCGGATGTTGCGGCAACGGCGCGGCTGATCTCTCCGGGTTTGTTGCCGACAATGGCACGTTTCCCGTTCAGGATGACTTGCGGTGTATAGACGTTCTTGTCGCCAAGCGCGGATGCATAATCATATTGCCGCTGGGTATATTTGGGATCGCCGAAAATATCCTTCCATCCCAACCGATCCCAATATGTCACCGAAAAGTTTAGTGCGATTACGTCTTTGCGATCTGCAATTGCATTCAAAGCGGCATTCGCGGGCGGGCAGGATGAGCAGCCCTGGCTTTGGAATAGCTCGACAACAATTGGGCCAGTCGCTGCCACTTTCGCATCGGACGCTGCGGCATTTGCATCGCTGCTAAAACCCGCTTGCTGACAAGCAGAAAGTATTAGCGGAGCGGCAATAATCAAAAACAAATTTGCAAAACTACGCATTACGGGCTCCTGCGAAATTGGTTGGGACAGAAATGGGAAGGGTTTATTTCTGCCCCAATTGCCTATTCGCGGAATGCCGGATTAAGTTACACGCCATATATCGCCGATATAGACATGCGCCTATTCCGGGTAACGTGCATCCATATAGGCTTTGTCGGTGCGGATCATCTGTTCCAGCACGTTCATATCAACATCGGATAATTTGCTTATATACAGGCAGCTTTTGCCGACCTTGTGTTTACCCATCCTGCTGCGCAAATCGTCGATCTGCGCCTGTGCCTCGGCGTTGCTATAACCGCTCGTCAAATACACCACGATATTGGCTTTGCGCGGCGAAAATCCGCACCGTGCCGCATCGCCCTCTCTGCCGCTGTCATATTTATAGTGGTAACTACCGAAACCGATGATCGACGGCCCCCACATTTTGGGTTGATGGCCAGTGATAGCGCCGAATAAAGCGATGAGTTTTTCGGCATCCTCGCGTTTGACCTGCGGCTCGACACACGCCACAAAAGCGGACACATCGGCCTGTGTGGCAAATGTCTTGTTCGGGGTATGGGACATCATGATCCTTTCGGTAAAACCATACGTGGTTGCGCCGCCTTGCCCAGCCTGTTAGGCGCGCTTCGTCTATATCAATCGCGTGAAAGCCATATCATGAAAGATAACATCAAAAAAGTCGTTCTCGCTTATTCAGGTGGGCTTGATACCAGCGTTATCCTGAAATGGTTGCAGGTCGAATATGGGTGTGAGGTCGTCACCTTTACCGCCGATCTGGGGCAGGAAGGTGAGCTTGAGCCCGCGCGCGCCAAGGCGGTGATGATGGGCGTTCGCCCTGAGCATATTTATATAGACGATGTTCGCGAAGAATTTGTTCGCGACTTCGTCTTCCCGATGATGCGCGGCAATGCGCGATATGAGGGCGATTATCTGCTCGGCACGAGCATCGCGCGCCCGCTGATTTCAAAGCGTCTCGTCGAAATCGCGCGCGAAACGGGCGCTGATGCCGTCGCGCACGGGGCGACGGGCAAGGGCAATGATCAGGTGCGCTTTGAACTCGGCGTTGCCGCACTCGCGCCCGATATCAAGGTGATTGCGCCGTGGCGCGAATGGGATTTGACAAGCCGCACCGCGCTCATCGCGTGGGCCGAGGCACACCAAATCCCCGTGCCCAAGGATAAGCGCGGCGAAAGCCCCTTCTCCACCGATGCAAACCTCCTCCACACATCGTCTGAGGGCAAGGTGCTGGAAGACCCGTGGGATGAAACCCCCGATTACGTTTATTCGCGCACGGTCAATCCCGAAGACGCGCCCGACACGCCCGAATATATCACCGTCGATTTTGAGCGCGGCGACGGCGTTGCGCTGAACGGTGAGGCGATGTCGCCCGCGACGCTGCTTACCGCGCTCAACGAACTGGGGCGCAGGCACGGGATTGGTCGGCTTGATCTGGTTGAAAACCGTTTCGTCGGCATGAAATCGCGCGGCATGTATGAAACGCCGGGCGGTGAGATTTATGCGCGCGCGCACCGGGGGATCGAATCAATCACGCTTGATCGCGGCGCGGCACATCTGAAGGATGAGCTGATGCCCAAATATGCCGAGCTGATCTATAATGGCTTCTGGTTCAGCCCCGAACGCGAAATGCTTCAAGCCGCGATTGATCATAGCCAAACCAAAGTGAGCGGTACGGTTCGACTGAAGCTTTACAAAGGGCTGGCCAGCGTCGTCGGTCGCAAATCGGCGAACAGCCTGTATTCAGAGCGCCATGTGACGTTTGAGGATGATGCGGGTGCCTATGATCAAAAAGATGCGGCGGGCTTTATCCGATTGAACGCGCTAAGGCTTCGGCTGCTCGCGCGGCGTGATTTGGGGTGATTGGCGCAGGCCGATGATGTCGATTGCGACGTCGCTATAGCTGCCGATAGCCGTGCGGTTGCGCTCCATGATGCGAAGAGACGTGTCACCGGGATCATATTTCTCGCGGCCCATCCGCAGAAGCCAGATTGTGGGGGTCTTACGACTGATTGGGTCATTTGCGATTTGCTCAAGCCGCCA
>JANOKA010000091.1:0-49381 GCA_031418995.1 Sphingomonadales bacterium | reverse complement strand
TTGGTGCACCCAACTGGATTCGAACCAGTGGCCCCCAGATTAGGAATCTGATGCTCTATCCTGCTGAGCTATGGGTGCATTATCACCGCCTTAGCGCGCAGGAAATATCAGGTCAATTTTTTGACTCAGGTGGAATGAATGGCAAGGGTAAAGCCGCAATTGCCACTCCCTCTTCGGCGAGTGCCTGCGCCTCTTGCGGGCTGGCTTCACCGTGGATCTGCTGTGGCTGCACCTCGCCATAATGTATCGCACGCGCTTCATCCGCAAATTTACGTCCAACCCAGCGTGAGTCTTTCAATATTTCAGACTGCACCTTTGCCAGTTTTTCAATAACTTCTGTCATTATCGCAGGTGTATGCGTTATCGGAATTGCATCACTAATGGTGGGCACAGGCGTTTCAGGCAGCGGCATCGCGGGGGATTCAAGTTGCGGGGCCTTGAACCCGCTTTGATTGGTTTTACGGCCCAAATTAGGCGGTGTCAGCTGTTTGATAACAATAGCGTCGTTACACACAGGGCACCGCAATTGGCCATTTAACATTTGCATCTCGTAATCGCCGGATGAGGCAAACCATCCTTCAAAACTATGCGCTTTGGAACAGCGCAAATCATATGCGATCATTTACGGTTCAATTCCGCCAACATCGGATCAAGCGTTCCTGCCGCATCCAGCGCATAGAGATCATCGCAACCGCCAACATGGTTTTTGCCGATAAAGATTTGCGGAACTGTACGTGCATTTGGTGCGCGGCCTTCCATTTCAGCGCGTTTGGGTCCGCCCATTGTCACGTCATGTTCAACGAAATTGACGCCTTTGCCTGACATCAATTGTTTTGCCCGGCTACAATAAGGACAGCCGAATTTGGTGTATATTTCGATTATGTGTAACATTTGTCAAAGATGGGATTTCAGCACGCGACTGTCAAGCATCAAGGGTCATCTGTGGAGGCCGCTAGTCCCGAAATAAATTGGTGATGCGGCACTTCATCTTGCAAAACCCGCGCCCAACAAAATATCTGCACCCACGATGCACCTGATTTTTTCAACGTTTTGACACAGGCCTGCGTTGTTGCGCCGCTTGTCAGGACATCGTCGACTAATATTATTTTTGCCCCGCGTATGCGTTCTGCCCACCGGGGATGGATTTGAAAGGCGTTGTTTAACGTTTGCTTCCGCTGTTTTCCAGAAAGCCCCCTAAGTATGGGCGTTCGTTTTTTCCGCACCAGCATATCCGGGCAAAAGATATGGTGATGGGTGTGTGCAATCGATTTGGCAATCAGCGCCGATTGATTAAAACCTCTGCTCCACAGCCGCGTCCAATGCAGCGGCACGGGTACGATATAAATGTGTTCTATGCTGTCTGGCATATGGCGTTTCAAATGCTGGGCAATCAGTGTTGCCATAGCAATTTTCCCGCCATATTTCATCTTCAACACCACTTGCCGCGATGTATCGCAATAGGCGACAGCGGCACGAATTCCATCATGTTGGGGCGGCTTCAACATGCACGGCGCACAAACCTGCTCATCATCCATCGCAAACTCGATTGGCGCAGCGCAGCTTGCGCACCATGGCGGGATTATAAAGCGCAGATTTTGCCAGCATGTAGCGCAAAAATGCCCGCCCGGCGGCGTAATCGTGCCGCATGCAGGGCAGCGTTCCGGCAATACCAGATCGGCCGCCTGACGAAATAATTCAAAAACACTTTTCACAACCCACTTGTCGAACAGAACGCACGGCGGCACAAGCCAGCTAATGCAAAACAATGTTCCTCCCATCCTGTTTGATCCCCGCCGCAAGCAAGCCGTGTTGAACCGCGCCGCCGATTTGATGCAGGCGACAGTGCATACGCAATCGGACCGATTTTTATGGCAATATATGGCCAATGACCTGACCGAGCGTTTGGCAGCGGTGTCCCGCGAATTTTCCAAGGCATTGTTTATCGGGCCAATCGGACAATTCTCCAGCCAGATTTTGGCAGGCAGGCAAACAATCGTAACGCATGCCGCATTATGCAATGGTGATCGGCATCATTATGGTGATCTACAAATTGATGAGGAGCATCTGCCATTTGGTCCTGCCGGCTTTGATTTGATTGTAACTGCGGGTACCCTGGATTGTGTGAATGATTTGCCCGGAAACCTGATACAGATGCGCCGGACATTGCAACCGGACGGATTGATGTTGGCTACGATGTTTGGTGCGGGCAATCTGCCAATGTTAAAAGCGGCAATGTTTAAGGCAGACGGACGGCGTGTCGCAGCGCATATTCATCCGCAGATCGAACTAAGAAGTGCTGCTGACCTTTTGTCCAGAACCGGCTATGCACTGACTGTTGCGGATCTGGACATTCTGGTGGTTAGATATTCCGATGTTAAGCGATTGGTGCATGACCTACGCAGCAATGGCCTTACCAACAAATTGGCAGGCATTCGGCCTTATGCGGGGAAAACATATTTAAACAGGCTGGAAACCGCGTGGAAGGAAAATGCGGACGAGGAAGGTAAAGTGGCCGAACAATTTGCATTTATAAGCCTGAGCGGCTGGGCGCCAGCACCCTCACAGCCAAAACCGGCACGCAGAGGCAGCGCAACAGTATCGTTGGCGGACGCATTGAAGCCGCAATCCTGATCCAAATAAACTATGTTGCGAACTACTTATCGAAGCTTTTCCAAAATATCGATGAATGGCGCGTCGGCAGGCGGCATAGGCAAAGACCGCATTTCATGTAAATCTACCCAGCGTAATTCCTGACCATCCAGCGCAATGGGATCGCCTGCCCATATTTGGCACGAAAAAAGCAAAAGGAGCAATTGCCGGCCGCCGGGATTGCCGTCCAGACTTTCCGACGCAAAGGTTATGGGAATCAAATCATCGGCGGCAATTGTAACGCCAATTTCTTCAAACAGCTCCCGCACCAATGCTGATTTCGGCGTTTCTCCGCTTTCCACTTTGCCGCCGGGAAACTCCCACAGTCCAGCCATTGCCCTACCTTCGGGGCGCCTTTGCAGCAGAATACTGCCGTTTTGCGTGGTTAACGCGGCAGCAACTACGAATAGCATTGTCGGATTTTTTTCCATTATCTTCACCTGTTGAAAGCTTTTATTAATAACTTTGTGGAAAATAGGGAACAGTCGCAACCCAATTTGAAACGGGACCAAGTTAATGTTGGAAACAATTCGTAACATCGTGAGATGTGAAGACGGTGCGACGGCAGTGGAGTACGGATTGATAGCGTCGTTGATTGTTATTGCAATGATTACGGCGATTGGAAATGTAGCAACGTCTACTTCTGAAATGTGGAACACGATATCAAATGAAGTTACGGAAGTATCTAAATAAATATCCTTTAAGCATTTGTTAGTAGATTACGATTACTGTCGAAAATGGAAGTTTATTGTACCAGAAACAATAATCAACCGGGTATTGAACATTTAAATGGAGACCTAAAATGAAATTTCTTGCAAAATTCAAAAGAGACGAAGAAGGCGCAACTGCAATTGAGTATGGTTTGATTGCCGCTCTGATCGCCGTAGCTGCTATCACTGCAATGACAAGCTTGGGTGAAAACCTCAGCAACACATTCAATGAAGTGAACAACGAACTCGACGGCGCTGACTAAGCCTGACGAATTTAGCTATGCGGCGTAATGGCCGTTTGCAATTGAGGGCGGTGATGCAAATCACCGCCCTTTTTGGTGTTGCACCGAAAGTTCAGGCTAATATCTAATATATGACAATCTTGGCTTTGCTACCTGATTTAGGAGCATATCCCGATCGCCAACCATTTAGCGCCATCAAACGTTCGGATTGCATATCACGATATGCCATTTTCGATGCCAGTGTTGAGATTGTATCATTGCGTCCAACTGTGACGATTTTTATCTTACGCGGCTTAACATTGTCCGCCTCTGCTTTAGAAAGCTTCCGCACGCTTTGGTACATACTGTCGAATGGGCTGCCATTGGCTGGGGTTATCGTGACAAAGTGGAAAGCCTGGCTGCCCGAAAACTCATATGCAAAAACGGTCACATTGTTCGATCCGCCATTCTGCGTCTGCACAACAGCGGTTGAATAAAATGCTGGAATTCCATTCACGCTCGTTTGGCTCACCGCGCCGTAATTCAGCTTTGTTTCGCCAGAAATGCTCTTGAATGCCGCGTCGACATAGGCCTGTTTATTTCCGGAATATGCCGCAGTTGAGAACAACGCTTTTCCGCCAGTACCGTTGATTGTCACGGCTTGCGTTGAATTTTGCATGCCATATCCTGCCGGAATGCTAAACTTTAGGCGTAGGTCTGGATGAATAAAATCCTGCCCTTCGACAACACCCTGTTTGGGATCGTCACCGTATAACATATTATCAATCGCGGCGAAGTGGGTGTCTTGTTTGCGCACACCGCTCACGGCATATTTTTTGGCATTTGTCGCTGCGCGCGATACCCGTCTGATGGGGTCGGGATGGGTGCTTGCCCATTCGGGTACGCTTTGCGCCACTTGGCCTGATGCCCGTGCGTCAAGCGCGCTTTGCATCGCCAGTGATGCCAGCATGTCGGACAGTGCGGTTGGATCATAACCAGCTGAACTTAGATATTTAATGCCCAGATCATCGGCTTCTTCTTCTTGCCCGCGTGAATAAGAGAGCGTGAAAATTTGTGCCAATGTGCCCGAATAATCTTTTGCTGCGCCACCAATTATGCCAGCCAATCCGCCTTTATCACCCAGCATCGCGCCGCCGATTGTGCCGACAGCGCCTAATATACTGGCGATAGTCGCGCGTTTTTGACGTTTTTTGCCGTGACGTGCAGCAACATGGCCAACCTCATGCCCCAAAACGCCCGCCATTTCGGCTTCACTGTTGCATAATGCGGCCAATTGCCGTGTGATGTAAATATATCCGCCCGGTATGGCGAAGGCGTTGTTTACAGGTGAGTTTAGAAAGCTGACGGTAAAGTCGCTTTCGGCATTGCCAAGGCCCGACTGCACCGCGATGTTTTTGCCGACTCGCACCACATAAGCGGTTTGTGCGCTTTCATAATTGCCGCCAAATTCCTGTAATATTTCGGGATGGGCCTTTGCGCCCTGTTGTTTTTCCGATGCAGAAATCGCTTTTGGGATGGAAGATTTGGGCTTCTTCTTTGCCTCGACCGGACCCGGTAATGTGGCTGACATTGCAAACACCGCGCCTGCACATAGAAGCATCTTGTGCCGTAAAACCATATATAATCTCCTCGTGATTCCTGCCCGAACGATAGCACAATAGAATCTATGCTGACGTAAAAACTTCAATTTGAAAAACGATTAGACTGTCATTTGGTTCCCATGTTCAAAAACTTTGTCCGTCTGCGTTGCCGAATATCGGCACTTGATAATTCCGATAAGGCGTCAAGCTCCTCGGCAATAGCATGACCAAGATTGGCACATGCCAATGCCGGATCACGATGGGCGCCGCCAACCGGTTCCGCGACGATGCGGTCAATGACGCCTAGTGATTTCAAATCCCCAGCAGTCATTTTCATCGCTTGCGCCGCATCAGATGCCTTGTCACTGGTCCGCCATAAAATCGATGCGCACCCTTCTGGCGAGATTACAGAGTAAACAGCATGTTCAAACATCAATACCCGCTCTGCCGCGGCCAATGCAACCGCGCCGCCGGAACCGCCCTCACCTACAATACAAGCAATCATTGGCACACCGAGCGACAGGCATTTTTCGGTCGAGCGGGCAATCGCCTCTGCCTGCCCGCGTTCTTCGGCTTGCACGCCTGGAAACGCACCTGATGTATCAACCAAGGTCACGACAGGCAGACCAAATTTGTCGGCTAGCTCCATAAGCCGTATGGCTTTGCGGTATCCCTCTGGTTTGCCCATGCCAAAATTGTGGCGCAGCCGGCTGACGGTATCATCGCCCTTTTCATGCCCAATCAATACGATACGTCGACCGTTCAAATTGGCCAATCCGCCAATGATAGCCTGATCGTCACCAAATGCCCGGTCGCCCGATAACAATGTGAAATCTTCAAATAGGGATGCCACGAAATCCTTGAAATGCGGACGTTCCGGATGGCGCGCAACTTGTGTTTTTTGCCATGGCGACAGCTTGGAATAGGTGTCAGACAGCATCTTGTCTGCCTTGGCACGCAGCTTGCCGATTTCTGCATCAACATTGATATCGCTTTGATCGGCAGTTTCCTGCAGTTCCAATATGCGCGCTTCAAGCGCAGCCACAGGTTTTTCGAATTCCAGATATACAGTCATAGTTGTCGGTTAGAGCCTGTAGCTTTTCGGGTCAACGCGGCAATTTGCGTGTTGCAAGCGGATGCCGCTTATTTACCAGCGCCACCAAGGCACTGGCATCGACATGGGTATAAATTTGTGTCGTCGCAATATCCGCATGGCCCAGCATTGACTGTAACGCGCGCAAATTTGCGCCTCCGGCCAGCAGATGTGTGGCAAATGCGTGGCGCAGAACGTGCGGGCTAACTTTGGCTGGATCAAGTCCCGCTTCCGCGGCCAGTGCGCGGATAATCTGGAACAGCCTGATCCGGCTGATATGGCCATTACGCGAAGGAAACAGAGATTTGGCATGTGCAGGTACGTAGGCAAGCCACTGCATAACCGCATGACGCGCACGATCAGAGATCGGAACCAGACGTTCTTTTGCGCCTTTGCCGATCAAAATTATATAGGGCTTGTCTGCGACAATGGCATTTTTGGGTAGAGCCACCAATTCCGTGGCACGAAGTCCGGATCCGTATAACAGCTCAACCAATGCCGACAGCCTGATATCATTGGCTGCCGGTTTGGCCGCCGATAATTTCGCTGCAATAACTGCAAAGATCAAATCAACTTCTTCTTTGCTTAAAATTTTTGGCAGACCCCGAATTTGTGCGGGTTTGGGTAGCGATGCGGACGGATTATCCGGCCGCAAAGCTTCTTCTTCCAAAAATCCAAAGAACCGCCGCAATGCAGAGGATTTTCGCGCCACAGACGCATTTGTAAGGCCGCCCCAATGTGCCGCAAGTTTTATGAGTGCATCTGCATCAGCGCAGGCCAATTTGCCGTTTAGCAATGTTGACGCTGCACACAGGTCGCTGCGATATGCCGATACCGTATTAACGGCGACACCGCGTTCAGCCGCCATCATTTCCAGAAATCGCTCAATCAACCCGCCGTCGTGGACAGAAGGTTGCAATCTCTGGTCCGTCAGCCGAAAGTCACAGCTTCAGCGGCAATCATGCGCGCTTCAGCTTCCAACCCGACCATCCGCAAGCACCGCGTAATATGATACAGATGGTGTGCGGGAATTTTGGTCCAGTCGCGTGCCTGCATACCCGATGCAGCCAACAAAGCGACTGTACCCGCCTCGCCGCGCTGAGCAGCTGCCGTCATTGCGGCAGACCATTTGGTCTGCGTCGTGACATTCATCTCGATTTTTTCAATAAAATCAGTCTGGGCTGTGGCATCTACGCGGTCCAATCCGGCCAATGCAGCGATCAATAATCCCGATTTATGGACATCCTGACTCTGGTCATTGTCATAAAAGTCATCAAGCTGGCTGTACGAAATGCGCCCGTCAAGCGCTGGCGCGCCGACAGATAATAATCCCCAGCCCAGCGAACCCGTATCGACAATATCTGCCCAGCCAACGGCCTGCGTATCCAGACCTGCTGTCATCATCGAAGCGATTAACATATCGCTATTTCCGCTTTGGCTACTCGCTGGCGTTACCAATGCGGCTGCGCGTGCGGTCAATACTAACATAGCGTGCAACTTCGTCTTATCCTTGGACCACAAGCTATTCATAGCGCCAACCCGCGACGCTTCGTCTTCGCCGGCATATGCCACCGACAATTGCTCTGCCATTTCTTTGGTCGCTGCGCTCGCGTCGGGATTGTCGAGGGCGTTGGCATAGATGCCGACCATGGCATTGTTAGACAGTACGCCCAATTTTGCAGCATCTGGTGCAGCATTGGCGCGCAGATTTATGCCTATCATCGGCAATTGCACCAACCAGCCATTTACATGCCGGCCTGCTTGCGCCATCAAATTTGCAGGAGGTAAAACCCCGGTTGCGTGTGAAAGGCCGAACCGCCAGGCATTAAAACCCGATACCTTGCTCCATTCAATTTTCACTGAACGGCGGCCATTAACGCCTGCACCTACCGCCTTTTCTGCCAATAAATAATCCACGCCAACCGTCCATCGGTTCCGGCTGGCTTGGTTCAGAAACCCGGATGCCGCGCCTTGTTCACCCGATAATGACGCACAAATTGGCCGCGCCATTTTCCATGTCGGGTCGTCAACTTTCCCAAATGCCGTGGGGGCTAGCGGGCACATTCCCGCCAAATCGGCATTCGCCAGAAAACTTTGCATGGATACTTTGTACAAACGGTCGGTATAGTTTCCGGCATCAACCTGTTGCACCAATTGCCGCGCCGCAACGGACTCGCCCATTCGCAGCAACAACCAAGCCCGCTCCGCCACCCAATCGGCACCGTTGATCCCTGCAGGTGTATTGGTGCGGCTGGACAACATGCGCCGCGTCATTATGCTGCCCCATCGCGAGGCAAGCGGGCCTTTGGTAACTTTCAGAACCGACAGCAAAGCATTACCATCAGCGCCGCCAAATGCCTCTACTGGAAAACCACCATTTGTTTCCGAAATAGTGCCAACTTGACCTAAGGAACGACGCTGCGCTGCGGGAACATCAAATGTCATTCGCAACGCATCAAGTTCGTCCTCATCCAGTTCGTCCAGCGCGCTAGTGGCTTTTTCTACGCCTTCTGCACTTTGATTTGACCCCGTCGCACCACTATCGCCCCCCGGCAAAGTAGCACCGTTGGTTTCGTTACGCTGCGGACTTGCCGGACCAGAATCAGGTGTTTGCGGTGCAGAAGGCGTGGCAGACTGCGGCGATGAAGGCGGGGGCGCTGGATCCCCAAAGCCAGGCGGTAAAAGCGATTCCGGACGGTCCTGCCCAATGGCCGGAATAGCAATGACCATTGCTGCCGCGCCTACGATTATCATTTTCGTTCTGGCAGAGGATTTTTTCAATGCTTCATTCCATCTTAGTATTTGCTGCCGGAACATTAATCGGCTGCTCAATCATTTTTTGCGCCTGTTCACTGCCCATCCACGCCAACCACACCGTCACGCCAATGACAAATACTAATAAAATCAGCAACCAAAACCACTTACCAGCCTGTGTTTTTTTGCGCACAAATAATCTCGAATCTTAAAACCGGGCAATTTACTTTCCCGTATGACTTAGCCGATATATAGGCTTTGTCGCAATGGTATCTATTAAGTATGCAAAATCGCGGCGACGCAAAATAATCGGCGGTGTGTCCATTGGCCGTCCGGTTGTGCTTGTCGGCATGATGGGTGTCGGAAAAACAAGCATCGGCAAAAAACTGGCGGAACGATTGAACATTGGTTTTGTGGATGTCGACGACGAAATTGAAAAAGCCGCAGATCTGACAATCGCGGAAATATTCGAACGTTTTGGAGAAGCCTATTTTCGCGATGGCGAACGCCGCGTAATTTCCCGCCTACTGGATGGACGACCGAAAGTAATCGCAACAGGCGGCGGCGCATTTATTAATGATGAAACACGGGCGCTTATAAAACAGACTGCTTGTTCAATCTGGCTAAATGCCGATCTGGAAATCCTGGTTGAACGCGTTGCCCGGCGCAGTCACAGGCCATTGCTCAACGGAAAAAATCACCGCGAGGTGTTGTTGGAGCTTGGAAAAATACGTAACCCCATCTACGCGCAGGCCGATTTCCACGTACGCAGCGACGCGTCGCCGCATGCGCAAACCGTTGAGAACATCATGAAGGCCATTATTGCATGAGCATCATTCCCGTTAACGTGGCGCAGCGGCCATATAACATACATGTCCAATCGGGCTTGCTCGGCGCGTCAGGTTCTCTTTTACGGCCATATGCGCGCAATTGGCGGTTGTTGGTCATTACCGACAGCAATGTCGCGCAGCATGTTTTGCCCCGTTTTTTGGAAAGTCTGGTTGCAGAAAATATCCAAACAATCGTTTTCGAAATGTTGCCGGGCGAAGGTGCAAAAAGCTGGTCACAACTGGAATTGCTCTGCGACTGGTTACTGGAACACCAGATTGAACGCGGCGATCATATAATTGCGCTTGGCGGCGGCGTTGTTGGTGACATTACCGGATTTGCGGCCCATATTATTAAGCGCGGATGTTCGTTTGTGCAAATTCCGACCAGTTTGCTGGCGCAAGTGGATAGCAGCGTCGGCGGCAAAACCGCCATCAACAGCAGAACGGGCAAAAACCTGATCGGGGCATTTCATCAGCCATCATTGGTTCTTATTGACCCAGCAATATTGGATAGCCTTCCGCCGCGCCAATTGGCCGCTGGTTTTGCCGAAGTCGTCAAATATGGCCTGATCGACGACACTGAATTTTTTGCGTATTGCAAAACCAATCATGCAGCGTTTTTTGGCGGCGATGCTGCGGTGCGTGAATATACGATAATTCATAGCGTTACGGCAAAGGCGCGGATAGTAGCAGCGGACGAACATGAAACGACCGGCACACGCGCCTTGTTGAACCTAGGTCATACTTTCGGACATGCATTGGAGGCGGAAACCGATTTCTCGGACCGCCTGTTGCACGGCGAAGCTGTGGCCGCCGGAATGGCGCTGGCGTTCCGGTATTCGGCGCGGCTCGGTCTGTGTTCTGCCGCCGATGCGGAGCGTGTGGGGCATCTGTTATCCGCAGCAGGCCTGCCAACGACGCTGCAATCCGCAGGCGCCGTGGCAAGCGGAGATCAGTTGGTGGCGCACATGATGCACGATAAAAAAATGAGCGGCGGGACGTTATCATTCCTGCTGGCGCGCGGCATTGGCCGGACATTTTTGAGCAAGGATGTGGATTTATCTGATGTAGCGTTGTTTTTGGATGCAGAAGCCGAGGCGGTGTGAACCTCTAATTCTATTTCCCCGTCAACCAATATCCTGTTCCTGCGGCTTGCCATTCTTTTACCGCCTCAATCGGTGCAGCCAGCATTAATATGTTCAACGCCAGATTGTCCCGGATCAAATATGCGGTCATCACTTCGAACAGCAATGCCAGCGCCAGGGTAACTTTCCACGGTAACCGCGACGCCAACAGCAATCCGAAAATCATCCATATAATATCCGCCACCGAATTGACCACGCTATCCCCGGCATAGCCATAAGACATCGTAACCTCGCGGTAGCGGTCAATGATGATCGGCGAATTTTCGAGTATCTCCCATGCGCCCTCAACCACGATTGCCAGGCAAACCGCTATCCCCAGCGGGAACAGTTTCGGCCATTTACGGCGCAAAACATACCCAGCGCCGTAAAAAAGAAAGCCATGTATGATGTGGCTAAATGTATACCAATCGGCAAGATGCTGACTGTTTTCGGAACTTTGTACAATGCCGTGCCATAATTTCACTGAACCACATGCACAAATGGCGGGACGTCCCATCGCAAGCAATATAAACGCTATGCCAATGACAATAGTCAATGCGAGCAACGCATATCCTTTGCTGATCCGTAATGGCCAATTCATACCCGCCCCTTATCCAATTCTCTTGACGCCTGCGCCCTGTTTGCGGCAGGTGCGAATATGTCTCAAGCAAATAATGGATCGATACAGTTGGAACGGCGCGGATTATTGTTCGTGCTTTCATCGCCGTCGGGTGCAGGCAAATCTACTTTGGCCCGAAAGCTGTTATACAGCGATAGCCAGATCGCCCTTTCTGTTTCTGCCACCACGCGCCCACCGCGCGCGGGCGAACAAGACGGGGTTGACTATCATTTTGTCGATGTGGCGACATTTAAGGAAATGGTCGCCGCAGGGGATTTGCTGGAATGGGCACATGTTTTCGGGCACCGCTATGGCACGCCAAAAGCGCCAGTAGAAGAAACGCTAGCGCTGGGACGGGACGTTTTGTTCGATATAGACTGGCAAGGTACACAGCAGCTGTATCAAGAGGCGGGAAACGATATCGTCCGCATCTTTATACTGCCGCCATCCATCGGCGAACTGGACAAGCGTTTGAGGGCGCGCGGAACAGACAGCGACACCGTAATCAATGAACGCATGGCACGGGCAAAATCAGAAATCGGACATTGGGACGGATATGACTATGTCCTGATAAATGACGATGTCGAGGCGTGTTTTGTCAAGATACAGCATATTTTGGCCGCCGAACGCCTGCGCCGTTCGCGCCAAAAAGGACTGATCGGATTTGCCCGGAAATTGATGGAGGGGTGAGTTATTCCGAGCTCGCTTTTTCGCTCATTAGAAAAACTAACCACCATATTGAATTTGTTTCATCTTCGGTGAATGCGTCCAAAGATGACGGCTAAAGTCTAATCGACTTACCTTAGCGCTTACCGTCCGTTATTTGCCACAATATCAACCGATGTCGAACCGCCCGGCGCGGGGTTAAACGTAATCACATATGCCCCGCTGTCGGCATCGCGCACACCGCCCAGCGTATGTTCGCCCGCACGGATTTGATATTCGGCAGTGAACCGTGCGTTTTTGGCGCGGCTGTAATAATAATCGACGACATCTTTCATCTTGGCTGATGTCGTGAAACTAACAACGCGGATGTCGCAAATGCCGCCATCAACGCCGCCTGCTTCTTTCACGCGGCCCTTGGGATATACAGGAAATTCGGGCGGCATGCGGGTGGCCCAATTGGCGCCATATTGCAGTTTTGCATCGCACGTACCCTTGCCGCGTTTCACGCCTTGATCCTCGGCCATACCGCCCAGCGTTACGGCGCGGTTTTCGCCGCAGCTTTTGCAATCTTCCTTGGCCACCACGACCGGGCTAGGCGCGCTCATCATCTTGGTATCTTGCAAATCAGATGCAGCGGGAACCGATCCTTCATAGCCGTTATCGGCGGGTAATGCACCGTTTAGCGGCTGCTCCGCCTCACGCATATTGGAAATATTGGAGCTATCGGTCAGCGCGGGATCAACCAATATTCGGTCATCCAGCGCGGTGTTCATCGCAGGATCGCTGCCCTGCCCCGTCAATTTTTCATCCAATGCAGCAACGGCAGCTTCGTCGGAGGTTGCCTGACCGCATGCCGACAGCATGAACGGCATAGCTAAAAATGCTACAGCCATCTTAAACTGGCCGGATAGGATAGTATTGGCACGCATGAATTTGCTCCTGAAAATTCTTTCGTTTGTGCTGCGCTCCCAAATGCCCAAGCGCCACCCATAAAGAGGGTTAATAGCATGCAATATTACGATTTTTCAGGTACAAGAGCGTCCTTTGTTCCATCGCGGGACAGGCATATTGTAAAGGTTAAGCCTGCTTCGCGATTTGCCCCGTAATGCCCGCTATTTTACCAGCCCTGTATATGTCACGTTACCACTGGCCCCTGCAGGAATGGGATCGCTGAATACCCAGCGGACATGCGTAACATCGGCCTCAATCGCAGGGCGCACGACGGGCGCAGTTGTTGCGCCTTCCTCACCCTTTGGCAAGATTGTCAACGCAGCCAGTTTGCCCCATGTAACGCCGCCGTCGACAGATAATTCTGCCCATTCCTCGCGCACCGAAATAAACTGGATCGGCGCAGGCATTGGGTTTGTTGCACGAAAGCCTGTAGCTGCGTCGGCGCCGTTATTTTTATAGGACGTTTTGAATACGACACGGT
The DNA here is from genome assembly GCA_031418995.1 of Sphingomonadales bacterium. Classification (GTDB taxonomy): domain Bacteria; phylum Pseudomonadota; class Alphaproteobacteria; order Sphingomonadales; family Sphingomonadaceae; genus Sphingorhabdus_B. The sequence goes on along the minus strand of JANOKA010000091.1, from coordinate 35,682 downwards.
CGCCCGGAACAATCACAACTTCTTTCGGTTGTTTCAGCGACACGGTTTCGACGCCGGCGGCATCCACGACTTTCCGTTCGATAAACACTTCGCTGGTCAATGTTACGGCAGGTGTCGTTTGCGCCGCCGCCATAATAGCAACTGGCACATGCGCCTTCGCCGAATTTACCGAGGCCAGCAAAGAACCCGAACCTGCAGCTGCGATCAGCGCGGCGGCATAAACTGTCTTCTTGGTCAAAAGCGTCTTCATTTGTCGTATCCCGATAATCAGTCTTAATTGGTCGCTCTGCATTATCGGCGATAAGTGGTTAACAAGGCGTAAACGCAGCCATCGCAATATACAAAAGGTGCATTTCTCTATCGCGTGTTAAGGCGTAAATCTCATTGCTCCATTGCGCTGCTGCCATGATTTCGACATGAGGATTTGTCCGTTTGACAAAATAGGAGATAATAATGTTCAGTCACATCATGCTCGGTGCAAATGATATCGAGCAATCAAAGAAATTTTATGACGCTGTGCTTGGCACGCTGGGGTATAAGCCTGGCGTTATTGATGAAAAAGGCCGTTGTTTCTATTTTGAAAAATCAGGCATCTTTTCACTTAGCAAGCCAATTGACGGCGCGCCCGCATCATGTGGTAATGGTAGTACGGTGGGTTTTTCTGTGGCGAATCCACAGCAGGGCGATGCATGGCATGCTGCTGGCCTTGCCAATGGCGGCACAGCGATTGAAGATGCACCGGGCATACGCGAGGGCGCCAATGGCAAGCTTTATCTTGCCTATTTGCGTGACCCGTCTGGTAACAAAATTTGTGTGTTACACCGCGTAGGGTCATAACTAAATGGGCTGGGAATGCGATTTTAGGTCGTACCCGGCCCTAAACCCTTATTCGGTCTAGTTACGCAACGCTGCGCTGATAGGTCTTAAACAGATCCATGCTATCGGCAAAACTCATTGGGCGGCCAAAATAATATCCCTGAATTTTCTTGCAGCCAAGCTGTTGGATCAGAGCAAGTTCTTGCTCGGTTTCCACGCCTTCTGCGGTCGTTGCAATATTCAGGCTTTCCGCCATTGCCACAACGGCGCGAATAATCGCAAGGCTTTCAGGTTTATCCTGCGCTGCGCCGCGCACAAAGCTGCGGTCAACTTTGATGGTATCAAACCTGACGCTGCTTAAATAGCCAAGCGATGAATATCCTGTGCCGAAATCATCAAGCGACAATTTGATGCCAAGACCGCGGATACGGTCGAGCACCTGGATCGCAAGCCCGCCATCGCGCAGGAAAATGCTTTCTGTCACTTCCAGTTCCAGACGCCATGCAGGCAGCCCGCTGTCATGCAGCGCGGAAATTACCGTTTCAACAAACGAAGTGCTGGTTAACTGGTCAACAGATATATTGACCGCAACTTTGGTGGTTTCGGGCCAGTTCATCGCGTCTTTACACGCCTGACGCAGCACCCATTGGCCAATCGGGACGATAAGCCGCGCATCCTCAGCAACCGGAATGAACTTGGCTGGTGACACGTTACCAAATTTGGGGTTTTTCCAGCGCAGCAATGCTTCAAACCCGACCAAAGTATGATCGTCGGTAGCATTTACGACAGGTTGATATTCAACGTGGAATTGCTGTTTTTCGAGGGCATTGCGCAACTCAAATTCCATTAAACGCTTTTCTTCGGCGCTGGCATGCAATTTGTGCTGATAACTGTTGTGACTGTTGCCGCCCATTTCTTTTGACTGGTATAGTGCCAGATCGGCACTGCGCATCAGCAGCTCTACGGTGCGTCCATCCGCAGGGCCAAGCGCGCTTCCGACGCTGGCACCGATAAATAACGTGTTTTGGTCAACATCATATGGACGGGAAATTGTTTCGATTATTTTGCGGGCAACGTTGTTGACATATTGCATGTCGGTTGCGTCTTTTAATACAATTGCGAACTCGTCACCGCCCAGGCGGCAGCATAGTTCATTGTCGGTCATTATCATCTGCAATCGCTTTGCAACTTGCGCTAACAAACGGTCGCCGACAGGATGGCCCAGCGTATCGTTTACCGCCTTGAACCGGTCCAGATCAATCATCATAAACCCGCACCGCCGCCGCCATTTGTCAGCATCCTGCAGGGCGCAGCCAAGTGTTTCGGTCAACTGCAGGCGGTTGGGCAGTCCGGTAAGCGTATCAAATCGCGCCAGATGTGATATTTTGTCCGCTGAATTGCGTTGTTCCGTAACATCTGATCCAACGCCCCTGAAGCCCAGGAACGATTTATCATCGCCATTGCGCGGCGATGCGGACAATTCCCACCAGCGGGTTTCACCCTTAATTGTTACAGGCACAATTAAATTGCTGAACGATTCGCGCCGTTTCAAACGGTCGGCCAGTTCATGCAACGCATCCGGATATTTGCCATCTTCCCAGCTATCGCCAGCGATCAATTTAAGCAGCGGCTGCCCTTCGATAACCTTGGGGTCTTCGCCCAGCGCAAAAGCAAAACGGGGACTAACATGTGTGGCGCAGCGCGATGTATCTGTTTGCCATAGCCAATCTGCACCGCTGTCTTCAAATTCGCGCAATAATAAGCTGACGGTTTCTGACTTTTCTTGCAGAACCTTGCCCGCCACTTCGAATAAAATCTGCGCGCGCGCAGATCTCAGCGCAGCCGTAATAAGCAATGCGCCAATTCCGCCCGCCGCCACGGCAAGATAATATCCGCCTTGATACACAAAGCCGCAAAACGCGCAAACGCTGGTAATGCCGATAAATAGCATCGCGGACATGGGCGCAGTAGGCAAAAGCAAGGACGAATACACCATCATCGCCAGTACAATCGACCAAAGGCCTAGCATTTGCATGATATCGCCATATGCGCCGAGCAAATAGAATGCCATGCCCCAAACCACGCCGGTTACAGCTGCATGCAAGTTTGTCTGCCGCACTTCGGGCTTACCAAATTGCGAAGGGGACCAAGCATTCAACATGCGGGTCGAATGGAAAGCGTAAAGATTAAATCCGCCAAACACCGCCACCCAGGATGCTGCCGCCCATGTTGGCGCAACGCCGCTATATAATGCGACGGCGACGATAGCAAAAAACAGATGGAGCGAAATCCGCATGAAATTGCGATTTTTCAGTGACCTGGCCTGGATGTTACGAACAAATGTACTATCCACCCCGACAGGTTCGGCAAGGCCTAGCAGCGCACGGTATGATATGTCGGCGGGCAGTTCGGAGGTTTGATCTATGGCGGTCACAACACCGACGTAGCGCACGAACGTTACTTTTTAGTAAGCAAGTCAGTTTTGCAAATGTAAATTATGAAAAAGAATGAAGCGGTTTATATCAAGCTGCAACAGCATATGGCTGAATCTCGCCTGAAAGATACAGATTGCGTGCCTTTGCCCGGCTCATTTTGCCCGAGGATGTCCGGGGTAATGTGCGCGGGGGAACCAGCTCGACAACGCAATTCATTCCGGTCACCGAGCGAACCTTATCACGTATTTGGTCACGCAATTTCAATCGTTCAGACTCGTCGGATGTCCGGCATTGGACCAGCACTGCCGGGGTTTCTTCGCCGCCGGGTGTTGTGATTGAAAATGCGGCGATGTCGCCCGATTTGAAACCCGGCAACTGCTCCACCGCCCACTCAATATCCTGCGGCCAATGGTTCTTACCATTGATAATAATCATATCCTTGGCCCGGCCGACGATGAATATATATCCATCGGACAAATATCCCATGTCGCCTGTGTCCAGCCATCCGTCGATCAGACATGCTGCTGTAGATTCAGGATCGCGGAAATATTCCTTCATCAACGATGGTCCCGAACACCACACCTTTCCGATATTTTGTTCCGGTAACTTATTGCCGTCTTCATCGCGAACTTCGATTGTCATATCCTTAACCGCTTTTCCGCAGTTGACGATAGCGCGGTACCGCGTGGGACGGTCTGTCGCCCCGGCATGACCGGTCAGGTCAGTTTCCTCGACCAGCTCAACCTTAATCCCCTCACCCATGGGCATAATCGATACGGCAAGCGTCGCCTCTGCTAAACCATAGCTTGGCGCAAAAGCCCGTGCGTTAAATCCGGCATCGCCAAACGCATCGACAAAGCTTTGCATCACATCAGGCCGGATCATATCCGCGCCATTCCCCGCCAAACGCCATTTGGAAAGATCAAACCGATCCGAAACATGGCTTTGACTGGAAATCCGCCGCGCACAAATGTCGTAACCGAATGTCGGCGAATAACTGATAACCGTACCATCAGACGCGCTTATCATATCAAGCCAAGCCAGCGGACGCCGGGCAAAATCCTCTGTTTTCATGTAATCAGTGGAAACCTGATTTGCGACAGGCGATAAAAAGCACCCGACCAAACCCATGTCATGATACCAGGGTAACCATGATACGCAGCGGTCATTTGCTTGTACTTCCATACCATGGGAATGCGCAGACAAGTTGTTGAGCAATGCCTTGTGTGTAACGGCAACACCATGCGGGAAACGCGTCGATCCGCTGCTATATTGCAAATAGCAAATTTCATCGGTGCCCGCAGGCGGTAGACTGGTTTTCAGGGCAATACGGTCTGCAAAACTTGCCCAGTCTATACCCTCGACGCCGCATGCCTTTGCCGCTGCGCCAGCCATTTCAGAAAGCTCTGGGGGATAAAATAATATCGACGGGTCGCTGCTTTTCAATTGAACAGACAATTGTTCGATATAGCTTTCCTTGCCGCCAAAACTGGTTGGCAAAGGCAATGGCACAGGCCAGGCGCCCGCATACACGCAGCCAAAAAACAACGCAGCAAAATCGGACCCTGTTTCTGCGATTAACGCGATACGGTCTTCTTTTTTAACGCCGTGACTAATCAATCTGTAAGCAACATCCATCGCGTCCGATTGCATTTGCGAATATGGATAAGGCTGCGCCAGTTTGCCGCGCATGTCATGGAAATTTAACCCCCGTTTGCCCATAGCGGCATAATCCAGCGCCGACCCCAGCGTCGTAAAATCTGACAAGCGGCGCGGCAATTCGTCAAGTGTAGGCGTCGGTTGGATTTCAGTCATATGCGGTCCCGGTCCATTCATTTTATTGTCTGCGCAGCTTAGGTACGCGTTAGGTACGAGCGCGCAGTGAAAATAGTTTTGCGATGTTATACCTACACAGTTTTCCAAGTTCAAATTTCGACCCGACTGTGGCACAAATAGGGCGTGAAACCCATCGCGACTCAAAAAAAGCCCGTGCCGCCACTGGATAACCGCCGGCTGCGCGATATGGCGCTGCACTATGCCGGGCGCTATGCAACCACGCGGTCCAAGTTAACAGCCTATCTACAAAGGAAAATCCGCGAACGTGGGTGGAAAGATGGCGAACCATTTGCGGATTTAACTGCTTTGGTAAACGGGTTTGCGGAACTAGGTTATGTGAACGACACCGCATTTGCAGATGCAAAGGCACGTAGTTTTGTCAGGCGTGGTTATGGTTCACGGCGGTTTGAACAAGAATTGCACGCCGCCGGAATCGAGGATACCGATGCCGTCAGCGCGCGCGAGGATACAGCCGCTGGCGCATTTGACAGCGCCAAAGCCTTTGCCCGCCGAAAACGCATCGGGCCATTTGCCAGCGATGCTGCATCGCCCGAGATCAAACAAAAACAGCTCGCGGGGTTCATGCGCGCAGGTCACGGATTTGACGTGGCACGCCGTTTCGTTAACGCTGCGCCGGGAGAAGACATCGAAGATGATAGGTAGACTTAGAATATCTACTTCATAAAATCCTGCTTCAACAAAACGCCGCTTATTTCGCCTGCACCAAATTTGTCAGTGTGCACATTCAAGACCAATTTTTCCGCTTTCGCTGCGGCAACAAACGCATCAAACGTCATAGCGGGATCGGCCAATTTGCGCCGTTCGGCAAAGTCTGTACCTTGGGCGATCAAATCGAAACCGCCGTTCCGGGTTTGATATTGCGCGCCGTAGGGAAAAGTCAGTGCCAACGCGGACACAGTGTCGCTGGCATATTGGTGTATGTGGACCGGGCCGATTGGAGCGGCGACAAGGCTATCTGCTAAATCTGCTGTCTCAATACCGTCGATCTTGACAGATAATGTTACACTTTGCGCCGCGACGTCGATGGCGACAAATGCTTTGCCTGTGGCAATCGAACCCGTTGGGCTATATTCATTTTTGCCGTCCAATTTTGCGGCAAGGCAGATATTCGGCGCATCGCAATTTGCGGATGAATATTGTTCTTGCGCAGTATTCAGAGATTTCACTGAACTGTCACCCGGGACGGCGCAACCTGATAATGAAAGGCTGGCCACCGCAAAAAACACGAATGGGGATATTATATAGCTCATTTTTTTCTCCATCAGTTCCTTCCTAATGGATGTCTGCACCTGGCAAACTGAAAACGCACGATTTATTTTGCTCTTGAAATTGGGTCTAAATGACAAACAAAAAACCCCGCCCAAACCGGACGGGGTTTTTCGTTGTCCACTGTCACCTGCTAGGGGGATTTTCGGACGAAACTGTTATTCAACGGAATAAATCCGCTTTGTTACGGCATTACGACAGTATCAATCGTATGGACTGTGCCATTTGACGCTGCGATGTCGGTTGCAGTAATGGTGGACTTGCCGCCTTTGGCATCAGTCAGGATGACTTTGTCGCCATCCATGCTGGCTTTCAGGGTTCCGCCCAGTGTCGTGATCGTTGCTGTGCCTTTACCGTCGGTGATCATTTTTACGACATCAGCAGCTTTCACGTTTCCAGACACCACATGATATTTCAGAACGCCCGCAAGTGCTTCTTTGCTTTCGGGTTTCATCAGGCCGGCCAATGCGGCTTTATCAATTTTGGCAAATGCGGCATTTGTTGGCGCGAATACCGTGAAGGGCCCTGTGCCAGACAATGTTTCACCTAAACCAGCGGCTGTAACGGCCGCGACGAGCGTAGACAAATCAGCGTTACCCTGTGCCAATGCCACGATATTGGCCGTTGCGGCCGTATCTGGCGCCGCTGTCATGTCATCGGCTGGCATCGTTTCTTCCTGTACGACCGTTGTATCATCAACAGTGGCGGTATCGGCTGCTTCGTTCGAGCAAGCGGCCAGTGCCAGTGCACTTATGCCTGCGAGTATAACAGTGTTAAAAATTTTCATGCTAATGCTCCTGCAATATGTTTGCGCAGCGATGGTTTGACCGCCGAACACATACAGTAACGTGGCAAATCCGAAATAGTTGCATCCCAATAACCAGGAATTTGCAGAATGGCGCACGACAAGTTCGGTTCATCCTATTAAAGCGACCCGATGACACATAAAAATCTCTCACATTCCATTCGGGATGCCGCCGAAAGGCTTGCGACTGTGTCGGATACGTCGCGCTTGGATGCGGAGCTTTTGGCGGCGTTTGCGCTGGGCACAACGCGAAGTGAAATGTTGATGCGGGCAAGCGAAACAATCGTTCCGGATGTCTTTGCCCGCTATATATCACGGCGGCTTGCGCATGAACCCGTGGCATATATTACGGGATGTCAGGCATTCTGGGATATCGATTTATACGTAACGCCAGATGTTTTGATCCCGAGGTCCGACAGCGAAACTTTGATTGAAGCGGCGCAGCATAGCTTTGCTAATATTCCCGCGCCCAGCCGCATCCTTGATCTGGGTACGGGTTCGGGCGCATTATTGCTGGCGGCATTGTCGCTGTTCCCCGATGCGTTTGGCACGGGCATCGATGCGAGCGTAGCCGCGTTGAAGGTGGCAAGGGAAAATGCACGGCGGCTTGGCTTTGTACCGCGAACGCAAATGCTGCATGTAAGTTGGTTGGCTGCAAATTGGCCGGATGCGCTGGATGCGCCATATGACTTGATATTGTGCAATCCGCCTTATGTCGAAACACACGCGGAACTGGCCCGACAAGTCCGCGAATATGAGCCTCACGCGGCCTTATTCGCCGGCATTGAAGGATTGGATGACTACCGCATATTGATGCCAGCCATACCAAAGCTGCTGAACCCCGGCGGCACTGCTATATTCGAGATTGGATACCAGCAAGCACCGGCCGTTATCGATCTGGCGCACCAATCGAAATTGACGGCGCAATTGACGCATGATTTGTCGGGCAATCCCCGGTGTTTGACCATGCGTCATGCGTGATGATGTGTTTTTTGCTTGGAATCATATTGTCCAGCCGCTAAGTAAAAATTGTTACGCAGCAAAAACGCTTGAAAGCTGAGCCTTTGCGCGAAACCGCCCCCAGCGAAAGATGGAAAATTTTAAGGTCAATCGGGCCTTAACGCTAGCCAAACGGGACTATGGCACGGGGCCGGTCAAACTCTTTTAATGAACAACAATGAGGATGGGTCATCCCTAATGAATAACAACCGTCAGCCGAACAACAATAACCGGCGTCGTGGCCGTGGCAACAATAACAGCAGCGGCGGCAACCGTCCGCAAGGCAATAACAATAACCGCAATGGATTTGATTATCAAAATCGCATTGATAACCGTGCGCGCGGCAATGCCAGCCAAATGCTGGAAAAATATAAAAAACTCGCTGCTGATGCGCAACATAATGACGACCGCGTAAACGCCGAATATTATCTACAATTCGCCGATCATTATTTCCGCGTTTTGGCAGATTTCAAAAGCCGCCAAGAGGAACGTCAGGAAGAACGCCGTCCAGGACAGCGCGATGAGACGCGTGAAGAGCGCTACAATAACCGCGACGAAACCGAAGAAAACGGCGACGAGCAAGAAACCGCTGGAGCATCTGATTCTGTTTCCGAAGAAACTGAAAATCGCGCGCAGGAAAGCCGTCCGCCACGTGGCCCCCGCAAAGAGCGCACCCCGCGTCCCCAGCGCCGTCATCATAGCGAAGATGCCGCAGACGAGGCGCAGGCTGGACTGGATTTGTCCGTGCTGCCACCATCGATATCGATCATGCCCGATGATGGCGAAAGCGAAGAATCAGCAAAACCCGCACGTAAACCCCGTGCGCGCCGCGTAAAACCGGCAAGTGAGGAATCTATCGCTACGGCTGCGGAATGATGCTGTTCCTATAATCTGAGTGCCAGGATTTTTTCGCCAGTTAATATGCTGGCAATGTTGCGCAAATTACTCCAGTCTCCATTATATGGTTTCAAGGGGAGAATAAGATGCGCAAGTTGATGCTACTAGGTTTGGGAAGCGCGGTTGCCCTGCCCCTAATGTTATCGGCGCTGGCCGCACAATCCTTGCCGGGCGAAGAAACCGCGCAGGGCGATGTTTCGGTTACCATATACAATAACAATTTGGCGCTGGTGCAGGATATCCGCCAAATGAACTTGCCCGCCGGAACAACGCGGCAAGAATTCCCCGATGTCTCTGCCTCCATCCGGCCCGAAACGGTATCGCTGACGGGCGCTGATTTTGGCATTGCCGAACAGAATTTCGACTATGACCTGCTTTCCCCGGGTAAACTTATGGAAAAAGCCGTTGGCCAGACGGTAACTCTGCTGCGCACCAACACTGCTACGGGCGCCGAAACACGCGAACGTGCCAAGGTGTTGTCGGCCAATGGCGGCGTGGTCATACAGGTTGGCGACCGTATCGAGGTGCTGCGCGATGATGGTCTGCCTGTGCGCGTGATATTTGACAAAGTGCCGCCCAATTTGCGCGCCAAACCCACATTGTCTGTTACGGTGGATTCATCGCGTACAGGCGTTCGTCCCTTGACGCTAAGTTACTTGACCACTGGCCTTGGCTGGCGCGCCGATTATGTTTCCTTGTTTGATGAAAAAGCCGGCACGATCAATATGCAGGGCTGGATCACGCTGACCAATTCGACTGGCACAACATTTTCAGCGGCAGAGACTTTGCTGGTCGCAGGCGAAGTCGGTCAAGTCCAGCAAGGCTATGGCCGCAATCAATATGATCGCGGCGGACCGCAGCCGATGGGCAATAAAATGGGCACGGAAACCGGAAGCCGCGAGCAATTGGGTGATTTCTATCTTTATCCGATCAAGGGCCGGACCACGATTGCGAATGCCCAAACAAAACAGGTCAGTTTTCTGGACGTGATCGGGGCGAAAGCCGAAAAGGCGTATGAATATCGCAACGGCTGGATGGGCGCACAGGATAATGCGCAAAGTGCGGCAACCGTTTTGCGTTTCTCCAACGCACGAAAAGACGGCATCGGCGATGCCATGCCAGCCGGAACGGTCCGGGTGTATATGAAGGATGCCCGCGGTCAGGCGCAGTTTATTGGCGAGAACGCCATCGGACATACGCCCGGCGGATCGAACCTCGCGCTGAAAACGGGCGAAGCGTTCGACGTTAAAATCCAGCCATTTGTTGAAAAACGCGAAGTTATAAAATCGGACGAGTGGGAGCGCAGCGTGCGTTACCGGATCACAAAATCGAACGGCAAAACCGAGACTGTAACAGTCGATACCCAAAAGGAATTTTGGCGCACAACGATGAAATATGTCGTCACCAATGCCAAATCATCGGCGGTATCGGTGGACGTGATCCAGTCTGGGCTGAACCGGTATTGGTATTGGCCCGATGACCGCGTGGTCAGCGAAACAATTGTGGGCGAACAATTGAACGCCAATGAACGGCATTGGAAAGTGCCCGTTCCCGCCAACGGCGAAACAACCCTGACCGTTGTGTTCGACACGCGTTACTGATCGCGCATACCATGCGGCATTGGCTTGCCTTGATAGGAATGGTGATTGCGGCCCCGGTGGCAGCGCAGACGATTGTGATATCGGACGCGCCAAAAACGGTGTCTGTATCGCTGTATCGTAACCCGGATCGCGGCGAGAATGATGCGATAGATCTAGAATATTTACAAGGCTTTGCCCTGATAAGCGAAACCCGCGAAGTTGACTTGCCACCGGGTAAAGTCGTCATCCGGTTTGAGGGCGTAGCCAGTGGCATTCAACCTGAAACCGCGATTGTCACAGGCACTGATGTTGCCGAAAAAAATCGCGACCGGATGTTATTGTCGCAGCGCGGCTTGCTTGATGCTTTTACTGGCCAACGCGTCACGATAAAAAGGACCAACCCGAAAACAGGCAAAGTCACCGAAGAAAACGGTACGATCCGGTCGGGCAGCGATAGGTTGATCTTACAAACTAAGGATGGTTTCGAAGCGCTATATTGCAATTATCAGAATGAAACCCTGTTATATCCCGGCGTACCCAAAGGCCTAACAGCGAAACCGACATTGTCGGTTACGACCCGCGATCAACCAGGCGGCAAACAAACCGTTACCCTTACCTATCTGGCAAGTAAATTTGACTGGCAGGCCAATTATGTCGGCGAGCTTGCGCCCGATGCCAAGTCCATGAACCTGATCGCGTGGCTGACCATGGCGAGCGGCGATGACACCAGTTTTGAAAGTGCCAGCGCTTACGCCATTGCGGGCAAGCTGGAACGGCAAGAGCGTGATAATAGCGAGGATGAGAACAGCGAATATAGCGCGGACAATATTGAGGTCTATTTCAGCTGCTGGCCGTATGGCACAACGACATCCAATCTAAGCCAAGAGGTTCCTGTTCCCGTAAATGTTCAAACTCTATCTGCGCCTGTGATGATGAAGATGGACATGATGGAAGACGCTGAAGCTATAATTGTAACCGCAAGCCGCCGCGTTGCCGAACAAGAGGATTTGGGCGATCTGAAACTATACCGTATCCCCTTTCCCGTTACGGTTGCAGCACGCGCCCAAAAACAGGTCGCGTTTCTAGACAAGCAATCCGTACAAGGCGAAATGATCTACCGCAGCAAGGTTTCCGGCAACAATTTTGGCAACGTCGAAATGCTGTTCCGCGTACAGAACAAAAAGGAATCTGGTTTGGGCGAGGCATTACCTGCCGGAAAAATTGCGTTCTTTCAATCATCCGCTGGCCGCCGCATGCTGGTGGGTGAAAGCAACGTCGCCGACAAAGCGGTGGGCGAAGAGGTTGAGTTCTCTTTTGCACAAGCAAGCAATGTCTCGGTTGATATTGAGGACACGGGCAGTGATAAGAAATCAGATAGCTATGCGTTAACCGTATCCAACGCCAATCCTTTTCCCATTACATTCGAAGCAGAATTTGGTTCGGACGACTATACCCGCCACAACAAATTTACGGGCAAAACGATCCGCAAAAAAGGCAAAACCATTTGGAGCGTGATTGTTGATCCCAATAGTGACAAGACATTGGGATACCGCGAAACCCGGATTGAGGCGAATGACTAAGGGAATTCGATAGGTTATTGCAATGTTGGATTTGAGGTGCGATCTTTGTCGCGCACTATTCAGTTTCAACAAAGGAGAAACGAAGCAAAGATCGATATCAAATGCAGTCATTTTGCGGTGATTATCCAACCACGGTTCAACGACATATTGGAACGATTCAACGTAAAAAAGTCCTTATTTTTGCATTTGACTATGAACTTAGGAAGGAAAACTGTACGCTTTTTGGGCAAATGAAATGGTAGATATTGTTGATGACTAGGGTCAGGACCTATTAAATACGCATCTGAGGTTTGAGGCGATTTTGTTCAGAGTTAGGCGGCAGTGCGCAGAAATATGAATATATTTCAAGCGATGCCAACGAAGCACTGGACAAAATCGGTCAAATCCAAAGGACGTCAAAATGGCTTCGATCCCGAAACAAAATGCCCTTGTGGTTAGAATAACTATCCACTGCAGGCATTTTGCTCCCGGTTCTTTGCCATTTTGACGCCTCAGGTGCGTATTTAATAGGTCCTGACCCTAGCTGTGTTTACTGCCCCATCGAACGCAGCATCCAGGCATTTTCTTCGTGCTTGCCGATACGCGCGGTCAACAAATCGGCCGTGAACACGTCATCTGCCTCATCCGCTGCTGCCACAAATTCGCGCATCCGTTTCGCCGCTGCTTCGTTGTCGGCAATCAATGCATCCAACATTTCGGCAGCAGTTTTGGGAATGGCATCGCTGGAAATCGCCGACAATTTGGCAAAATCGCCAAAAGATGCCGGCGCCTGATGACCCAGTGCCCGTATGCGTTCTGCAATCGCGTCAATCGCGGCGTCCAGATCGGTATATTGTTCTTCGGTCAATTTGTGCACGCTGTAAAATCCGGGGCCGACGACGTTCCAATGCACGCCAAGGGTTTTCAGATATAGCGTAAAACTATCGGCGAGTGCTTGACCAAGAGTTTCTGCCACTTGTTTGCGTTTTGCGGTGGTGATTCCGGTATCAACTTTGCTCGTCCCGTTAACCGCCTTTAATGAACTGTCAGCCATATGGGCTTCCTTTCAAAAATTTATGTGAATTATTCCGGTTATACTTTTCGCGTCGTGTGCATGATCGCCGAAATTACGAACAAAATCAGGAATACGACGAACAGGATTTTGGCGATACCAACCGACGCGCCGGCAATTCCGCCAAAGCCCAAAACACCCGCGACCAGCGCGATAACCAAAAATATAATTGCATAACGAAGCATGATCCATCTCCAAAAAAATAGGGCTTATGTGCCGCTGGAGAAAAAATGCGCGAGGCGGGATTTGGTTGCATCGCCTGTTCTGGCGCGCTGATTAACTTACCAAAGCCTTCAATGCCGCGATCGTATCGGCCTCGCCTGCTGGTTTATCTTTGCGGATGCGGTGGATACGCGGGAAACGCATGGCAAGGCCCGATTTGTGCCGTTTGCTATCGTGAATAGAATCGAATGCAACCTCCAGCACTAATGTCTTTTCCACCTCGCGCACCGGGCCAAATCGTTTGATACTATTTTGCCGGACAAACTGGTCCAACCATTTCAACTCTTCGTCGGTAAACCCGGAATAGGCCTTGCCCACGGGCAGCAATTGGCCGTCCGCGCTCCAACAACCAAAAGTATAATCGGAATAAAAGGACGCGCGTTTGCCGTTGCCGCGCTGCGCGTACATCATAACGCAATCGGCGGTCAGCGGGTTGCGTTTCCATTTATACCAGAGCCCTGCGCGTCTGCCCGAAAGATACAAACTGTCCCGCCGTTTCAGCATCACGCCCTCAATCGCGGCGTCACGGGCATTGTCGCGCAACTCGCTTAACGCCGCAAAATCGGCAACGTCCAATACGGGGGAGATGTCAAAGCGGCTGGCCTCCAATTGCGGCACAAGCGCCTCCAAACGCGTGCGCCGTTCGTACCACGGCAAGCCCCGCAGGTCGGAACCGTCCATCATCAGGACATCATATAACCGCACGAATGCCGGATAATCGCGCAGCATCGCTTTTGGCACCACCTTGCGACCCAGACGTTGTTGCAGCGCGTTGAAACTGGCCGCATCGCCGCCCTGACTATTCCCGCGCACAAGTAATTCGCCGTCGACCACGGCGTCATGTGTGAAGGCCGTAACAATATCGGGGAAGGCCGCGCTGATATCTTCTCCGCCCCTGCTATAGACCCGCGTTTCATCCCCGCTGCGGACGATTTGGACACGGATGCCGTCCCATTTCCATTCGGCGGCATATTCGTTCAGGTCCAGCGTATCGCCCTCAAACGGATGCGACAGCATGAAAGGCCGAAAAAACGGTGTATTTGACAAATCCGGCCGTTCTCCGTCATTTTCTGCCCAATTAAACAGCGCGGTATAGGGCGGCGGCAACGCATGCCACAGCTCGTCCACGTCATCGACACTCACGCCAAATCCCCGTGCAAACGCGGTTTTGGCCAGCCGCGCCGAAACCCCGATACGCATGCCTCCCGTGGCTAGTTTCAACATCGCATAGCGGCTGTTGGCATCCATAGTGTCCAGCAATCCAGCCACAATGTCCGGTGCGGTTGCGCGCGTCGTGGCGGCGAGCGCGGTGACCACGGCGTCAACGGATATGTCCTGATCCGGCGACTTTTCCTGCCCCTTCATCCGGTCGGGCCAAACCAGCGCAACGGTTTCAGCGGTATCGCCGACATGATGGCGCGATAGCCGGAACAATTCCGGATCAATCCGCGTTCCGGCCAGCGTGCGGATGGTGGATGATTTAACCGACGGAAAATTAAGGCTATCGGTCAACGCCGCCAATGCCCAGCCGCGGTCGGGATCGGGAGCTGAGCGCAGATAATCGGCAATTGCCGCCAATTTGGCATTGCGCGACCGTGTATAAATCAACGTATCGATCAGCGCCGCAAACCGCTGCATCAGCCATCATCCTCTTCACCGCGTCCAACCAGCGCCAACGCTTTGGCTTTCATCTGGTGCAGTTCGCACCAGCGCAGCAGGCCGTCTTCGCTGCCGTGCGTGATCCAGCTTTCACGCGGCGATAATTCGCGGATGGTCGCGGTCAGTTCATCCCAGTCGGCATGATCGGATATAATCAGGGGCAATTCGACATTGCGTTGCCGCGCCCTGCCCCGCACGCTCATCCATCCCGACGCCATCGCGGTAATCGGATCGGGCAGCCGCCTGCTCCACCTGTCATTCAGCGCGCTGGGCGGGGCAAGCACAATCTGCCCGCGCATATCCTCTTTCGGCGTATCGGCCACCAGCCGCAATTCGCCAAGATCGACGCCGTGCGCTGTATATAACGCGCACATATTTTCCAGCGCGCCGTGCATGTAAATGGGATGATGCCAACCGGCCCGCCGCAATTCGGCGATAACACGCTGCGCTTTACCAAGGGCATATGCGCCGACAAGCACGCATCGGTCAGGTTCCACTGCAATCCGTGCGAGCAGCTTTGCCATCTCGGTTTCAATCGGCGGATGGCGGAACACGGGCAGTCCAAATGTCGCCTCGGTTATGAAAATGTCGCACGGCACGGGTTCAAACGGCGCGCATGTCGGGTCAAAGCGCCGTTTATAATCGCCCGTCACCACCACACGTTCACCGCCATATTCCATCAAAATCTGCGCCGATCCCAGCACATGGCCTGCGCCATGCAGACTGAAGCGCACACCGCCTTTTTCAAATCCGTCACCATAGCCAACGGGCGTCCCTGCTTTGGTTCCATAGCGCAGCTCCATGATCGCCAATGTCTCGGGTGTTGCCCATACATCGCCGTGGCCGCTGCGCGCATGATCGGCATGGCCGTGGGTTACGACGGCGGCGGGTTTGGGATAAGACGGATCAATCCAGATGTCGGCTGGCCGGATATATATGCCTTCTTTATGCGGTTCGACCCAATGCTCTGCGTTGCTCATATTTGCAATATGGTTTGCTGCCGCCAATTTAACACCCCCATAATATTTTTGTAACGCGGGAACCAATGCCACGATCCGCCGTTTGATGCCCACGACGCTGAAAATGGCGCGTTACGATCCATAGATCACAACACTCTCTCCCAACACAAAAGGTGATAAAATGAAAAAGATGATACTCGCGACCGCGATGACTTCTGCGTTTTTGTTCGCTGGAACCGCAATGGCGCAAGACTCCGGTCAAGACGCGCAAATGGAAACAGCCGAAGTAACTGCTCCCGATGGAACCCCTGCATTTGGCATTGAGCCTTATGTTGGTATTCAGGGCGCATATGAAAGCTATGACCGCAATCTGGGCGGCAAGGTAAACTTCCCCAGCAATCCGAATAACAGCTATAATGGTTATTCGGTTGAGGGCGTTGCCGGCGTCAACATACCAGTCGGCCCCATCTTTATCGGAGCCGAGGGCAATGTTGCCAAGGGCGTCGATGGTGACTTTGACTGGCGTTACGGCGTTGCGGGCCGCGCAGGGTTTCGTGCGGGCGACAGCGGCATGATTTACGGCAAGGCCGGATATGAGTGGACAAATTTCCGTTCATCGATTGCGGGCAACCGTGACTATGGCAATGTCGTATACGGCGTTGGCGTTGAAGTTGGTCCCAAAGACATCGGTCTTGGCGGTATAACCACAAATTCCGGCATCCGTTTGCGTTTGGAAGCGAATACGACAGAATTCGAAAGCATTCGTCCGACCATCGGCATTATCGCGCATTTCTAAGCGCTTGGGTTAAGGCCCGTTAATATCGAAAGTCATCAGGGCCGTGTCCATATGGATGCGGCCCTTTTTTTGGAACCAATTGTGCCGTGAGCTGTTTGTACGAGATATCTTATAAGGAGCATAGTTATGGCTGATTTATCGCCAAATGAGACAAAAAATATGGATGTAGCAATAGCGCAAACTTTCCCGAATTGGAGTGGCGATTTAATTGCACGATCCGGCTTCAGCTTTTTCGTGCGCCCTGCGACGCCATCTGATGCGTCCGCGTTAAGCGCATTTTTCGATCAAGTGACGCCCGAAGATCTGCGTTTTCGGTTTTTGTCCGGTATGCGGCATGTAAGCGATGAACGCATACAGGCTATGACTGATGTGGATCACCAGAAAACCGAAAATTTTCTCGCTTTTGATCCTGATACTATGCAGATTATTGCCAGCGGGATGCTTGCCGCAGACGATAGTCTTACCCGCGCCGAAGTCGCAATTTCGATATTGCCCGATTACAAGCAGCGCGGAATCAGCTGGACCTTATTAAACCATATGGCGCGTTTTGCCGAAGCCAAAGGTATAAAATCCATCGAATCGCTGGAAAGCCGCAGCAATCACGTTGCTATCGAGCTGGAGCGTGAAATGGGTTTTACCGCACTGCCCTGCCCCGGCGATTCTACATTGATGATCGTTCGCGCAAATTTGGGCGGCGCTGCATAATAGCAAAAAACGGATCAATGCTTTTTAGCAAGATTTTGTGGGCAACATAGGGAACTTTTTGGTTGTTTTAATCGTTCCTTGCATATGCCCAACGGAGATTTCGTATGACTGTTATTCTGCCTGCACTGCCCTATGCCTTCAACGCGTTAGAGCCGCATATATCGGCAAGCACCATGCAGGTTCACCATGGCAAACATCATAAAAGCTACGTCGACAAATTAAATGCTGCGATCAAAGATACGCTTTACGAAGATCTTGATCTGAACGAAATTGTCATTGCGGCCCACGCTGCAAAAGACACTGCTATATTCAACAATGCTGCGCAGGCGTGGAATCACGGATTTTACTGGCATTGCCTGACCAACAACAAGGACACCGCAATAACCGGCGAATTGAAAGCGGCTATCGATGAGGCATTTGGTTCAGAAGCCGAAATGGCGGCGTTATTACAAGAGGCCGGAGAAAAACATTTCGGATCAGGCTGGGCTTGGCTTGTTTTGGACGATGGCGCGTTAAAGGTAACGTCGATGCACGATGCCGACACGCCGATTGCGATGAGCAAGAAAATGATTCCTTTGCTGACGCTGGATGTGTGGGAACATGCCTATTATCTGGACCGCAAAAACGAACGCCCCAAATATCTGGCAGCGGCGCTGGCAAATTTGGTCAACTGGGATTTCGTCAGTGCCAATTTCGCCAGTGCAAAGGCGTGGCAATATCCGGTGAGCTAGTTTGCGGCTCAGCAATTGACCTGAAATAAAGCCCGTATTGCCGCCAATAACGCAGCGCGGCGCAGGTTTGAGCAAAATCAATGTTACACCATTAACTCCTGTGGAATAATCATGGCTGAAATCGTATTTTTTGATCACAAAGCAAGACAGAATATGCACAGCGTGCAGCCGATATCGCGGCGCGCGGCTTGCCTTTCGCACATTGCACTGATCGGGAATTTTCCGCCCCGGCGCTGCGGCATTGCCACCTTTACAAGCGATACAAGCGATGCGTTATTATCGGCAGAACCGGCAATGACGGTTGATATATATGCAATGGATGACGGTATGGGCCAAGGGCCGAGGCCATCTGGTTTGCGCTACATCAGCCAAGATGAACCCGCTTCTTATTCAAATGCCGCACATCGCATCAATAATAGCGGTGCAAAACTGGCGTGGCTGCAACATGAATTTGGTATTTTCGGCGGTGATGACGGCGCGATGGTTTTGACGTTGATCGAGGCCATTGAGATTCCCGTTGCCATCACGCTGCATACTTTGCTGGAAAAACCATCCGCAGGCCAACGCCGCATAATGGACGCCCTAATCCAAAAGGCATCCATGTTGATCGTTATGGCACAGAAAGGCCGGGAAATACTGGAACAATGTTACGGTGTCGACGCCGCATTAATTCAAGTAATTCCGCACGGCATTCCTGACCTGCCCTATATTGCGCCTGAGGATGCCAAATTAAAGGCAGGATTTGAAGGGCGCGAGATCATTTTGACTTTCGGGCTATTGTCCCCTGAAAAAGGCATAGGCGATATGATTGAGGCCATGCCGCGTATCGTCGCCAATTGTCCCCATGCGCTTTACGTCGTGCTGGGCGCCACACATCCGCATGTTATAAAACATAATGGTGAGTCCTTGAGAGAGGCATTGAATAAGCGCGCAATCGACCTTGGCGTTCAAAACCACGTGCTGTTTGTTGACGCTTTTGTTGATCTGAAATTGCTC
This sequence comes from Sphingomonadales bacterium, assembly GCA_031418995.1. GTDB lineage: Bacteria > Pseudomonadota > Alphaproteobacteria > Sphingomonadales > Sphingomonadaceae > Sphingorhabdus_B. Next base: position 16,328 of record JANOKA010000091.1, on the reverse strand, counting down.
ACCGAATATCTTCAGGCAGCTGATGTATATGTGACGCCCTATCACAATCCTGACCAGATAACGTCGGGAACATTATCCTATGCCGTTGGCCTTGGAAAACCTGTGGTATCAACATGTTATATTCATGCGCAGGAATTACTGTCCGGCGGCAACGGCGTTTTGGTACCTTTCCGCGATCCCGACAGCCTTGCAAACGCCATCATAAATCTTCTCGATGATGATGACTATCGCGCCGATGTGGCTGGCCGCGCGTACAAGGTTGGCCGGACGATGACATGGCCGCGCTATGCCCGGGCGGCTATCAACGCTTTCACCCCGATAGTATCGGTGCAATCGGAAAAAGCGAACGTCGTCAACATCACGCCCCGCCCTGCTGTAGGAATTGCCGCGTTGGAACGGATGAGCGATGATACAGGTATGTTTCAGCACAGCCGTTTTGGTGTTGCTGACCGCAACCATGGATATTGCATCGATGACAATGCGCGCGCGCTGGGGTTGATGAGCCTGTCTGCTGATATCCCGGCGCAGCTGCATAGTAAATTAAGCCATTGCTATGCCGCGTTTGTCCAGCATGCGTGGAATCCCGACATTGGCGTTTTTCGCAATTTCATGCATTTTGAGCGCCGCTGGCTGGAAGATGCCGGATCATCCGATAGCAATGGCCGCACATTGTTGGCGCTATCCGTGGCGGCATGTAACCATAGCGACCCGCTTATCCGGGAATGGGCAAATGAATTATACCGCGAAAGCCAGCCGCGTATTGCGGTGTCCGGATCGCCAAGAGCGCTTGCGTTTTCGGTGCTGGCCGCTGCATTGATGGAAAATCACGGCCTGGGACAAGAGGATAATCTGGATACAGTTCGCGCCGGTGCATCGGATTTATTGACAAAACTCGATATAATCCGGCGTCCCGACTGGATCTGGTTCGAGGCAGGTCTTGCCTATGACAATTGCCGTTTGCCCGAGGCGCTTTTGCGGGCCGGAGAAGTTTTGAACGACCCCGGCATGACCGCCAAAGCGTTGGAGGCAATGGACTGGATTTTGCGCCTGCAAATATCGGGGCAAGGTTGGTTTCGCCCGGTAGGATCGGAAAGCTTTCACGGGCCACAATTTAAAAAACCCGGTGCATTTGACCAGCAACCTGTGGAGGCATTGGCCGCAATCGAAGGTTGTATTGCAGCTATGACGTACAACCCGCGCCGAAAATGGTTGAACTATGGCGAGGCAGCGTATGCCTGGTTCATGGGGGTTAACGATCTGCAATTGTCATTGGCTGATAATGTTACGGGCGAATGCAGCGACGGATTGACGCGGTTCGGCGTTAACGCCAATCGCGGCGCTGAATCGGTGCTGGCGTGGCAAATGGCATCCCGGCAGATTTTGCGGTTACGCATGATGGCCGTTAATATCAAAGACGTCCCTGCAAAAGCCTGACAAAGGATCAATGCGTGAACTTGGAACTGTTTCAACATCCTTTGCGCCTTTATGCCGATCCGACGCGTGTTGTGGTGCGGCCATTTAATCTTGCCTGGCAAGCCAATGGTGCAGAGCCGAGCCGGGTCCAGAAACTGGTCGGACGGATTCTATCGCTTGACCGGCGCACCGTTCGTTCGGAACTTGCGCTTGTGTATCAGGATTTCGGTAACCGGCACTGGCAAATGCGCCACGTACTTAATAAACGTTTTGATGATGTTGCAGTACAGCTTGGGTTGAAAGTCAGCGCGATCATCGCCGACCAGCGGGAGCTGATTGGCGCATATCTGTGTCATGAATATAGCTATGCTTCGGCGGCCGTAATGAACCCCAGCATCACGTTGCATCCGGATCAAAGCGGACTGCAATCGGGCTTTCACCGAATTATCATGACGTTGCGGGCGGTTGGCGAAGGTCACATTAGTTCGGTCGCTTTTCGTGAGGGCATTGTGTCGGATCGCCGCGGTTTTGAATTGATGCCGATGCCCCCTGTGGCGACGGCAGCAAGTCTGGCTACGGGCGAAGGGATTAATGATGCCGGAGCCGTCACGATTTACCGGGACGAGGACAGCAGTATTTCCGGTACAGTATTATTTCCCATCACACAGGCGCAAAAAAACGGTCTTGAGGATTTGCGGATAACACGGTTTCATAATGATGATGGCGAGCGCGAATGGCTGGGAACGTATACCGCCTATAATGGCAGCGCGATTCAATCCGAACTGCTACGAACCAGTGATTTCAAAAGCTTCGAATTGACCCCGATGCGCGGCGCGGCGGCGGGAAACAAGGGTATGGCCTTATTTCCGCGATGCTTTGATGGCGAATATCTTATGATCGGACGGCAGGACGGCGAGAATCTTTTCCTGCTTAGATCGCATGACGTTACCGAATGGACATCCGGCGAACAAATACTCAGCGCCAAATATCCGTGGGAATTTGTCCAGATTGGCAATTGCGGACCGCCTGTTGAATTGGATGAAGGCTGGTTACTGTTAACCCACGGCGTCGGCGCGATGCGCAAATATTCCGTTGGGGCCGTTTTGCTGGACAAGAAAAATCCGGGCAAAGTTTTGGGCCGCACTGTTCAGCCCATATTGTCCGCCGCCGATCAGGACCGAGAGGGCTATGTCCCCAATGTTGTCTATACCTGCGGCGCGATGCGCGTCGGCGATGATATATTCATGCCATATGGCGTAGCGGACAGCTCGATTGCATTTGCGTTTATTTCGATCAAATCGCTGCTTAGCCAGATTAAGTGAGAAATGCGAGGAAGGTCGTGGCAAGCAACCTTTATTCGGACAAGCTTCATATGAACCGTCACGCTGTGCAAATGTGGTCGAATAGGGTTCTAATTACAGCCTGTGCCAAATGCGTTTTATCGCGGCCATAATGCTATCCGTCTCGGGATTGGCGGTTTCAACGCGTGCCTTGGCATGCGCAATCTCTTCCATGATTACGGCGTCGTCGGCGCTTTCACTTGAATGGGCCGGGGTCATTCCTTCATCGTCAGCCGACAGTTTGTGGCTAATGTCGGTATTCCAGTCCTCAAGCAGTTTCAGGCGTTCTGCAGTAGTAAGTCGGGGGTCGGTCTCGATCTCGCTTGGATGATTATAATAGTTGGCCGGATTTTCCATTACGATGTCGAAATGTTCCGTGCTTTGATCGCCGTTCATTCGGGAATTCCTTTGCGAGGTTAGATATAATAACGATCAAGAAGCACGAAGGTTCCTAAATAGTGCGCTGCAATAAATCCCGTCTCTGATGCAACTTATCCGCTGTCCAAATGTTTATAAGATGGAATGACTTTGGCCATGAATAGAAAACTAGCTCTTTAAATTGGCAAAAGACGTTTTAGATGGCTCCGTGTCGAAATTCCAAATTCGAGCGGCACGGAGCCATCTTTTTCAAATATCAAGCATTCCCGCTTTCAGATAAATGTCAGACGCCGATATACACAGACGAGATTTTACATTATAACCTATGTTATTGGTGCATTTAACAAATGCCGATATCGGTGCGCGCCAAGTCACCTATCAGGAATTTCTAATGACAATCTCCACGCAGATTAGCCGCGACATACCGTATTTACGCCGTTACGCGCGCGCCGTTACGGGGTCGCAGAATGCGGGAGACGCGTTGGTTCGCACGGCGCTAGAATCGGTCATCGCAAATCCTGAATTGATCGCCGGCGCATCGCACGCAAAAATCGGCCTTTATAAGGTATTACATGATGTAATGGGTGAAACAGCCTCTGCGCGCGCCGACGACGGACAAACATTTCAAGGTATTGAAAAAAATGTGCAGGCGCATTTGTCACGCGCCACGCCAGACAGCAGGTTGGCGCTTTTACTGACAACGCTGGAAGAATTTAGCGTGGCCGATGCTGCCGAAATAATGGCAACTGACGCTGACCGCATCGAAATTCTGGTTGCCGATGCTGTCGCTGAAATTGCAGCCGCAACCAAAACCGATGTTCTGATTATCGAGGATGAACCCCTTATCACGATGCAGCTTGAGGCATTGGTGAAGGATATCGGTCATAATGTATGTGATACGCCGACCACCCTTACTGAAGCAATGGAGAGCGTTTCACGCCACCGGCCCGGCTTGATACTGGCAGATATCCAGCTGGCCGATGGCAGTTCCGGCGTTGACGCAATTAAACTTATCCTTGAAAAGTTTGAAGTGCCCGTCATTTTCATCACCGCGTTCCCAGAGCGGCTTTTAACCGGCGAACGGTCAGAGCCGACGTACCTGATTACCAAGCCGTTTTTGGAAAGCACTGTGAAAGCCGCAATTGGTCAAGCGATGTTCTTGGGTTCAACCGCGCTGCCGCTGTCCGTATAATCTTTTAGGATTGGCACGGTAAGGGCACAGCGGACGCCCAGCGGATTAAAATCTATCTTGACCTCGCTGTTCAATTCACGCGCCATCAGTTTTTCCACCAGATCGCTGCCGAAACCTCTGGTCTTTGGCGGAACCACCGTGGGTCCATTTGACTCTTGCCATGCCAAGCGGACGGCATCACCCGAAACCGTCACCGCCCAGTCAATCGAAATCACGCCGTCCTTTACCGAAAATGCGCCATATTTGGCGGCATTGGTAGCCAGTTCATGAATGGCAAGACCCAGCGATAGTGCAATATTGGGTGACAGAACGACGTCTGGCCCCGACAGATTCAAACGCACATCGCTGGATTTACTGAATGGTGCAAGCTCAGCCTCCAGCACGTCGCGCAGCGGGGCATTTGACCAATCGCGGTGCGTCAACAAATCATGCGTCGCAGACAGCGCGCGCAACCGCGATGTCAGGGCATCGGCATATGCATCAACGCTCGTCGCTCCCCGGCGCGTCAGCATCGCCAGCGATGTAACCGTGGCAAGCGTATTTTTTACACGGTGGGTAAGTTCACGGGTTAAAACGTTGCGCACGGTTTCATATTCCTGCCGCGCCAGCAACAGCGTTTGCGCATTACGTCCGCCCAGCAAAATCAGTGCGGTTAAAGCCCATAACAATATGCTCAACGCAACGCCGAATGCGAGGATAATCGCGGCCAGCGGCGTTAAAAATACACCGCGCTCGGCATGCAGGACAAGCTGCCATTTCCTGTTGGCAAAGGTGACGGACTGTTTGGCCGAATAATCATTTTGGATGTCACCCTCTGCCTGATAAAGCAGTTTTTGTTTGCCGTCATAGTCATCATATAGTGACATCGAAGCCTCAAGATAATCAGGCCGAACATGTGCTGCATTGACAAAATCTAGCACGCCAATCGGGCTGTACACAAATCCCTGCAGCTGCGCTTCACGGGCCAATTCGCTCATCCGGGACACATCGCCCCGATATACGGGTACGTATAATAAAATGCCTGGCAAACCGCGCGCCCGGTCCTGAAGCAGAACGACTGATTTCGTCGCAGTGGGCTGACCGGATCTTGCCGCATTTTGCATTGCGGCGCGCCGGACCGGATTGCTATACATATTATATCCAACCGCGCCTTTATTAAGAGCGTTCATCGGCTCGATATAGGCGATGGAATGAACACCTGATGCGGGGGGTGCAGCAGATGATGGCCACAGTTTGAAATCTTTCTGGCCCTGCGCGCGCATCCGGTTTTCAAATCCGGCTATGTTTTTTGCATCGACAACTTGCGACCATCCAACGCCTTTTACGCCGCGTGTTGCATTGGTAATTTGCAGTTCATTCACAAATTGCGCAAAAATAGCCCGGTCAATCGTTTCTACTGCGGCAAACAATGCGCGGCCGCTGCGCAGGACAGCGATATTCGTTGCCATATTTTGTTCAAAAGTGGCGGCGACTTCATCCGTTTTCACCTGCAGCCGCAATTGCTGGGTTTTGCGCTCGGCACGTTCAAAAGCGACAGTGCTCAATATAGTCAGGAAAAGCGTGCTTGCAAAAACGAGTATCGGCAGCAGTCGGGGCATACGGACCAAATATGCCCAATTGTTGATAATCGCATTGCGGAGATTCATTGACGGCCTCAAATAAAATAACTCCGAGGTGTCTATCACAACCTTGCTGCATATCTTCTATGAAAAGCCGCCGTCCATCATTGGCATAGAGGCTATCATAGAAATCGGCGCCGCCGCAATGCAGCAGCGGCGCACAGATTTTAATTTTTGCGCAGCGATGCCGCGTACCATGTGGCCAAACCGCCAACGGTTGCGACGGCAATGGAAGCAATCGCGGGATTGGCGCGGATAAGCGCGACCGTTTTTTCGATATTCAGCTTTAGCGATTCCGGTGCATCGTCATATGCCGATCGTGCACTGTCGCTGATGCTTCCGGCAATATTCTGAACAGTGCCGATTGCATGTTCAAGCTTGCCCTCAGCCTGCAATTTGGAATCACCCAACGCTGCGCCAGCCATTTCTTTTGCACTGCCCTCGAATTTCTTGGCAGCGCCAATTACGCGGTCTTTGTCCATGATTTTTCCTTTGCTTATCTTGGTGGAAGGGGGAACTGGGAAATCAACGCATGCGCCAATGATGGGTTCCCCCATGGCCAGATTATCGTGCTGGATAATGTAGGAAAATCAGCACAAAACTGATCAGAAATATATTTTATTGTGTCAAAACAAACGGCTGCCCAGCGGGACATTTTGATCGGGCGCAAACAATATCACTGCGCCGTCCGCGCCGGGGAAACCCAGTGTCAGCACTTCGGACATGAACTTGCCAATCTGGCGCGGCGGAAAATTGACGACAGCGGCCACCATCCGCCCCGGTAAATCTTCCGGCTGGTAATGTTCCGTAATCTGCGCGCTGGATCGTTTGATACCAATCACGCCGCCAAAATCGATGGTCAGCTTATATGCAGGCTTTCGCGCCTCCGGAAATGGCTGCGCGGTAACGATGCGGCCAATGCGGATATCGACCGCCAAAAACTGACCGAAATCGATAAGCGGTTCTGGCGCTGCATGGGAATCGTGGAGCAGGTGCATCGGCTGGCCTTTTACAAAAATCTGTGCATTACCAGCGCATCGACCATCCCGTGATTGGGGTGTAAAAATGCCAAAGGCAACCTTCCGGCAATATCAAACCCGCAAGATTGCCACAACCGCACGGCGCGCTCGTTTGTGCTAACGACAAAATTATACTGCATTGCGCTAAATCCGCTTTGCCGCGCGATCACCAATGAGTGTTCGCACATTTGCTTTGCGACGCCCATTCCGGTTGCGCTTATTGCGGTCGCATAACCCGCATTGCACACGTGGTCACCGCCACCCGATTGATTGGCGCGTAAAAAATAGCTGCCAACTATCTCACCATCCCGTTCGGCAACATACACCTTATTATCGGGCCGCATCCAATAGGATGACAATGCACCCGCAGGGTCTATGTCGCGGTCCAGCGCCAGCGTCTCCCCGCTTCGGATCGCAGGTTCGATGATGGCCCAAATTGCTGCAGCATCATCGCCTGTTGTTGGGCGTATATCAACAATCATCAATCCATACGCGGCTGTGACCGGGCGTTGCTGTGGTTCAGATTACTGGCCCGGCGGCTATAAGCGAAATAGACGATCACGCCAATTCCCATCCAGACAAAAAACCGAATTTGCGTCCCCGCCGGTAGGCTGTAAAATAAATATAGGCATCCGATAATCGCCAATATGGCCGTAGCTATTCCCATCGGTGCCCTGAACGGACGTTCGATATCGGGTTCACGGTAACGCAGAATAATCAGCCCTGCTGCGGTCGCAATGAACGCCATCAAAGTGCCTGCGTTGGCCAGCTCCGCAATTTGCGCCAATGGCAGCAATCCGGCGAGTACCGCGCAAATAAATCCGGTGATGACAGTCACCGTAACGGGCGCGCCCGATTTTGCGCTCAACTGGCCAAAACGCTTTGGCAACAATCCATCCCGCGCCATCACAAAAAACACGCGGGTTTGCCCGTACATGAATGCCAATATGACGGTGGGCAGCGCGATGACAGCGACGATAGCGATAAAACTAGCCGATCCTGGATGACCCAGCGTTTTCAGGATATACGCCAATGGCTCGGCGCTCGTTGCAAATTGTGTGAATGTCATCGACCCCACAGCGGATAATGCAACCAGACTATAGATCAAAATGCAAATCACCATGGAACCCACGATACCAATGGCCAGATTGCGGCCCGGATCCTTTGTTTCCTCCGCCGCCGTCGACACCGCATCAAATCCGTAGAAGGCAAAAAATATGATAGCAGCCGCCGACATCACACCCCGGTCTGCGCTAACGCCTTCGCTGATTTCAACGACATGTGCGGGAAATCCGTAAGGCGAAAAGGGCGTGAAATTGGCCATATCAAACGCACCAAAGGCCAATACGACAAATACTGCCAGCGCCAGCATTTTCAGCACAACCAGAATAGAGTTCAAATTGGCGCTTTCGCGTGTGCCGCGTAGCAGCATTGCGGTGACAAGCCCTATGATGACCATTGCTGGTACGTTTAGCAATCCGCCCTCTTCCCATGGTCCTTTGGTCAGTGACACAGGCAAAGCAAAGCCGGCCCAGTCCAGAAAACCAGCAGCATATCCCGACCAGCCCACAGCGACCACCGAACATACCACCGTATATTCCAGGATCAGCGCCCAGCCGACCATCCAGGCCACGGGTTCGCCCATCGTGGCATAGGAATATGTATATGAGCTGCCCGATGTCGGCATCATTGTGGCGAGTTCCGCATAAGCCAGCGCCGCACAAATGCAGATCACGCCCGCAATTAAGAACGACAGGATAACCGCTGGACCAGCTCTTTCTGCGCCCACACCGATCAGCGTGTAAATGCCCGTACCGACAATTGCGCCCACACCCAGCATTACCAAATGCCATGCGGACAATGTCGGTTGCAAACGGTCGGGTGCCTTTTGATCGGTCAGGCTGGCAATAGATTTGCGCCGGAAAAATTCACTCATCCTCTATTCCCTTAATATCTGCGCGGCTTTTGCAGCGTCTGTATTTATAAACTTCGTTGCTATGGCATAAAAATCAAAAGGCCGGGAAGTTTTTGCTTCCCGGCCTTTTTTATCGTATTTTTAGAAATCCGTTGAAAGGCGGATATAATAGCTGCCACCGTTGAAACCGGCGGGATGGTTCAGCGGGTAAATCGCGCCGAGATAGCCGCCCGTCCGGCCGGTATCGCCGCCCAATGACCATTCCTTCGGATATTTATCAAACAGGTTCTTTGCGCCCACCGAAATCTTGAAATGATCCGCAAATTTCGCGCCAATTTCCGCATCGACAATGAACAATGACGGCGTAGTGATTGGAATTGTTTCATCATTGAACAGGTTTTCGAACGTCTTGCTGTAGTAATTTACCCGCACCAGTCCGTTGAACATTCCAACTTCGTGCGCAACGGTGAATGTCGAACGCAGGGCTGGTACTGAATCCTCTAGTTCCCGCACCCGGCTATCATTGATTGTTACGCCTCTGCTGGTAACCCGTGTGTCATTATATCCTACCGCAAGGGTCAGATTAGTATCACCAGCCGATGAGGAAAATGGCAGATTTGCAACGACGTCAACGCCTTGTGTCTTTGTGCTAAAATCATTCACAAAAAAGTTTACGGCGCTGATCGTTGCAGCTTCTGGTATACCCTGAGCCACAAGACGCGCCCTGTCTGCGGCGGTCAATGTTGCCGAGGTCTGCCCGATCCGGTCTTTGACTTTGATATTGAAATAATCAACGGTCAAATTTAGCCTGCCCAAAGTTGCGGTCGCACCCAAGCTGAAATTCTTGGATTTTTCAGGTGTAATCTGTCCGCCGCCAAACTCTACAGCGATTGGATTGGTGCTGGAAACCACAAGCAGTTCCACCAATTGTCCAGCTGCGAACTGTGTTGCCGAACGCTGCAAATTGGCTTGACCCAGTGTCGGCGCGCGGAACCCCGTGCTGGCTGACCCGCGAACCGCAATATCTTCGGTCAATTTATACAGCCCCGAAATCTTGCCATTGAACGTGTCGCCAAAATCCGAAAATTTCTCGTAACGCGCCGCACCCGACAATATAAAAGCATCGGTTACGTCAACCTCCAGATCAACATAAGCGCCGACGCTGTTTCGTTTGAACAACCCGGCAACGTCCGGGCTAAACCCTTGGAAACCGTTTGATCCTGCAGAAAAGCCTTGGGAAATGAACCTGCCAACGCGGTACGAATCGGGTTCGCCTTGGGTAATTTCAAAGCTGTCATTATGATATTGCAAACCAAAGGCGATATTCAGATCTGACGCCAGACCGACATTTACCGGATAGACAAAATCGGCATTTGCAATGATTTCCTTTTGAATTTGCGAGCCCAGTTTGAAACTGGTCGGCGAATCCGGTCCAAGTGATGCGTTGATGGTATTGTTAATTTCATAACCCAGCGCATTACGCCCGATACCTGCGCTGAAATCATAGGTGAAACCGCTGTCAAATTTACCGCGAAAACCCGCTGTTCCGGAAAAATCCTTCACAGAACCGCCAAAGCGTGGTGTGAACCCGCCGGGGAACCGCGAGAAGAACGAGAAACAGTTTGCAGGTGCGCCGTTTACAAAAGCCTGCGCCGCGGCAAAGCTTGCCGTCGGTAACGGACCTACGGGGCATCCGCCAGCGCCAGTTGTGTCAGCAAACAGTGCATTTGCTCCGCTGGCAAACACGCCCTGACGGCGCGCCGGATTGCGGTAGAAGAAACTGCCATCGACATTACGGGTGGAATAATTGCCGAACATGTACAGTTCGGAATCGCCCACTGGTATCGCGGAGTTTATGGTGAATTTATAGTCGTCCTTCACATTGGGTTGGCCCCAGATCACGACTGGATCAGCCACAGGAAAACCTGCTGCGGCAAGGCCCGCTGCGCCGCCAGTAGAACCTTCGCCATCCTGTACGCCCCGGCTGGTGGCGTCTTGATCTTTCACTTCAAATGCAAAGGTCAAAAATCCGCCGTCGCCAATTTTTGCGCCAATCGCGCCTGACGCTTCGATGGTTACGCCGTCACCAATGTATGATTTGCTATACTGCACACTCAAATCACGCGCCTCTGGATCAGTCAAAAGCTGATAGTTTATAACACCCGCAATCGCATCTGAGCCATATTGTGCCGCTGCACCATCGCGCAATACGTCGACTTGCTTCAACGAAGCGCCGAACATTGGCGTAATGTCGACGCCTTGCGCACCGCGGTTGATGCCGGATACAAATTCACCCACAACCGCGCCGCGGTGACGGCGCTTGCCGTTGACCAGCACTAAAGTGTGATCCGATGGCAAAGCACGCAGGTTAACGGGGCGAACCAGCGTCGCAGCATCGCTGATCGGTTCGCGGCTTGCGGTTAACGATGGCACGATCGTGGACAGCGCCTCGATGATGTCCGTGCTGCCTTGCGATTTCAAATCTTCGGCCTTGAGTACATCAACGGGAACCGGCGAGTCAGTTGCAGAACGCGCCTCTGCCCGTCGTGAACCGATAACGGTAATTGCCGCCTCTTCGGTTGCAGCCGTTTCTTCGGCTGGCGCGTCTTGCGCATATCCCGCTGCAGGAACCATTCCTGCAGCTATAACGGCGGCGGATGCCATCCATATTGACTTAGTTTTCATTATACTTCCTCCTCGTGTAAAACTTTTAAGAAATTTTTGCCGCACTTTCGTCTGCCGATTGCATGGCAAGCAGCGATGCATTCCCTCCGGCAGCAGTCGTATCGATTGTTAAAGTGCGTTCGTGATAATAACGTTCGGGATCATCATTGGCTGATAATAACGGGATGATGGCACCGGGCCGATTGGCCAGCAAAACGGCAATCGCCTCCCTGTCATGACCATCCGCAACAACGCCGTCATATTTCCCTTCCAACAAACTATCCAACGCGGTGGTGGAAATGCTGATAATTTTTTCCAGTTGAAGGCCGTGACCTTCGAAATTGACGAGTATTTTTTGCGCCGCATCGCGCATCTCTTGGGGAACCGCGCCTGTGTTGCCACTGGCAAAACAAATGCAAATCTGGTCCGCCAGATTTGCAGCATCGCCCGCCAAAATCAGGTGTCCTCGCGGTACAAGCGACAGGCTATTTTGTTCGCCTGTTGGACCGGGCAAATCATGCTTGCTGGATAGGTGTTCAAAACGCCGTTTATGACGGATCATCGTTTCGGCAATGTTCGCGATCTCGCCGCCCGTGACTGACTTTGGACGCGATAGCCGGCGCAGATAATGCGGGCCGCCCGCTTTCGGCCCAGTACCCGACAATCCTTCACCGCCAAATGGCTGGACCCCGACAACCGCACCGATCTGATTACGGTTGATATAGAGATTGCCGACCTTTGCCTGTTTTGCAATCGCCGCAATCCGGCTGTCAATACGGGAATGAACACCCAGCGTCAGGCCAAAGCCGAGCGCATTTATACGTTGCACCACCGCATGCACGTCGCTCGCATCAAAGCGAACAATATGCAGAACTGGGCCGAATATTTCCTGATCCACCTCGTCAATATCATTCAAGGCAAACGCGATAGGCTGCACGAAATGGCCCAGATGCAATGCATCGCCGGGTTGCACCTCTCCGATAATGCGAAATTTGGCGCGTGCGGCCGCAATGTAGCTATCGATTTTGTTCCGCGAATTTGCATCGATTATCGGCCCGACATCGGTGGTGAGAAGGGCCGGGTCCCCGGACGTAAGTTGCGCCATCGCGCCCGACAGCATTTTTTCAAAATCATCGGCAATATCGTCTTGCACACATACCAAGCGGCACGCCGAACAGCGTTGCCCCGCGCTTTGAAAGGCAGAGGCAACAACATCTCCCACTGCTTGTTCCAGCAATGCGGTGGAATCAATAATCATTGCATTGATGCCGCCCGTTTCGGCTATCAACACGCTGTCTGCGCGGCCAATTTCTGCGCGCGCGGTCGCAATCCGTTTTGCAGTGGCGGTTGATCCGGTAAAACACACGGCATCGACCCCGGCGTGACTGACCAACGCGCCGCCAATATCGCCGCCGCCGAATAACAATTGTAGCGCGCTTACAGGAACGCCTGCTTCAAATAATATCTGCGTTGCGGCATAGGCAATCAGCGGCGTTTGTCCGGCGGGTTTGGCCACCACGCTATTGCCCGCTGCCAGCGACGCGGCTACCTGTCCGATGAAAATTGCCAGTGGAAAATTCCACGGCGATATGCAGGCGACCACGCCCTGTGGGCCGCGGTCTGCCATCGCTGCACTTAATACCTGTGCGGCATAATAACGGCAAAAATCGACCGCTTCGCGTATTTCCGCGACGGCGTCCGGGAATGTTTTCCCCGCCTCTAGCACGCAATAGGCCATCAGGTCGTGCATGCGCGCTTCCATCAATCCGGCGGCACGGTTCAGGCAATCGGCACGCATTTGCGGTGTAAATGTTATCGCCCAATCCGAACCGCGCGCTGCGGCAACCGCGCGCGCCACATCGCCTGTATACGCCAGCACCGCGCTGCCCACGACGTGCGCAACATTGGCCGGGTTTTCTATTGTCTGAATATCGTTTCCAGCGGCGATCCCGCCAATTAAGGATGCCGCATGATAAGGTGCAGCAACGGGCAAAATCGCCTCTATCTTCCGCGCCATTTCCGATTGCGTCAGATCGATACCCTTTGCACTGGCACGCACTCCGCCGAACATATCGCATGGCGCAGGAATGGCGGGATGCGGGGTGAAGCCATGCTGCCCGGATTGCTCAATCGGGTCGCGGACTATTTCGTCTACTTCGACTTCGGGGTTCATCAACTGGTTTACAAAAGAGCTGTTGGCCCCGTTTTCCAGCAATCGCCGCACCAGATATGGCAGCAATTCTTTATGGTTTCCAACCGGCGCATATACCCGGCTGGTGATGCCCGTTTCGCTGCTGATTTCGTCGTGCAACGCCTCGCCCATGCCGTGCAGACGTTGGAATTCGAACCGCGAACCCCCTTGCGCCATTTCAATGATCGCCGCTGCTGTATGTGCATTGTGCGTGGCAAATTGCGGATACACCAATGACCCTGCATTCAATAGCTGTGCGGCGCAGGCCAGATAGCTGACATCGGTATGCTCTTTACGGGTGAACACCGGATAGCTTTCCAGCCCCATTTCCTGGGCCCGTTTAATCTCCGCATCCCAATATGCGCCCTTGACCAGTCGCACAGAAATCGGTCGCTGCGCGGATTTTGCAGCCGCAGTAACGATGTCGATGGTCGCGGTCGCACGGCGCTGATACGCCTGAATAACAATGCCCAATCCGTCCCAATCGGCAAGCATAGGATCATTCAACAACGCCTGAAAAATATCCAGCGAAAGCTCCAGCCGATCGGCCTCTTCGGCATCCAATGTCAAACCAACACCAGCGGACTTTGCTATTAACGCGAGTTCGCGTATCTTTTCGACCAGCACCGGAACACACGCAGTACGTTTTGCATATTCATAACGCGGATGCAGCGCAGATAGCTTTACCGACAGGCCATTGGCAGTTGCTGCCGTCGCTCCTGCTGCCACCGTTCCTGCCAAATGCCGAAGCGCGCCCGTATAGGCATCGAAATAATGATCGGCATCAGCCTGCGTCAGCGCCGCTTCACCCAGCATGTCGAACGAATATAGCCCACCATTACCGGATTCCTTTTGCGCCCGCGATACGGCGTCCGCAATCGTGCTGCCCAAAACAAAATGGCCGGCCATGATGCCCATGCCCCGCACAACAGCAGCATGCAACACGCGGTCACCCAGTTTTGCCGCCAGCTTGGCAGCGGCATTCCCCCCGGTTGCCGCAATCCATGCCGCCGAAAAACGAAGACCTGCTGTTGCGGCGTTAATCAATGTTGCCGGGCTGGATCCGGCATGCATCCGCCACTCCCCCGCGACCAGCTTGTCGCGCATCAATTCCTGTGCAGTGGTGAAATCCGGCGTGCGGATCAGCGCCTCTGACAGGCGCATTAATATGATGCCTTCATTGGTCGACAGGCCATATTCTTGCAGAAAGGCATCGATAACGCCGGTTCGGTGGGTCGCGGACCGCACCTTCTCCACCCAAGTTGCAGCCCGCCCACCAATCTGTTTGCGTTGCAGCACTGTCAAATGCGACGCGGCGACCAGTTGTGTTGTTAACGCCGTTTCATCAGCCATATAAAGCGCGGCCAATCGGTCATAACCTGTATGATCGGTACGGGATGGCAACATGTCGATGGGATAGCTCATTGCCCTTTGGTATAATCGGTGTAGAAAGGGATAGTTCCTTTTTTTGGGTCATTTTGTGGCCTAAATATTCCGTATTTGATATTATTCGATGATATTGGAGAGTATTTGTGAATTATCTGGACCAATTGGATTCTGCCGACCTGCGTATCCTGCGCGAGATTCAAAATGACGGCCGCATGCCCGTCGTTGAATTGGCGGAGCGTGTCAATTTAAGCAAATCGCCGTGTCTGAAACGGCTGCGGAGGCTCGAAAAAGAGGGGTATATTCGCCGCTATATCGCCGAGCTGGATGCCAAAAAAATGGCGCAAGGGTATCTGATGTATATTCAGGTGAAAATGGCCAATACAACGCGGGCCAAGCTGGAAGAGTTTAACAAGGCGGTGCAATCAATACCGCAAATCCAAAGCTGCCATATGGTGTCAGGCGGATATGATTATCTGTTGAAAGTCCGCACCCGCGATATGGATGAATACCGGATGATGTTCGTCGATGTTATCTGCGCGCTACCTGCGGTTGCGCAAACATCAACCTATCCGGTGATGGAAGAGGTGAAAGACACAATGACGCTGGCAATCAATATACCTGATTGACTGGACGGGTTAACTGAACGATTAACATTTCACGCACCGGTCAAAAAAAGGAATCCTAAACATGTCCGGCATGGACCCCGAAACCTTTGAAGTTTTTATCGACCAATTGAAACGCTATGTCCGCGAACGGTTGATCCCTGCCGAAGCGGACGTGATTGCAAAGGACCGCATCCCGGAGGATATTTTGAACGAGATGCGTGAAATGGGGCTGTTCGGCATTACTATTCCGCAAGAATATGGCGGCGCGGGTATGAACATTGTCCAATATGTCGACACAGTAAAGCATCTGTCTTATGCCGCGCCTGCATACCGTTCCACCATGTCGATCAACGTCGGCATGACGGGCAGCGCAATACGAAAATTTGGCACGGCGGAGCAAAAGGCACATTGGTTGCCGCGTATCGCATCGGGCGAAATTGCCTGCTTTGGCCTGACCGAACCGGGCAGCGGATCGGACAGCGCGGCGATGGCGACAATGGCTGTGCGCTCTGGTAATGGCTATGTCTTAAACGGCACAAAGCGCTACATCACCAATAGCCCGCATGCCAAAATCGGCCTTATCATGGCGCGGACATCGAAAGA
>JANOKA010000090.1:0-6518 GCA_031418995.1 Sphingomonadales bacterium | reverse complement strand
AAGCATTACACCAAGCAAACATCCAAGGCCGAATAGCGCGCCAATGCGCGACAAAAATTCATGAAGCGTGATAATCGGTCCTGTCATTCCCGCTGCAATACGGATCGCACCGACCAGACCAGCCAAGGCCACAGACGCTAGACCGATGGCGAACCACCTGTTGATGGGCCAAGCCTTGAACACGGCGTAGCCCCCAGCAGCCACAATCGCGGCTTCGCTAAGAGCATAATGTATCGGCAGAATATCGCTCATCGTGTAAAACCTAACAATTTTGTACTAAATCAAACATCTAATTCTGCTCCCTGTCGCCTGATCCCAAAGACAACGCCCGTCCGGTTTGCCCTCGCTTCGCTCGTTCCCGTCGGGCGCTAGTGCCCTTGGAAATTCCAGGGAAACTATACAAAACTCATTCCGCAAATCCCATTATGAGTAGCAGCGCGCCATCCACACGTGCAACATCTTCAATCGAGAGCCTACCGATACGCTTGCCCAACCGCGTTCGCGGCACGGCAGTGATCTTTTCAGACATCAGGTTCGATGGTCTGGCAAGGCCATTTTTCGGGGTCGGCAAAATAAGGGGACGCAGCGGCACATCCTCGCTGATATGGGTAGTGAAGCCACAGGTCAGTACCGAGGGTGTTTCCACAGTCAGGTCGGACTGGACGATCAGCGCCGGGCGCGGTTTGCCTGCAAATCCGGGACCGCCAGAAACTGTCCAGATTTCGCCGCGCTTCATTGTTGTGGTTAGCCAGCCTCAGGCGGGCCATTCGTCCCCCAGTCATAGTCTGGCTCATCTGCCATAACTTCGGCATGAAGCGATTCAACCCACGCCATCACGTCATTCTCTTCCTTGTCAGCGCGAATGATCGCCACCGAGCGGTGAATGCCTTCAAGCACCCTTGGATCGCGAACGTCCGGAACCCAAAACTGCTTTGGACGCAGCCCTTGCGAACGCAAAACGGCGCGGCGCTTTGCCACGCGCTGTGCTCCTGTAAGATTTTCGTGTACGCCCATAACCGATCTCCGTTACATGTAACTTAGCAAAAGCTGCGCGGCTTAGCAATTAATCATGCTCCCTGTCACCTTGGCCCATGTACAACTCCCGTCCAGTTTCGTCATAGACCTTGCTCATCTCGGCCATGCCCGCCTCTGCTTCCTCCGCCGCGACGAAATCGCCTGCTGGCTGGTTCTGCAACCGCGCAAACTCGCGCACCTCCTGGCTGATCTTCATCGAGCAGAATTTTGGTCCACACATGCTGCAGAAATGCGCGGTCTTCGCGCCCTCCGCCGGAAGCGTCTGGTCGTGATATTGCTCTGCAGTGTCAGGATCGAGGCTCAGGTTGAACTGGTCGCGCCAGCGGAACTCAAACCGCGCTTTGCTTAGCGCATCGTCGCGGACTTGTGCGGCGGGATGCCCTTTCGCCAGATCCGCCGCGTGCGCGGCCAGCTTATACGTTATAACGCCGACCTTTACGTCATCGCGGTCGGGCAGGCCCAGATGCTCCTTGGGCGTGACATAACACAGCATCGCCGTGCCGTACCAACCGATTTGCGCCGCACCAATGCCGCTGGTGATATGGTCGTATCCCGGCGCGATGTCGGTGGTTAGCGGGCCGAGCGTGTAGAATGGCGCTTCGCCGCATACTTCCAATTGCCTAGTCATATTCTCTTTGATCTTGTGCATCGGCACATGGCCGGGCCCTTCGATAATCACCTGCACATCGGATTTCCATGCACGGTGGGTCAGCTCGCCTAGGGTATATAGCTCGGCAAATTGCGCCTCGTCATTGGCATCATATATGCTGCCGGGGCGAAGGCCATCGCCCAGCGAATAGGATATGTCATACGCTTTCATGATCTCTGTAATGTCATCGAAATGTTCGTATAGGAACGATTCCTTATGATGGTACAGGCACCATTTCGCCATGATGCTGCCCCCGCGGCTCACAATGCCCGTCATGCGCTTTGCGGCAAGCGGGACGTAAGGCAGGCGCACGCCCGCATGGATGGTGAAATAATCGACGCCCTGTTCGGCTTGTTCGATCAGGGTATCGCGGTACACTTCCCACGTCAGCGCCTCTGCCACGCCGCCGACTTTTTCCAGCGCCTGGTAAATGGGAACGGTGCCGATGGGCACGGGCGAGTTGCGGATAATCCATTCGCGGGTGTCGTGGATGTTGCGACCGGTGCTGAGGTCCATGACGGTATCGGCGCCCCAGCGGACGGACCACACCATCTTGTCCACTTCGCTGGCGACATCGGATGCTACCGCGCTGTTGCCGATATTGGCGTTGATCTTGACGAGGAAATTGCGGCCGATAATCATCGGTTCGGTTTCGGGGTGGTTGATGTTGTTGGGCAGGATCGCACGGCCCCTCGCGATTTCGCTGCGGACAAATTCGGGCGTCACATAATCGGGGATTTCCGCGCCCCAGCTTTCGCCGTCACGGGTATAGCTGGAAAGGCGCGCACGGCCCAGATTTTCGCGCTCCGCCACATATTCCATTTCGGGCGTGATGATGCCTTGGCGGGCGTAATGCATTTGGCTGACGTTCATGCCGGATTTGGCGCGCAGGACTTTTTCGCGCACATTGGGGAAGGACGCGACGCCGCCGCTGCGGTCGGGACCAAGCTGTCCGTTGTCTTCGGGTTTTACTTCGCGCTGGGTCACTTCTTCGACATCGCCGCGCGCAAGTATCCATTCGCGGCGCAATTCGGCAAGGCCCTTGCTAATGTCGATCAGGACATTGTCGTCGGTATAGGGACCGGAGGTATCATAGACGCGGACGGGCGCATCGTCGCAGCTTGGGTCGAGATAAATTTCGCGCATGGCAACGCGAACACCGCTGCCAGTTTGGGCGGCAACATGGATTTTTTTGCTGCCGCGAATGGGGCCTGTGGTGACGTTTACTGCGCTGCCCGCGAGGGGGATTTCGGTTTTGGTGGGCCCCTGACTTCCCTTGGAAGTCAGATCTCTAATCGAATCAACGTCTGCCATAATGTTTGCTCCAAAAAATTTCAGAGCAAAGAGGCGGGGTTCATGTTCCGCTCCCTCCCTCCGCCCGCATCAACGGGATCAGGTTCAGCGGGTCGCGGGCATTACAGCACCACCTCTCAGTCATTCGACTCCCCGGGGATCATTTACGCATAGACCCAGCGAAGCCACGATGAAAGAACCAAATGAGGAATTTGAGCTGTGCATATTATAGGTTCGTCGAAACCAAGTTGCGATCGAAACGGCGCGGCGCTCATGTTACGGTCAATACTTAACTAAAGAGGCCCTCATGCAATTCAGCGTTAAATTCCTCCGCGCCCGAAAATCGGCAATTGCGTTGTCATTGGCGATGCTAGGCCTAACCACCCCCGTTTACGCCGCCGCAGAGCCAGAAATAGTTGTTGAGGGACAGCGCAAGCAATTGTCGGCGCAGTTGAAACAATTGTTCAACGAAAGCAGCAGCGGTCAGCTGGGCCGATTTGAGGAAAGCGTATGCCCGATGGTGATCGGCTTTCCAGCCGAATGGACGGGCATATTGGACGGATTGCTGCGCAAAAATATCGCGGCGGCAGGATTGAAAGTGCAAGATACCGGGTGCAGGCCGAATGCGTTGCTGATTTTCATCGATGACCCGCAAACCGTCGTTCAGGGATTATACGAGGCACAGCCGCGGTTCTTTGGCGTGATCGACCGCGCCGATTTTCTGGCACTTAGCAATGTCAAACGTCCGATTTATTCGTGGCACGTTATCGAACAACGCAGCCGTGACGGCGAACAATTGGGCAATATCACGAGCATCAACGGCAGCAACGTCGGGCAGTCCGGCGTTAAAATAGTGCGTAATGCGGCAGCAACGCGCACTTACGAAAATGTGCGAGAGGATATGTTGCTGTCCTTTGCCGTGATTGACAAGCCCGCCACCGCAGGCAAGTCGCTTCGGCAATTGGCCGATATTGCCACCATGCACTTACTGCTCGATATTAAACCGGCGGCGCAGACGTCCAGCGACTCTATATTGACCCTATTTGCAGAGCGCGGTGCAAATTCGGCAGCGCCCGAACGGATGTCTGATTTGGATAAGAGGACCGTGGCGGGTCTATATGCGCTGAACGCCAACAATTACACCGCATCGGTGCAGCGGGGCCGGATGGCGGCCAGAATTACCAAGGACCTGGAAAGCGATGACAAGGTCCAAGCACCTTCCGGCAGCATTGAAAAATAGCATGAAGCAATTCCGATTTCTATTGACCTAAACTGTACGTTATCACACACTCGGTTGAATATTTTTTTCGGTGTTGGGGGCAGTTAAGTGTTTGATTTTTGGTTGGCTGATGAAAATGTGGTTTTCGCTGCCGGCTTTGTTTTGCTGGTGGGTCTGGCCGCATTGCAAATGAGCGGAATCACTGATTTTGCGCCGGATTTAGACGCCGATACAGACGGCGGTTTGGGCGCAGGAGACATTGGCGATGGCCTGTTGTCCTTCCTTGGTATCGGCCGTTTGCCCCTGATGATATGGCTTGCGTTATATGTGATGCTGTTCACGCTGATCGGATATGGCGCACAGCAATTTATTCAGTCGCTGACGGGCGGATTGTTACCTGCAATACTGGCAGGTCCGGCGGCGGCGCTGGCGGCTTTGCCCTTAACCGCCCTATTGGCGCGGCCATTGGCGCGGATCATGCCAAAAGATGAAACAACCGCAGTATCGCTCGACAGTTTGGTGGGCAGATTTGCGTGGGTGGAAATTGGCACGGCACGGCGCGGATCGGCGGCGCGCGCAAAAGCAATGGACATTCACGGCCACGCACATTTCATCATGGTCGAACCCGATAATGACGATCAGGCATTTATGGCGGGGGAGAAATTGCTACTCGTGCGGCGGCAGGGCGATGTTTTTCGTGCCATCTCGCACGGTGACCACCATCTGCCCCGTCTGGAAAATAGTAACCTAGAGGGCACAGCCATGTAGCGCGTATCTGGCGGAGACTGTCACCTGAACCCATTTTGAACATGCACGCTGCGGCGAATATGATCGCGGCCTATTCCAGAAAGTTTGATCCATGGAAAACCTTATTTCAGTCGCCATTTATGCCGGCATTATATTATTCACCCTGATTGTATTCGGCCTTGTCATCACCCGCCTGTATAAACGCGCAACCAAGGAAATCGCGTTTATCCGTACCGGACTTGGCGGCGAAAAAGTGGTGATGAACGGCGGCGCTCTCGTCCTGCCCGTGCTGCACGAAACCATGCCCGTGAATATGAACACGGTGCGTTTGGCGGTGGAGCGCAATAATGTCGATGCGCTCATCACGCTCGACCGCCTGCGCATCGATGTGAAGGCCGAATTTTACGTACGCGTTGCGCCCGATGCCGGATCGCTGGCCATGGCGGCGCAGACATTGGGCCTGCGCACGATGCAGCCTGAATTGCTGAAAGATCTGGTTGAGGGTAAGTTTGTCGATGCGCTGCGTTCGGTGGCTGCGGGTATGACGATGAACCAGTTGCATGAACAACGCGCCGATTTTGTGCAAAAGGTGCAGCAGGCATCGTCGAGCGATCTGGCGATGAACGGGCTGGAGCTTGAGTCCGTTTCGCTTACTGGCCTCGATCAAACCAGCATCGAACATTTCAACGCCAACAACGCATTCGATGCCGAGGGTCTGACCAAGCTGACCGAGCAGATTGAGCTGCGCAAAAAAGCACGCAACGATATTGAACAAGACACCCGCGTCCAGATTGAAACGAAGAATCTTGAGGCTGACAAGCGTTCGTTCGAAATCAGCCGCGACAGTGAATTTGCCCGGTTAGAGCAAGAACGCGAAGTTGAAATGCGCCGTGCCACGCAAGCTTCCGAAGTGGCCCGCGAAAAGGCATTGCGCGATCAAGAGGCGCAAGACGCGCAGATCAAATCGAAACAACAGGTCGATTCTGCGCAAATTGAGGCGGACCGTGCGGTACAGCAAGCACAGATCGCGCAGGAACAATCGCTGGAAATAGCACGGCAAGAACAGCAGATCGCTGTGCAAAACAAATCACGCGAAGAAAGCCAAGCGCGCGCCGAGGCAGACGAAGCCCGCGCCAAGGCAGTTGCCGCAGAAGAACAGGTCATCACTGCACGCGAAACCGAAATCGCCGACCGCGGCAAACGCATCGAGCTGATCGAAGCATCGAAAGAGGCCGAGGTCCGCGCCATCGGCGTCAAGGTTGAAGCCGAAGCTGAAAAGGAAGCCGCCAACAACCGCGCTGATGCGATGCGCGTGGCCGCCGAGGGGGAGGCCGACGCCGAAAAACTGCGCGCCGAGGCGGCCCGTATTCGCTTTGAGGTGGAGGCCGCCGGACAACGCGCCATCAACGAGGCGGCGAACCTGTTGTCATCGGATCAGATATCACTGCAAACCAAATTGGCATTGCTAAAGGTATTGCCGGAAATCGTGCGCGAGTCCGTCAAGCCAATGGAGGCAATTGACTCGATTAAGATCGTTCAAGTCGACGGCATAACCCAACATGGCGGCGGCGGACG
>JANOKA010000089.1:0-10013 GCA_031418995.1 Sphingomonadales bacterium | reverse complement strand
CGCGCCGCGTTATGCAAAACACATGTGCCCTTTGCGAGCGATGCGGCCATCAGCGCATTTTCGGTCGCGCCCACCGATACCACGGGAAAGCTGTAAGTGCCGCCGGGCAGTCCGCTTTTGGGCGCGGTCGCCTTGACATATCCTGCCGCGATTTCAATCGTCGCGCCAAAGGCTTCCAATGCCTTCAAATGCAGATCAATCGGACGGTTGCCAATCGCGCAGCCGCCGGGCAGCGAAACAGTGGCTTCGCCCATCCGCGCCAGCAATGGCCCCAGAACAAGGATCGATGCCCGCATTTTGCGGACCAGATCATAAGGCGCGACATTGCTGGTCATCCGCGTCGCCTGCAGCGTCATCACGCGGCCGAAATCTTCGGGCCGCGCGCCGGCAATACTGGTCGAGACACCAAACTGGTTCATCAAATGCTGAAACCCGTCAATATCCGCCAGCCGGGGCAAATTGCGCAGCGTCAACGGCTCATCGGTTAACAACGCGCATGGCAGCAGGGTTAGCGCGCTGTTCTTTGCGCCGGATATTGGAATTTGGCCTTTTAACGGGTTGCCACCGCGTACGATTATCTTGTCCATTTTCGGTATTTAGCGGGATTGGTCGCAGGCGCAAGCGCGGATGAATTGCAGGCGCGTTGACGTGGTTGTTTTGGCGCATTAAATCGAGTATTCACAAACCATGATCTCTCGCATATCCCTTGTTCTTGCTGCCGCAGTTTCTGTGTTTCCAGCACCGCTGCTTGCCCGTGATTGGGGATATGTCGGCGGCTGGTATGTCACATCGGCGGACCAAAGCTGTGGCATGTATTCGGGCGCTTTGCGGCCTATATCCGGTAATAGTGCGACAGAGTTGCTGATTTTGAAACGGATGGACGGCGCGGTTTATCTGCAAGCAAAAAATACTTCATGGTCCATATCACCGGGTAGCGAAGACCAGATACAGTATCAAATCGATGGCCGTACTTATGCAGGCGCACAAAAAACGGCGCCCTTTGAAAATACGGCCAGCAATGCAGGCAGCACCGCTTTGCTGGCCGCATTCGGCAGCGATTTTGAAACCGAAATTCGCGGTGGCAGCGCGCTTGCCATTGTCAACGGCGGGCGTCTGATTGGTCAAATTCCCTTATCCGGCACATCAGCGGCCTTTGCCACTATCGCATCCTGCCTTGATGATTTGCGGATGAATGGTAATGGCAAATCACCCGCAGCCGGTTTTGCTGTTTTGTCCGCCGCGACATCGGTATCCCCAAAGGGCGATGTCAGCCGGTGGATCAGCTTGGACGATTATCCCGGCAGCGCGCTGCGTGAAGGCCGCGAGGGAACGGTTGGCTTTCGGTTAGCCGTGGGCAGCGACGGAAAAGTATTCGGTTGCACTATCACCAAATCCAGCGGCCATGGCGATTTGGACGAGGCCACTTGCGCAGGTATGACCCGGCGCGCAAAATTTGATGCCGCCAAAGACGTTAGCGGCGCAAAAGTTGCTGGAAGCTATCAAAGCCGGGTCAGCTGGAAATTGCCCAATTGACGCGGGCAGCAATGCGTCGCCGCCTAGATCCGATTAAGAGTTTAATCCAGGATTTCATATTCAATTGGCTTAAAACTTCCGTTATTGGATTGCAGCGCCGAACACGCGGTCAAGCCGATGATAACATCCATCTCCGCCTGAAAAACAATGCTATCCCCCGCCTTGCTGAGCGGCGGTAATACCGAAATCTCACCCGTTTCGGCATTTACCGGTACATTCATAAAACAATTAAATGCCGTGGGAATGGCATCCTCTTTTATACCATAGGGCGCGAGCGCCGAAGCCAAATTGCCAAAACATCCGCGGTGCGGATCGGTGTCGCCATATATTATCCGAAACGTATCTTTCGAACAGGGCGTCAACAAAAAATCGTGGCGACCAACATCATCATGCATGATCCGCAGCATCACATTGCTGCGATTTGAATATAATGGATCGCCCGTAGTAAGGTATATCCGGCTGGCATAATCCAGTGTTCTGCCCGATGATATTACTTCTGATATATCGTGCGCATTATAGGCCAGTAAATCGGCAACCTGTTCGCCGCACGGATCAATCACACGCAGTTTCTGCCCGCGTTTCATGGCAAATGCTGTACCGCTACGTGCGGGGATTTCGGTCATATACTGCCTTTCTTTGCGGCAATTGCGTCCTGCCATAATGCGCCCATGACGCTGTCAATCACCGGCGGATCAAACGGATCAAGGCCAGAGCCGGGATAGAATGTCATCTCGCCAAATACTGGCTTTCCCGCGATTTCGTAAAAATCCACACGGACAAAATCGATACCATGTGCCAACGATTCTGCAGCCTGGATCATCGCATTCAGCGTCGCTGGCGGCTGTGCGTCATTACATTTCTGCTTGGTCAGGCAATTCCAACTGCGATCAAAAATTGCCCATCGGTGATTGGTGGCGCGGTCAAGATGCACCTGAACAAATCGTGCCGTTCCGCCAAATACGTATAACTTATAATCAATGGGTAACGCGTCCCGATCGCCCACAAATGGTTCAACCAATATACCGGGTTTTACAGCGGTATAATGACCTTCATCCAGCCACGCGCCATATGGCCGCTGCACCCACTGCGCCGAAGCTTTTTTGATTGCGGCCCAATCATGCGCCGCAGACCTGACCACGATATATTGATTGCAGCCGTGGCTAGACTTAACGATGAACGGATATCGCCACATCGCCTTATCCGGTAAAACCAGTCCATGCCACAATGTCGGTATAATCCATTCGCCACCGATCCGGTCAGCGGCAAATTCCTTTACTTTAACCTTGTCGATTAATGCCGAGACGGATTGATTGGGCGATTCCAGTTTCCGCAGTTGAACAAATTCGGTAAACAGTCGCGGCTGCGCCATATTGGGCAAATGGCCATGCCGCCATAGATACAAGAGCTTGATCCGTGCCAATTTCGCCAGAAATTGGACGCGATCACGCAGCCGCGTGCGCACAATGTGCGGCGCTAGCGGCTGTGACGCGACGGTAACTTGCCCGCTATTGAACGGATTTGAGGCCATGAAGCATCATATCCTTTCGTCCGGAAAATGGACACTGCCAATCGTTTTCAACGGCCCGGCCGCTATATTGCCGCGCTTCTGAAATTGTACCGTGATTGGCCAGCATAGGGTTGGGTGATCCCGCCAGCCGTTCATCCCGTTTCAAAATCGCTGCGCGCATCGTGTCATAGCGCTGTTGCTGCCGCAATTGTTCGAATTGGTCATGCAGATTGAACACCATTGCGGGCGCGGAAAATCGTCTTGCCGGGCGGCTCGATTTTGGATGCAGCCCCACGATGAAAAATGCCTCGCCGCCAAAGCTTAACGAGAAATGGGGATCTTGCGGATCGCTACTCACGCGGTCATCGGGAATTTGTCCTAACCATGCGTCTTTTTGGGTCAGTGAATTCAGCCGATCCCACAGGCGCTGTTCAAATGCGACTTCATCACGCGGCGCTCCGCGTTCATACAGTATCACCAGACTTTGAAACAAAGTGCGGTCAACGCTATAGTCGCTGGCAAAATCCATCAATGCTCTGTGCAGTTCCAGATCGTCCCATGCCGAACCAAAATCGCGGCCTATTACAAACCGTATCTGCGACCGTGCCAACGCGGATTTTGCGCCGACGCAGGGGAAATCCGTCTCGGCAACCCATTCTGCAAAACTGCAGGCCAATGGGTGCTGTGCGCTATCCGTAATAATATCCATGACATGCCTTTTTAATGATGTCCGGCGACAATAATAACAATTACGTTGCCCGGATCATTTTGGATTTCGTTAATTGATTAATGCCCCGAACAGTTTGGCATTTTCTGCGTCCGGTAAATGCACCGACATTATATAGGTTGCGTAGCCGCGATAATATGTGCGCTGCAGGATGGTCCGAAACACATGTTTTGAGCCGTCTGGCCGAAATACGACGAACCGAATTAATCACACGGGAACGCTCCGTCTGCCCGCCCGTTAGATGGGCACGAGGTCGGGACAATATCAAAAGGAATTCCACATGGAAAACGACATAATGAACCATAACGATCAGGACGGCCTGATTGCATCGAACATGGTCGAAGGCACATCGGTTTATAACCGCAATGGCGACAAGCTGGGATCAATCTCGCATTTCATGGTCAGCAAAAGCGGCGGCAAAGTAAGCTATGCCGTTATGACATTTGGCGGATTTTTGGGCATGGGCACGGATGAATATACGTTGCCATGGTCAAAACTGGATTATGATGTGAACAAAGAAGGCTATGTCGTCGACGTAACCAAAGAGCAATTGGACGCCGCACCGCGGTATGACCGCACAAGCGAAAATGGCCGCGAATATTATGAGGGCGTAAGCACCTATTACGGCGCATAATCAAGCACCAAAATCTATGCAGAATGCCTCGCCGATTTTCTATCGGCGGGGCCTTTTTTGTAATGTTACTATACGTATCCATGAAAACGTCCACTTACGACGATCAAACCAAAAGGAACCGTTTCATGAACGCCATAAAATTGCGCCGCATCATGGTGTCAGTCCATCTTTATGCCGCCGCATTGTTGGCGCCGGCATTCTTGTTGGTTGCCATTTCAGGCGGTCTATATTTGGCCAATGTAAAGGGCGAGACAAAAGAAACCCCCATCACCGTGCCGCAGGGTACGAAATTCGATACGGAAAGCCCGGTGTTCGAGGCCGATGTGCGCCGCTTCCTTTCGGCGCAGAAAGTGGATGTGGCGTTTGAATATATCCGCGTGCGCGACAAAAACTTTACAACGCGGCCAACATCGCGGGCGCATGTCGCGTTTGAGGAAAAGGACGGCATACTGAGCGCAAAATATGTGGAACCAAGCTTGTTGAACGCAATGATGGAAATCCATAAAGGCCACGGGCCACACGCATACCGGATTCTTGCGATGATTGCCGGATTGGCGCTGTTTTTTGTGGTATTAGGCGGATTGACCATCGGCTTGTTAAGCCCCGTTTATCGCCGCGCCACCATTTTGAGTTCGATAGCCGGCAGCGCAGTATTTGCATGGCTGGCCTTTTTCGCGTGAAACCTAGGCATTTAGGGCACTCAAAGGACTAATGACAGCGGAACACAGGACGGCCAAAGCCGCATCATGGCACCAGTACCGTGTCCACCGCCGCATCCGACAATCCGGGATAATCCAGCGTATAATGCAGCCCCCGGCTTTCCTTACGGGACAATGCGCTGCGTACAATCAGCTCGGCGGTTTGCAGCAGGTTGCGCAGCTCGATCAGGTCGGTGGTGACGCGGAAATGGCTGTAGTAATCTTCGATCTCTTGTTGCAGCAATGCGATGCGGTGCTTGGCGCGTTCCAATCGTTTGGTGGTGCGCACGATGCCGACATAATTCCACATGAACCGCCGGATTTCGGTCCAGTTCTGCTTAATAATAACCTCTTCATCGCTGTCGGTGACGCGGCTTTCATCCCATGGGCGGATCGGCGGGGGGCTGTCAAATTCGTCCCAGCGCGCCATGATGTCGCGCGCGGCGGCCTCGCCAAAGACAAAGCATTCCAGCAAGCTGTTCGACGCCAGACGGTTTGCACCGTGCAGGCCGCTTTCACTCACCTCGCCGACCGCATATAGGCCCGGCAAATCAGTGCGCCCATCCAAATCGATCAGCACCCCGCCGCACGTATAATGCTGCGCCGGAACCACGGGGATCGGCTGCGTCGTCATATCAATGCCCAGCCCCAACAGCTTTTCATAAATGTTGGGGAAATGCGCTTTCACAAACTCAGGGTCTTTGTGACTGATATCCAGATGGACGTAATCCAGCCCCAGCCGTTTAATCTCATGATCGTTGGCGCGCGCCACAATATCACGCGGGGCCAGTTCCTCGCGCGGGTCGAAACGCGGCATATACCGCTGCCCGCCGCCGGGATGGCCGGGCGGGATTTTCAAATGCCCGCCCTCGCCGCGCACAGCCTCGGTTATCAGGAAGTTTTTGACGTCCAGATTATACAGGCAAGTCGGGTGGAACTGCATCATTTCCATATTGGAAACCCGCGCCCCTGCACGCCATGCCATCGCAATACCGTCGCCCGTTGCACCCCTTGGCGCGGTGGAAAAAAGATAGACGCGCCCCGCCCCGCCGCACGCCAATATCGTGGCTTTTGCGGTGTAGGCGATCACTTTTCCGCTATCCTCATCCAACGCGTACACGCCCCAGACGCGGCCCGAGCCAGAGAATTTTTCTTCATGCCGTCCAGTGATAAGATCGATTGCGGCGCGGCGCGGCATTAGCGTTATGTTCGGGCTGGCCTGCGCCGTTTTAATCAGCGCCTCTTGCACCGCCCATCCCGTCGCATCACCGACATGGACAATTCGGCGCTGCGAATGCCCCCCCTCCCGCGTCAAATGCAGCGCGCCTTCCTCGGTGTTGAACGGCACGCCCATTTCAATCAATCGCTGGATCGAATGCGGCGCGTTCTCGACGACAAACTCCACCGTTTCACGGCGGTTCAGGCCAGCGCCCGCCACCATCGTATCGTTAATATGCTCTTCAAACGTGTCGCCGTCATCCAGCACGGCGGCAATCCCGCCTTGCGCCCACGCGGTCGATCCGCCCGTTAGCGATCCTTTGGCAAGAACCAGCACCTTGTGCTTTTCGGCCAGACTTATGGCAGCCGTCAGCCCCGCCGCGCCCGATCCGATGATGATAACGTCATAGGCCATGGTCATTGCGCTTCGGCCATTTCGGCATTGCCGCTGGTCAGGCGCAGAAACACGTCCTCCAAATCGGCCTCTTTGGTGGTGACATCGACAATGCCCAGCCCCATGCCCTGCAATACGCCCATAACCTCGCCCGCGTTTATGCGGTCTTTATTATAGGTAATGGCCACCGTGCGGTCGGCGATCATTTCAACCTTTTCAAACGCCGCATGGATGGGCGCGGCGTTGATATCCTTGTCCAGCGTTAGCACCACGGCCTTTTCCCGCGCCATGCCGACCAGTTCTTTGGTGGGTTTATTGGCGATCAATTTGCCGTGATTGATTATGGCGATGCGGTCGCATAATTGTTCGGCTTCTTCCAAATAATGCGTGGTCAGGACAACGGTGACGCCGCCCTTGTTCAATTCCACGACATAATCCCACAATTGTTGGCGTAGCTCGATGTCAACGCCAGCGGTGGGTTCGTCCAGCACGATAACCGGCGGCGAATGTACCATAGCTTTGGCGACCAAAAGCCGCCGTTTCATTCCGCCCGACAATGTCCGCGCATAGGCGTCTGCTTTATCCTCCAACCGGACGGCGCGCAGCAATTCCATCGTTTTGCGCTGCGATTCGGGAACGCCATATAATCCGGCTTGCAATTCCAGCGCTTCTTTGGGCGTAAAGAATGGGTCGAACATAATCTCTTGCGGGACAATGCCAATGCTGGCCTTGGAATTGCGCGGGTTCACGTCGATGTCGAAACCCCAGATGCTCGCGCTGCCACCGGTTTTCTTCACCAGTCCCGCCAGAATATTAATCAGCGTTGATTTACCTGCGCCATTGGGGCCAAGCAAGCCAAATATCGACCCTTGCTCAACATCAAAGCTGACATCATCCAGTGCCTTTTTGCCCCCGGCATAGGTTTTGGACAGATTGCGAATGGCGATGGCAGGATTGGTCATGCACAGACGATAGCGCAGCGCGGTATAGGGTGCAATGCGGCGCTGTGGTCATCGGCTTGCATTTTATAAAACTTAATATGTCTTAACTATACAGGGCAGTACAAAGTTACGGTTTGACGGGTATTGCAAATAATATGAATGGGGCAAATCATATCCGCTGGAAAAAGCGATTGTTGGCGGTGTGCGCGCTAACGGGCGGAATTGCTGCGTTTAGCGCTCCTGCGTACGCCGAACAAGCGACCGCTGAATCTGTCATTGTGACCCGGCTATCCTTTGTTAAAGTCGACGATCTGGACATGGGATATATTATTCCCAGCAACAGGAACGGTGATGTCATACTCGCGCCCAACGGAACACGCACCGCAACCAACGGTATCACATTGGTCGGCGCGCAGCACCGTACAGCAAAATTTGCAGGTTATGGCCGTCTTGGACAGCTTGTTTCGGTCTCATTGGGTGCAAACCAGATATTTTTGACGGGCCCCGGCCCCCAGATGCGCCTCCGCAATTTTACGATCGGCAGTACGCCTACGGCGACTTTGGGAACCAACCCGCGTATTTTCACGATCGCATCAACCAGCGGCGCGTTTCAGTTTCCCATCGGAGCCGAACTGCGCGTCCGGGCAAACCAGCCTGTTGGCGTATATACCGGCAACTGGACGATCACGCTGAATTACCAGTAAGCCGTTGCGACGCTTTCATCGCTTTGCTAATGGCGCTGCATGACTGACCAGCCCGAAACATTTCGAACCCGCGATTCCCGCATCAGCTGCGATGGCAGCGGCGACGTTCCCGCTGCCTTGGGCCATCCAAAGGTTTGGCTACAAATCGACGAGCGCGGCTATGCCGATTGCGGATATTGTGACAGGCGATTTGTTTTGATTGGCGGCCCTGCAGATACCGCGCCCAAAAAATAGCACCTGACTTTTATAAAGCCCCTTCCCCCGCGCCGCCAAGCGCTTATATCGGGGATATGACTTATACTGATCCTCGTTCGTATCTTTACCAACCCGGCCTTATTGATCCCGATGGCGCATTGCGCATTACCCGCGATGCATTGGCCAATTGCGACGATGGCGAACTTTATCTGCAATATAGCGCGGCGGAAAGTTTCGGTTTCGATGATGGCCGATTGAAACTGGCCGATTATTCGACGGGCGGTGGATTTGGGCTGCGCGGGGTATCGGGTGAGATGACGGGGTTCAGTCACGCCAACGAGATTAGCGAGGCCGCCATACGCCGCGCCGGCGAAACGCTGAAACTGCTCGATCCCGCCAAAGGCCCGCATGCTGCGCCGCCGCGTAAGAACAACCGCCATTTATACACCGATGGCAATCCGCTGGAACTTGTGCCCTTTGCCGAAAAAGTCGCGCTGTGCCAAAAAATCGACGCTGCCGCACGTGCCCGTGACCCCCGCGTGGCACAGGTCAGCGTTTCGATGTCGGGCAGCTGGAGCGTGATCGAAATCGTCCGTGCCGATGGATTTGTCGCCACCGACATCCGGCCATTGGTGCGGCTGAACGTCAGCATCGTTGTCGAAGAAAACGGCCGCCGCGAAACGGGGACTTATGGGTTTGGCGGACGGTATCTGTACGACAAATTGTTCGATGACGCGGCGCAGCAACTGGCGATTGATGAGGCATTGGCGCAAGCGCTGACCAACCTGCGCTCGGTCGCCGCGCCAGCGGGTGAGATGACCGTCTTGCTTGGCCCCGGCTGGCCCGGCGTGCTGTTGCATGAGGCCGTAGGCCACGGATTAGAAGGCGATTTCAACCGCAAGGGATCATCGGCATTTTCCGGCAAAATCGGCCAGCGCGTTGCCGCGCCCGGCGTTACGGTGATCGATGACGGCACAATGACTTGGGGCGAGGGAATAGGACGGCGGGGATCGCTTTCGATTGATGATGAAGGCACACCGACGCAAGAAAACGTCCTGATCGAGGATGGCATCCTGAAAAAATATATGCAGGACCGGATGAATGCCCGACTGATGGGGGTGGAACCCACAGGCAATGGCCGCCGCGAAAGTTACGCACATGCCCCCATGCCCCGCATGACCAACACATTCATGCGCAGCGGCCATGACGATCCCGCCGAATTATTGTCCCGCGTCAAAAACGGTATTTTCGCCAAAAGTTTTGGCGGCGGGCAGGTGGACATTGTGTCGGGCAAATTCGTGTTCAGCTGTACCGAGGCGTATCTGGTCAAAGACGGCAAGCTGGGCGATCCAATCAAAGGCGCGACGTTAATCGGTGACGGCCCCGCTGCACTGAACAATGTGATCGGCATCGGCAACGACATGGCGCTGGACGAAGGTGTCGGCGTTTGCGGCAAAGGCGG
>JANOKA010000088.1:0-8963 GCA_031418995.1 Sphingomonadales bacterium | reverse complement strand
CGGATGCGGCGGGTACGGCAGAGAATAATATCATCATAACCAACGTAAACCAAAATGGCATCAAATTGTCCAATTCTCAACCTGCAACCCCGGCACATCAGCAAAGTCGGCTTCGTTGTTCGTGATAACAATTGCATCAAGACTAAGCGCGTGCGCGGCAAGCAAACGATCAAAACGCGTATGTTTGAATGGCAGTTTTGCATATTCCCTTGCTGCGGATTCTTCAAATGGCAGCAATTTGATTACGCTTAGAAACGATTCAAGCAACTCAGGTGGAGGAGGCTTTCCGTTATTCGAACGCAGAGCAATTTCAGCAAAACTGATCACAGAAATTCCAATTTCACCTGGCTGCAGTTCAGCAAAACGCGCGTGCATGGCTTCATATCGCCCAGACAGGGCGTAAATCGCCGTATCTGCATCAATCAAATAACGGATCACTTCGCTTCGGCAGCCTTGCGCTTTGCTATGGTACTGGGACGTTCTTCGAACTCTTTAAGTTCAGGGGGCAATGGCTCAAGCCAAGGTGCTTTGCCCCAAAAGCCGCTGACGTCGATTTTGCGTTTAGGTGCATCAATGGGTTTTAAGGTAAGCATGACGCCATCCTCCACTGTTAGGACCATTTCCATTCCCGGTTTCAAATCGGTGCCCGTCGGTATGCGTATAGCTAGCGAATTACCTGATTTGAAAACCTTGGTGCGATAATTTTTACGGCTAATCGGTTCGAGCAAACGCGCCGGAGCCGATCCGTCAGAGCAGAAATTTTGCCGTTCTTCGTATAGCTTATTCATGGGAGACTCCGTATATACGCGATGTATATACTAAACCACAAACCCCGCGTCAATAATGATTTGTCCGCCTGCCTCGGCTCCCCATTTGGGCACAGCCTGCACATTCATCGGGACCATGAATTTCTTACCGGGTTTGCCATTTTCAGACGGCATCTGAATTTCCAGTACATCGCCTGCACCGAAGTTCTCGACCGCCACACAAGTGCCTAGGTCGGCTCCATCGGTGGACACACAAGAGAGCCCTAACAGATCAGTGAAATAATATTCACCCTCGTCCAAAACAGGCAGTGCAGCGCGCGGTACAGTAAGGAGCGTACTGCGAAGTTTTTCGGCGGCATTGCGGTCATTAATCTCCGCAAAACGCGCAATTGCACCGTCTTTATGCGGTCGCAGGGAAGTAGGCGTGAGCGTACCGTTGTTAAAGCTTTTATGCAGCTTCAAACTGTCAAAACTGTCTGCGAATATTTTCAGACGGACCTCTCCCGTCACGCCGTGCGCGCCGGAAACGGCGGCTAGCGTGACGGCAGTATCGGTCAAGAGTTAAGCCCCTGCTTCTTCTGGAGAGGCCTTTTCTTCGGTTGCGGCTTCTTCAGCGGCAGGCGCTTCATCGGCAGCAGCTTCGGATGCGACTTCTTCAGCAGGCGCTTCTGGCGCAGCTTCTTCAGCAGGAGCGGCGGCGGCTTCGGCGGCGGCTGCTTTTTCAGCTTCGGCGGCTTCGGCTGCGGCAACCTTTGCCGCTTCTTCGGCTTCGGCCGCAGCAGCTATTTTACCAGCTTTCTCTTCCAAACGCTCTTTTGCGTTTGTGCCAAGCTCACCCTTTTTCGGGTTGCTGCGTGCGGCACGTTCCTGAACGCCCGCCGCATCAAGAAAACGGGCAACGCGGTCAGAAGGCTGCGCGCCAACCGAGAGCCAATGCTTCGCACGTTCAGTGTCCAGCTTGACACGGTCTGGGCTGTCTTTGGCCAAGCGCGGGTCATAATTGCCGATTTTTTCGATATATTTGCCATCACGCGGTGCGCGCTCATCGGCAACAACGATCCGGTAATATGGACGCTTTTTTGATCCGCCACGTGACAAACGTAATACTACTGCCATAAAATTAACTCACCTTTCTGAAAACTACTTATCTGTAATATTTAATTTATTTCTTACCAAGCAAACGAGCCAAATCAGGCGGCAATCCGCCCGCCCCTGCCCTGCCGCCAAATCCTGCTGGCAAACTGCCCTTGGGCAGTCCGGCCATACCCTCCATGGCGCCGCCCATATCGCCGCCGCCTTTTCCGAACATCGCAGCTAGACCTTTTAGGCCGCCCATCTTTTTGATGCGCTTCATCGCGCGAGCCATTTCCTGATGCATTTTGATCAGCTTATTTACGTCTTGAACGGTCGTACCTGACCCCTTGGCAATACGGATTTTTCGTTTCGCATTCAGCAAATCAGGCTTGGTACGTTCTTTTGGTGTCATGGATCCAATTATAGCATCCATACGTAGCAAGACTTTATCGTCCATGCCCCCGCCCGTCATGGCTGCCTTGGCTTGCTTCATTCCCGGCATCATTCCGGCCAGCGCGCCCAATCCGCCCATTTTGGTCATTTGCCGGAACTGCGTGCGCAGGTCGTTCATATCGAACTCGCCTTTGGCCATTTTGGCCGCAAGCTTGTCCGCGTCTTCTTTTTCGACCATTTCAGACGCGCGTTCGACCAGGCCGACAACGTCGCCCATACCCAATATACGCCCGGCAACCCGTTCTGGATAAAATGGTTCAATAGCGTCTAGTTTCTCACCGACACCAGCAAATTTAATAGGCTTTCCGGTAACCGCGCGCATCGAAAGCGCCGCACCGCCGCGTGCGTCGCCGTCCATACGGGTCAGTACGACACCGGTTAGTTCAACTTGCTCACCAAAATTTTTCGCAACATTAACCGCATCTTGCCCGGTTAAAGCATCGACAACCAGCAACACTTCCTGCGGCATCGATACGCTTGCGACGGCCTTCATCTCGTCCATCAACTGCTGATCGACATGTAAGCGCCCAGCGGTATCGAGCATCAAAACATCGAAGCTTTGAAGCTTTGCCGCCTGTATGGCGCGCTTGGCAATCTCGACGGGCTGTTGGCCCTCAATAATCGGAAGCGTGGCGACTTCGATTTGCTTACCCAAAGTAGCGAGCTGTTCTTGCGCTGCGGGGCGATTAACGTCGAGCGACGCCATCAGCACCTTTTTATTCTGTTTACTTTTAAGAAGCTTGGCAATCTTTGCGGTCGTTGTTGTCTTACCCGAACCTTGCAAACCGACCATCATGATAATCGCTGGCGGTGCAACGGCCAGATTCAGTTCACTATGCTCAGACCCCAGCATCTCGACCAAACCATCATTGACGATTTTGACAACCTGTTGACCCGGCGTAATTGATTTCAATACCGATTGGCCAATCGCCTTTTCAGTAACTTTTTCGACAAAATCACGGACCACAGAAAGCGCAACATCGGCCTCTAGCAAAGCAACGCGTACTTCGCGCATAGCTTCCCGGACATCATTTTCGGTAAGCGCACCACGCCCGCGAAGGCGATCAAAAACCCCTCCTAAACGGTCGCTCAGCTTATCAAACATCCGAATTCCTTTTCAAAACGAACAAAAACGCCGGTGGACGAATATTCGTCAACCAGCGCGGGAAACGATTAATTTCCGGCATATATGCGAAAACGTCTACCTTCGACAGCGTGCATTTAACTAAATCCCCCATAAATTGCAAGCCTGGAAATACACAGCGTTCAGCGTTCTGCGGCATATTCGCAGAATATCGTTCTGCGTCAGTCTTAACACTATATTGACCAATTCTTGGCAAAACGAAAGAGACCAAAAAAAACGGAATAGTGACTTGAGCCAATACCTATCAGAAAATGGCACAAAAAAGCCAAAGTCAAAAACGACCGACACGCACGGAATGTCTATGATATATAAGGGCGTAACGTTTTTTGCGTTGGCACTATTTGTTTATATTGGCGGCTCCGTTGGCAATCAGATGGTACGTAAAGCTATTGGCACCTCGCAAGGTGCGGATCAGGCCATGGTCACCGCTTTATTATTAAACATTGCGCTAATTTTGCTCATTTGGCGGCGCACTTCTTCATTAAGCGGCGAAATAGACGTTTATCGCCAAGCCGAGGTTCGCGCGCAGCATTTGGCCATAACCGATCCATTGACCAATCTTTTCAACCGCCGCGCGGTCAAAGACAAAACCGCAGAGTTGAGTGCACGGGCAGCCAAACGGGGCAAATCAATCGCGTTCCTGATGATTGATCTGGACCAATTCAAACGTATTAACGATTTATATGGACATGACTGCGGCGATCAGCTGCTGCGCGAAGTGGCGGACCGTATGCGCGAAGTTGCGCCGCCCAGCAGCGTAATCGCACGTTTAGGCGGTGACGAATTTGGTATCTGTATTGTATTCGAGCCCGAATATCCTGAATCCGTTGATCGCGTCGCTGAAGATTTGATCGAGGCATTGGCCAATCCGATCATCATTGCCGAAGAAGAGCAGAATGTTACAGCGTCCATCGGTATCGCCCGCCCCGAAGCGGATTGCGATTCGCTCGACACATTGATGCGCCGCGCCGATATCGCGCTTTATGCCGCCAAGAAAAATGGCCGTAACGGTTATTGCTGGTTTGAAAGCGGGATGGAAGTGGAGATGCGGACCCGCAACTCGCTGGAAACCGACATTCGCGCCGCAATTCCAAATGATGAATTTGTCCCCTATTTTGAACAGCAGATTGATCTGGCCACTGGAGAACTGGTTGGATTTGAAATGCTGGCACGCTGGATTTCGCCAGAACGCGGACTGATCCCGCCCGACAGCTTCATTCCGATTGCTGAGGAAACCGGAATGATTGGCGATTTGTCGATGAGCGTGATCCGCAAAGCACTGATCGAGGCAAAAGGGTGGGACCAGAAACTTACCATTTCGGTCAATATATCACCCGTACAGTTAAAAGATCCCTGGCTCGCGCAGAAAATAGTGAAGTTGCTGGTCGAAACCGGATTTCCTGCAAGCCGTTTAGAAGTCGAAATTACCGAAAGTTCATTGTTCAAAAACCTCAGCCTTGCGCAGTCGATTATCGGAAGCCTTAAAAACCAAGGCATACAGATCGCACTTGATGATTTTGGTACCGGATACAGCTCGCTTGCCCATTTACGTGCGCTACCATTTGACCGGATCAAAATTGACCGTAGTTTTGTTTCGTCGATGATGGATAATACCGAAAGCGCCGCGATTGTCAGTGCAATTGCCGGACTTGGCGCAAGCTTAAGCGTGCCAATCACCGCCGAAGGCATCGAAACCGAAGACGTGATCGAAAAATTGCATCTGCTCGGTTGTTCCAAGGGTCAGGGCTGGCATTTTGGCCGTCCGCTATCAATCCCTGAAGTGCGCGTCCTGTTGAATGACAAAAATATGCTGATTTCAGGCCGCGACAATTATGATAATGCAGGCTTTGAAGCTGAAAATATTCTGCGAGCGGCTGGCCGCGCTGCGGGTTGAATACCGATCCCAAACCGCTGGACTTGAGACAAAGCGCACCGTAAACGCGCGCTATGACCTTCGGTAATTTCGTCAAAATGCATGGATTGGGCAATGATTTTGTTATCATTGATTGCCGCGACGCGCCCCTGAAAATGACCAGCGCAAAGGCGCGGCATATTTCCGACCGGCATACAGGCATTGGATGCGATCAACTGATTCTGCTAAATCCTTCGGATATCGCCGATGTCAGCATGTTGATATATAATTCAGACGGCGGTGAGGTTGAATCGTGCGGAAATGCGTCCCGCTGCGTGGTGGCCTTGCTGGACGTTGATTGCAGCATACAAACTGGCGGCGGTATAATTTACGGCAAAATTGACGATAACGGTGTCACGGTAAATATGGGGCTGGCGCGGTTTGAATGGCAGGAAATCCCGCTCGCCTTTGCCATGGATACAGATGCGTTACCGCTGACGTGGGAAGATTTATCAGCGCCCATGGCGATAAATGTCGGCAACCCGCATGTGGTATTTTTCGTCGATGATTGCGATGCGACCGATTTGGTACGGCTAGGCCCAGTCATTGAAATCGATGCGGCATTTCCGCAGCATATAAACGTCAATGTCGCGTCAGTACATTCTGGTGAACTTAAATTACGGGTGTGGGAGCGCGGTGTGGGTCTGACGCGTGCATGCGGCACAGGCGCCTGCGCCAGCGCCGTTGCCGCGATCAAACAAGGACTGCTTTCAACACCAGTAACTGTGAACTTGCCGGGCGGCGCGCTGACAATTGCATGGCAAACGGGTGCGCCAATCATCATGACGGGTTCGACAAGCTTTATATATTCTGGCCACACAAACTGGGATGATTTCGGATGAGCGGCGTACATGCAGGCCCCGAAGTCATAACGATGGGTTGCCGTTTGAATTTGGCGGAAAGCAATGCGTTGTTGCAGCAGTTGGGCGATGCAGACGATCTGGTTGTAATCAACAGTTGCGCAGTGACCAACGAGGCCGTCCGCCAAACCCGGCAGGCCATTCGGCAAGCGCACAAACGGCGGCCAGATGCGCGGATAATTGTTACCGGATGCGCCGCGCAGGTTGACCCAGATAGCTTTGCCGCAATGCCAGAGGTCTCCAGCGTTCTGGGCAATGCCGAAAAGCAACGCGCCGAACTGTTTCTGGAAAAATCCCGTAACAGCAAAACACTGGTTTCGGATATCATGTCAGTACGGGAAACCGCGCCGCATATGGTGACAGCGTTTTCAGGAAAAACCCGCGCCTTTGTCGAAGTACAAAATGGATGCGACCATCGCTGCACTTTTTGTATTATCCCATATGGCCGGGGCAATAGCCGCTCTGTACCTGCGGGGATGATCGTCGATCATATCAAAAAACTTGTTGACGAAGGTTACTCTGAGGTCGTGCTGACGGGCGTAGATGTCACCAGCTATGGCCATGATCTGCCGGGAACATCAAATTTGGGCCAATTGGTCGAGCGGATATTGCATCACATCCCCGCCTTGACCCGCCTTCGTTTGTCATCGGTGGACGGTATAGAAATTGATGCGCGGCTGTTTGATCTGATAACGGGTGAACCGCGCTTAATGCCGCATGTCCACATGTCGCTGCAATCAGGTGACAATATCATCCTGAAACGGATGAAGCGCCGGCACAGCCGCGAACTCGCAGTGGATTTGGTAAACAGAATGCAGGCGATCCGTCCCGAAATTACGATTGGCGCCGATATTATTGCTGGTTTTCCAACCGAAGATGACGCGATGTTTGAAAATAGCTTTCGCCTGATCGACGATTGCAACATAATTCACGGTCATATTTTCCCCTATTCGCCGAAACTGGGCACCCCGGCAGAGCGGATGCCGCAAGTTGATGCAAAAGTTATAAAGGCGCGCGCAAGGTTGCTGCGGGATTATGTCGCATCGAAAAAAGCGACCTGGCTTTCCGCGCTTGCCGGCAAAACTGAAAATGTTGCGGTTGAAATGGGCGGTATGTCTGGTCATGCCGAAAATTTTGCGTATGTGCAGTTGGACCGTGCAGCAGTCGTTGGCAGCATCGTACCGGTCATTATTAAATCAGTGAAAGATGGACAATTGTTGGCAGAGATTACCGCATGACCGAAAAAGCGGGTTGGACCGGAAAGCTGTTTGGCGGTCTGAAAAAGACATCAAACAAACTCACTGATAACCTCACTGGCCTGGTCACCAAAGCAAAGCTGGACGAACAAGCGCTAGACGGAATTGAAGAGGCGTTGATATTGTCAGATTTGGGGCCAGCGACAGCCGCGCAAATTCGGCAAAAATTGGCTGCCGAAAGGTTTGAAAAAGGGCTGGATGCAGAGGGCGTACGCGTGATTGTCGAGGATGAGTTGGCAGGCATTCTATCGCCAGTTGCAAAGGCATTGGAAATAGATGCGTTCCCCAGGCCTCAGGTAATTTTGGTCATCGGGGTTAACGGGTCTGGCAAAACCACCACCATAGCAAAACTGGCGCATCTGTTTTTAGAACAGGATTACGGCGTTATGCTTGCTGCTGGCGATACATTTCGCGCTGCGGCAATTGGCCAGTTAAAGATTTGGGCGGACCGATTGGGGATAAAGATCGTTACCGGGCCAGAAGGCGGCGATGCAGCTGGCGTGGTGTTTGATGCGGTGAAAAAAGCAACTGCGGAGGGCATTGACGTTTTGCTGGTCGATACCGCAGGACGATTACAAAACAAGCATGAATTGATGGATGAGCTAGCTAAGATACGGCGTGTGTTGGGGCGATTAAATCCTGCCGCGCCGCATGATGTTGTGTTGGTTCTCGATGCGAGTACGGGGCAGAATGCACTTTCGCAAATCGAAGTTTTCAAGGAAACGGCGGGCGTAACGGGTATCGTAATGACAAAATTGGATGGCAGCGCGCGGGGCGGCATATTGGTTGCGGCGGCAAAACAATTCGGCCTGCCTATTCATGCTATTGGTGTGGGCGAAACAATCGATGATTTGCGTCCGTTTACGGCGCGCGATCTGGCCCGCGCCATCAGCGGCGGTGAGCTATGAGTGACAATAATTTAAGAGCTCCAGCACCAAAATGGCTTTCGCCTCTGCTAGATTTTGGACCGCTATTGCTTTTTTTCGGCGCAAATTGGCTCGGCAGTTCGAAAACCGATCCCACACGTGGGCCTGTAATTGGCACTGCAGTGTTCATGGTGGCTATCATCATTGCGCTGATCGTATCAAAAGTAAAATTGGGCAAGATTTCGCCGATGATGTGGGTTTCGGCTATATTGGTAACCGGATTTGGCGCGCTGACATTATGGTTCCGTGATCCCAGTTTTATCCAGCTAAAGCCCACGCTGATTTATATGCTATTCTCAGCGATATTGTTCGGCGGATTGTTGCGCGGCAAGGCTTTGCTGAAATATCTGCTCGAATACGCCTTTGATGGTGTGGATGATGCAGGCTGGAGAAATTTGTCGCGGAACTGGGCATTATTTTTCGTGTTGATGGCTGGATTGAACGAGTTGCTGCGCTTTTATTTTGCATTCGATACATGGCTGGCAATCAAAACATGGGGCGTAACCATTTTGTTTTTCGTGTTCAATATGACTCAAATACCCATGCTTATTCGTCACGGCCTTAAACTAGA
>JANOKA010000087.1:0-3902 GCA_031418995.1 Sphingomonadales bacterium | reverse complement strand
ATTTTGCGAAAACTGGTCATTTCACTCTCCCGTAAACCCCAAGATATTGCCAGCATTCCGGCGGCAATAGCAAATAGTATATGGTCCAGCATGTCACCATGCTGAACCATATCCTTCATTCAATTGACGTTAGCGCCATTGATCCAATCCCTTATAGTCGATGTCAACAACCCGTCCGCGTTCGACATAGCAAGTGAAACGGCCTTTATCATATCCGGTTTCATACCCCCGGCCATATTGCCCGTTATTGTTGTAGCGGTCATAACGATCATAGCGGTCGTTATTGTCATAGCGCGAATGTCCGCGATATCCGTCCCGCACCACAATCTTGCCCGAAACCTTGTACCCGTAACGCGTGCGTTCGATATCGCGGATTTCGGTTACTTTGGCACGGTTGTTCCGGCTGGAATATCTTTCAACATCGCGGACGCATTGGTTAACCGCAGCGCGGCTGTTTCCGCCGCGACGATCATACCCGTAATCGCGGCTCTCATAACGTCCATAACGGTCATCATAGCCGCGATTATTATAGCGGTCATCATAGCGGTCATCATAACGATCCTTATTCTTGCTGGATAATACCGCAGCGATACCGCCCAAAATCACGGCGCCCGCAATCACTTCTCCAGCGCTGATCCCGTCGCCGTCGCGGTTATAATCGCGGGCTGCTGCAGGAACCGACATACCAACCAAAGCTATGGCAGCAGCTCCAGCGCCTATGATGTTTTTGGTCAATTTAATCATCTTCATTCTCCTGTCTGGCGGCAAAGGATTTTGCGCCGACAATGGCTTGATAGACGATTCGATCTGATCGCTTGCTGAATTGACTTGTCAGCTATTGTTCATCTTAATCCGCATTTTTATGAACAAATCGATTTTACGCCAACCGCGCTTCGCCCCATTCGGTCCAGCCAAACGGACGCGGTGTTTTCGGCATATAGGCCAGTTCCACATGCGCCATGGCAAATCCGGCACCCTTGTATGCCTGTGAAATAGGCCGGGTCAGGTGGCAATTGCCCCCGATCCGCCGCCATAACGGTTCAATCCGCCGCTGCCATTTTTGCACATCTGCATCGGGCGCGCTGCCATGTTCCAGAAACAATATTTTTCCATCGGGGCGCAAAACGCGGCGCATTTCGGACAAGACCTGCCGCTGGTCGCTGACCGAACATAGCGTAAACGTAACCAGCAGTGTATCAAAGCTGTCATCGGCAAAGGGCATATCCTCCCCCACACCGCCGCGAATATCGGCGCGCATACCGCGTTCCTGCGCCGCCTGCATGGACTGTTCGAGCAACCCCGGTGACGGATCAAGTCCGGTATAGCTGCTGATTTTTGCCGGATCATAGAACGCCATATTGATCCCCCCGCCGCAACCCAGTTCCAGCACATCGCCCGATGATTGCGGCACAATGCGGCTGCGTGCTTTCATGATCTGCGGCTGCGCACACGCGCATCCGATCAGCTTGGGCACCATCACGCGGTCCCACCAGCTGCTTGGTTTAGGCGTCCAGACCGTATTTTTCATATGCGCTCACTCCCTAACCGAAAGCCCCGTCCATTGCGCCAGAAACGCGTAGATATCCGAATATTCGGCGATAATCTTGTCCGTCGGTTTGCCCGATCCGTGGCCTGCGCGGCTTTCAATGCGGATGATCTTGGGTTTGGTTCCGGTTTCGGCGGCTTGCAGCGCGCTAATATACTTAAAGCTATGCCCCGGGACCACGCGGTCATCGGTGTCGGCGGTCGACACAATCACTGCGGGATATTGCACCCCTGATTTGATGTTATGATAAGGCGAATAGGAGAGCTGCATCTTGAAATCAGCCTCTTTATTCGGATAGCCATAATCATCAACCCAATACCGCCCGGCGGTAAAGCGGTCGAACCGCGTCATATCCATCACGCCCACCGCCGCATGCCCCGCCGCAAATAAATCGGGGCGCTGGTTCAGCGATGCCCCAACCAGCAATCCGCCGTTGGAGCGGCCTTCGATCGCCAATTTGCCTTTGGCCGTTATGCCCTTGGCGATCAGATATTCGCCCGCCGCGGCAAAATCATCGAACACATTTTGCTTGTTCAACAGGCGTCCGGCGTCATGCCACGGCTTGCCATATTCGCCGCCGCCCCGGATATTGGCCATCGCGTATACGCCGCCCGATTGTATCCATGCCATCCACGCAGGCCGGAAACTGGGCGTTTGCGATATGTTGAAACCGCCATAGCCGTATAATAATGTCGGCGCACCGCGAGATAGGTCCAGACCCTTTTTATGGACGATAAACATCGGAATTTGCGTGCCATCTTTGCTGGGATAGAAAACCTGCCGCA
Organism: Sphingomonadales bacterium; assembly: GCA_031418995.1. GTDB lineage: Bacteria > Pseudomonadota > Alphaproteobacteria > Sphingomonadales > Sphingomonadaceae > Sphingorhabdus_B. Next base: position 1,571 of record JANOKA010000087.1, on the reverse strand, counting down.
CATCATAATCCGCCGGATCAAAACTCAGCTTGGGCTGCGCAAACGGGGTGGCCTTGCCGGTTTTGCTATCAAAACGGTACACCGCGCCGGGTTGGTTAAAACTAGCGAAGTTGAAAAACGTCTCGCTGTTGCCCGGCGATCCGGTAAATCCACTGGCCGTGCCAATGCTATTTAGACTGATTTCCTGCACCGGTTTTCCCGCCAGATCGGTCATCATCGCCATCGATTTCGCGTCCTTGATATAGGACAGGATCAGGCGGTCGCCCACGATTTGCGCGCGGGATAAGGTTTCGGCGCGTTCGGGGATGACGTCGGTGAAAGCCCACACACTCACACAAGTCGGCGGCGCAATAGCAAGACACTGTTCCTCTAATTCTGCGCTCACAACTTTTAGCTTTGGTGCACCTTTGTTGGTTACAAACCAAAGTTTGTTTCCCATCCCTTCGACCAGTTGCCATTCATGCTCTAGCCCCGTGACTAGTGGCATGGCTCTCCAATCACGCATCGACCTAGGTTTGATCACATCAACCATTATCTGTTCAACCGATGCGAATGGCCGATTAGCCTGTCCCTTAAGAGGAATCAGATTCAGCTCATATTTCTCATCCGTACCCGCCGACGATGTAATCACCACCCAGCGCCCGTCGTGCGTCACCTGCGCGCTATGGCCCAATTCTTTGCGGTCCGGCGTGGCATACACCACCTCGTCCGCGCTCTGCGGAGTACCAATGCGATGGAAATATACCGTCTGGTTATAATTCAGCGATTGAAACGCCGCACCTTCCTGTGGCGCGGCAAAGCGGGAATATAGAAAGCCATCGCCAACCCAGCTGATATTGGTAAATTTCGCCCATTTAATCTCGTCGGGCAGCACCTGTCCGCTTTTCACATCCAGCACGCGGATCGTGCGCCAATCGGACCCGCCATCCTGCACCGAATATGCCAGCAGCTTGCCATTTTTCGACGGAACCCACGCATCCAGCGCGGTCGCGCCGTCCTTTGCCCAAGCGTTCGGGTCAATCAGTACGCGGTCTTTGCCGTACAACCCCGTGCGCGCATATAATACAGACTGATTTTGCAGGCCATCATTCTTGGTAAAGAAATATTGCTTCCCCGCCTTTTCCGGCAATCCAAAGCGTTCATAATCATACAGTTTCTTCATCCGCGCCGCGAGTATGTGCTTACCCGGCAATGATTTCAGATACGTGCCCGAAACCGCATTCTGCGCCGCAACCCAGTCCGCCACCTTGGCACTGACACGCACATCATCCTCCAGCCAGCGATAAGGATCGGGAACTTTTATCCCGAATTGCTCGTCGGTCACGGCAACTCTTTCGGTCTTGGGATAGGCGAGCACGCCTTTGTCCAGCACCGTATAATCATCCGCCGCGCTGGCCACGCCGTCGCGCGGCACGATGATCGTTTCGTTGGCATGGGCCATATTCGGCAACGCGAGGGTAACAGCGGCGGAGAGCCATAACATCTGGCGCATGAAGGAGTTTCTCTGGTCAATTATCATAACCGAAACCTAATGCGGCAATGCGGGTCTGGCAAATTCAATCGGACACCTA
>JANOKA010000086.1:0-2174 GCA_031418995.1 Sphingomonadales bacterium | reverse complement strand
GCCAGATACGCGATAGAGCGGGATGGCATTCAGCATAGGAGTAATTCCAAATCAAACACTTCGTCATTCCCGCGAAGGCGGGGAACGAAGTGATGGCACATCAATCCATCACCTAACCCTTATAACTTGGCGCAGATTTGAAAGTTCAGGTGATGGATTCCCGTCTTCGCGGGAATGGCGAAGCTATTTTCAATAGATTTCATCGCTCAATGCCAATACAAATTCGTAACTGACCCGTTAAATACCAAACCAAGGCCCACCCCATGACAAAATTCCTCCACGCCATGATCCGCGTTAGTGATCCCGATGCGACAATCGCGTTCTTCAACATGATCGGGCTGGAAGAGGTCAGACGCTTTGACAGCAAGCAAGGTCGCTTCACGTTGATATTTCTGGCCGCGCCCGGGCAAGCGGACATTGCCGAGGTTGAGCTGACCTATAACTGGCCGCCTGCCGATGGCCGTGCAGCAGAAGCCTATCAAGGCGGCCGCAATTTTGGCCATTTGGCGTACCGCGTCGACAATATCTACGAAACCTGTCAGCGGCTGATGGATGGCGGCGTCACCATCAACCGTCCGCCGCGCGATGGCCATATGGCGTTTGTGCGCAGCCCCGATGGGATCTCGGTCGAACTGTTACAAGACGGCCATTTACCCCCGCAAGAACCATGGGCCAGTATGCCCAATACCGGAGAATGGTAATGTCCATAGAAGTCATCCGCATCCCCGTCCTGTCCGACAACTACGTCTGGCTGGTCCGCGAAAATAGCAGCGGCGAAGTGATGGTGATCGACCCTGCCGTTGCCGCGCCCGTATTGGCCAAAGCCGATGAACTGGGCTGGAAAATTACCCAGATTTGGAACACGCATTGGCATCCCGATCATACCGGCGGCAATGCGGAAATTAAGGCCGCAACAGGGTGCATCATCACCGGTCCGGCAGAGGAAGCCGCACGCATCCCCACGCTGGATGTGCTTGTGCGCGGCGGCGAAATTGTGTCGCTGGGCGCGGCATCGGCGGCGGTAATCGACGTCCCTGCCCACACCGCCGGACATATCGCGTATCATTTTGCAGGCGAAAGCATTGCGTTTGTCGGCGATACATTATTCGCCATGGGTTGCGGCCGATTGTTTGAGGGCACAGCGCAGCAAATGTACAGCAATATGCGCAAGCTGGAGGCGCTGGGCGATGACACAGTGATTTACTGCGCGCACGAATATACCCAGAGCAACGGGCGGTTTGCGCTGACGGTGGAACCGGACAACGCGGCATTGGTTGCGCGGATGGCCAGCGTCGATGCGATGCGGCTTTTGGGAGAGCCGACTGTGCCGACCACCATTGCCCTGGAACGCGCCACCAACCCGTTCATGCGCGCCGCGTCGGCTGAACAATTGGCGCAGCGGCGTTTGGCAAAGGATGCGGGATAGGCCTGCGCTATTTCATCCACATTCGTTTTGAGGCGCGTTTGACAAAACCAGAATAGTTCCCGAGATGCTTTTCGTTTTTGGTATAGGTAGCGTGGCAATGTCGGGTTTATTGGGCCGCTCGCGCCGTCATCCTGAACGTGTTACAGGAACCATACGGCGTTTCCTTCGCGGCTCTTGTCCCTATGTATTCTGAAACAAACTCAGGATGACGGCTTTATTGGTTTGCTTGGAAAATCCCTCAAGACTCAATCCGCGACCGCTGCTATCTCCGCCATTATGTCCGAAGAATCCAAAACCGTTCAGAAACACCTCTACCTAATCGATGGTTCCGCCTTTATTTTTCGCGCCTATCACCGCTTGCCGCCGCTGACCAATAAACACGGGCAGCCGGTTGGCGCGGTATATGGGTATACCACGATGCTGTGGAAACTGGCGGATGATCTGCATGCGGCAGATGGCCCAACACATATGGCCGTGGTGCTTGATAAGGCGGGGACCAGTTTCCGCAACGACCTGTATGACCAATATAAGGCGAACCGTCCGCCTGCGCCCGATGATCTGATCCCGCAATTTCCGATGATCCGCGATGCCACTTTGGCATTCTCTCTGCCGATGGTGGAGGAGGAGAATGTCGAGGCGGACGATATGATCGCCAGTTATACCAAGGCGGCGGTGGCAATGGGGTGGAAGGTGACGATTGTGTCATCGGACAAGGATTTGATGCAGCTGATAGAAGAGCCTGATGCCT
>JANOKA010000085.1:0-23898 GCA_031418995.1 Sphingomonadales bacterium | reverse complement strand
TCTATCGATTGCGTCACTGCGCCATTGGCCAGCGCCAACCTAGCAATCCGGTGCCACCAGCCCTCGGGAAACTCGACCAATTCATGGTCAATACCAAGCGCGCTCCACTCTGCATGTTTGGCCGCATCATCCGGCGCTTCTTTACCGAACCCTGTGGTCCCCAGCACGCTAATCAGTTCGGGGTGCCCTGCGTCGCAGTGGTAACATTCGCGGTTATTCTCCATCACCAATTTCCAATTGGCATCTTCGATATAATCATCCTGCACAATGACTTTCAGCTTTTCGAGGTCATAGACTGCAATCTGATCCACAATATCGGCTTTCACCCGGTCAATTGGCGGCGGATCGTCTGCCATACAGATGAAGATCAGCCCGCCAACATTTTCCAGCGCCACGGGATTGAGGCTGTGTTCCGCCTTGTCAAAATCCTCCGCCATGCTGCGTGCGGCGAGCAAATTTCCGTCCAATCCATAAGTCCATTGATGATAAGGACACATTAATCGCGGCGCACGTCCCCGCTGTTCGAGGCATATTTTCGAACCGCGATGCCGACAGCTATTCCAAAAAGCCCGCACTTCGTTGTCGCGCCCACGCACGATAATGATGGAATTGTGCGCCAGTTCAAAGACGAAAAAATCGCCCGGGTTTTTCACATGTGCGGCGGTGCACGCATAAAGCCAGACCGATTTCAGCATCACCTGTGTGTCGAATGCGAACGCCTCATCGCTGACGTATAACGCGCGCGGCAGCGTGTGGCCTTTGCGGTCCTGTGCGAGCCAGTCGGTCATCTGGGCGACGTGTGACACAGCCCTAGCTCCGCAGCGCATTGTTATCGGGATCGAACGGCGAGTCCGCGATAATCGTCGCTTTATGCCGCACACCCAAGATAGCAATTTCAAACTCTGCACCCACTTGCGCCAGATCAGGCCGCACCATCGCCAGCGCCAACGACTTGCCAACGCGCCAGCCATAGCCACCGGACGTCACGCGCCCCACCAATTCATCGCCTTGATAGATCGCCTCGGAACCGCGAGCATCGGCATCAGTGACGTTGTGTACTTCCATCGTCACCAGTGTGTTGGCTCCGCCGCGTTCCTGCCAAGCCAGCAGAGCGTCGCGTCCATAAAAGGACGGTTTCTTAAGGCTGATGAAACGGTCCAGTCCGCTTTCATACGCTGAATACTCAACCGATAATTCGCGCGGGATCAGCTTGTAGCTTTTTTCCAAAGCCATTGATGTCATCGCCCGGATGCCGAAGGGTTTAATGTCAAATTCGGCGCCGGCCTCCATCAGGCGGTCGAAAATATAGTTCTGCATCTCAATCGGATGATGAATTTCCCAGCCCAGCTCACCGATGAAATTGACGCGCAGCGCATCGACCTGCGCCAGACCAATGCTTATTTTATTGCCCGTCAGCCAAGGGAAGACTTCGCTCGACAAGTCACTATCGGTCAGCTTTGCCAGCACATCGCGTGAACGCGGTCCTGCCAGCACAAGCACGCCCATCGCCGTTGTCAGCCGTTCGAAAGTAACCGAGCCATCGCGCGGCATCAATTTTTTCAGATAGTCATGGTCGTGCCGTTCATAGGCGCCTGCCGAGACGAGATAATAACGCTGCGGCGCCGATTTATAGACGGTAAACTCGCTGCGCACCCCGCCCTTGCTGGTCAGCAGATAGGACAGCGTCACCCGTCCGACTTTCTTCGGCACCGCATTGGTCAGCAATTGATCGAGCCAACCCTCCGCTCCCGGCCCCGAAATCTCGCATTTGGCAAAGGCACTCATATCCTGAATGCCGACATGTTTAGTGACGTGCAGACATTCATTGCCGACATGCTTGAAATAGTTCGAACGGCGGAACGACCATTTTTCGCGGATCGGCTCGTTAGGCACGACCGGATGGTTGTCGTTCAACAACACATCGGGTTTGTCGAGATCAGCATCGCTCAGCGCATATCCCTCTGGCGCAAACCAGTTGGGGCGTTCCCAACCAAACACACTGCCAAACACCGCGCCCAAAGCCTTCATCCGGTCGTAACACGGCGTGCGCCGCAAGGCGCGGCCCGCTTCGCGCTCTTCATCGGGATAATGCACCGAAAAGACCTTTGCGTAGGCTTCTTCATTTTTCTCAATCAGGAAACCGCGTCCGGCATAATCACCAAAGCGGCGCGGGTCGACGCCCATCATGTCAATGGTAGGCTCGCCGTCCACAATCCAGTGCGCCAATTGCCAACCCGCGCCCCCTGCGGCGGTGACCCCGAAACTATGGCCTTCGTTGAGCCAAAAGTTTTTAAGGCCCCAGGCAGGGCCAATGATAGGCGACCCGTCGGGTGTGTAAGCGATTGCGCCATTGTAGATCTTCTTGATGCCAACCTCTCCAAAGGCGGGCACGCGCTTCATTGCGGCAAGGATATAAGGCTCGAGCCGTTCCAGCGCATCGGGGAACAGTTCATATTCGCTGTTGGCGGCGGGGCCATCGATATAGCAAGCCGGCGCGCCCAGCTCATACGGCCCCAGCAACAGCCCGCCCGCCTCCTCACGCATATAGTAACTCGCATCAGATTCGCGCAACACGCCCATTTCAGGCAGGCCTGCCTTCTTGCGCGCCATGATCGCAGGGTGTTGTTCGGTCACAATATACTGATGCTCTACCGGGATCACGGGGATATCAAGGCCCACCATCGCGCCTGTCTGCCGCGCGAAGTTGCCCGAACAGGAAACGACATGTTCGCAAGTGATGTCGCCCTGATCGGTAGAGACCAGCCACGCGCCACGCGGCTGCTGCGTGATCGCGGTGACTGTGGTGTTGCGATAAATCGTAGCGCCGCGTTGCCGTGCGCCTTTGGCCAACGCCTGTGTCAGATCGGCGGGCTGAATATAGCCATCGTCGGGATGCTGGATGGCGCCCAGCACACCGTCCATATCGGCCAGCGGCCAGATGTCCTTGACCTGACCCGGCGTCAGGAAATTGACATCAACGCCAATGGTTTTCGCAACCCCGGCATAATAATGATATTCATCCATCCGGTCTTTGGTTGTCGCCAGCCGGATATTGGTCACTTGCGAAAAACCTGCATGTAGCCCGGTCTCAGCCTCAAGCGATGGATATAATCCAACCGAATATTGGTGCAGCTTGCCGACTGAGTAGCTGAGATTGAAAAGTGGCAGCAGTCCAGCCGCATGCCAAGTCGATCCCGACGTCAGCTCCTTACGTTCGAGCAAAACGACGTCACTCCACCCCATTTTGGCAAGATGATACAGCGTGCTGACGCCAACAACGCCGCCCCCAATCACCACTGCTCGTGCCGTCGTTTTCATGCATTCCACCCAGCGTTTAATTGCGAACGCTATGTCAGATACACGGCCTACTTCAATCCGATTACGCGATCAAAACACAAGCATATTATTTTCTAATAAAAACTATCAGTATTTTTTATACCAAAATTCATGAAGCAGTGCCGCCTAAAGGACATGATCTTTCAGCCCAGCATCAATTCACAACCAAATAATAGCGTGCACTCTTTGGGCCAGGATTGCCGATGGTTACCTCGAACCTTTCGGAGAATGCGGGGATCCACTTGCAACTGCCGACAGGGCTACCCACCACAATCTGACAAATTGCTTTGCCCTTGCTATCCGTGACTGCAAGATTGAGACGTGCTCCTGCGGAGGGGGATACACTGACATGCGCAACATTGCCGGCCAAGAATAATTGCTGGGTGGCCGCCGCTGATCCGGCAATTATTGACCCATTACGATAAGCCGGACCCAATATACGCCCTCTATATACAAAGGTATCTGTGCCGCCATGGGCCTGCTTTGCCCATATTTGCCCCAAGTCCGGCGCGGTTTCCTCTGCTGGTCTTGCCCCAAGCGTTATGAGTGTCTGTGCTGCCTTTGCCATGGCTTTAGAATTTTTCGCGCGGTCACCTTCTTCCAGCGCCATTGCAATACGCTCTGTCACGGACGGCGCATCAGGAGATATCCCAGCGTTCGGCGTAACCGAGCAAGCCGGCAGTATAAACAACAAAACGGGGGCAATTCGGGCGAGCAGCGGCACTTAACTTCCTTCGGGCTTGATGACGAAAGCTGCACCGGGATTGGCGTCGTGGCAGGTTATAGACAGGCCATGGCGTTCGGCAATGGCACGGACAAGTGCAAGGCCAAGACCGTGACCGTTGCTGCTTTGTCCGCCCGGCCGCTGGAACCGTTCAAAAACAGTGCCGCGGATTTCTACCGGGATACCGGGTCCGTTATCGGTGACGCTAATCACGGGACCTACTGCGATACTTAACCGGACAGTGCCGCCGCTTGGTACATATTTAAGCGCGTTATCAAGGAGGTTGGATATCATCCGCGTGATCTGCATTGCATCGCACTTCATGCTCACATCGGGCGCTATCGCCGTTTCAAGGATAAGCCCCCTGTCCAGCGCACTATCGCTAAACAGGTCAGCTAGCGATTCTGCCAGTTCAGAAATATTTGCAGGCTGAAGCCGTTTGAAATCGCCCCGCTGCGCTTCGTTTGCGGCAATATCGAGCAGAGATTCCAGCATCCGGATAATCTTCTTAATCTCTTGCCGGGCGCGGGCAAGGGTTTCGAGCAGCGCCGGATCAAGGGCACGCTCAATCGCTTTCAGCAAACGCATATCAAGGTGCATCAGCGGCGTTCGCAGCTCATGCGCGGTTTGATCGGAGATATCGCGGTGCGAAATGATAAGCGCTGCCTGACGCGACAATACCCGGTTCACATGGCCCGAAAGAATATCCAGTTCATCGCCGTTTGTGACAGGTGCTTGCGAAACATCGTCGTCCGACTGGCTTTGGTATAAGGCGGTATTGATCGCCATTACTCGGCGGCGCAGGCGCAAGGATGCCAGTTGTCCGGCCAGCGCGATTAACAAAACAACCAATGTTCCGGCCAATACAAATGCAGTCCCAATGCGGTGTATTAAACTGTCGCGTCCGCCATATTCGCGCGCTACTAACAATTTGTGCGTTGGATCCAGCAAGGTTGCCCGGGCATATACCGGCTGGCCGGCAAACAAACGGGTAAATGTGCCTTGCGAATTTTCAGCCGAAATTGCGGGCCATTTGGAAATGTCGCCTGCCAACACTTTCCCCTCCCTATCCGCCAGCAAATAATGCGCGGGGTCTTCGCCTTTTACCGAAAATGCAATGCGGTCACGAAGGCGTTTATCCAGTTCGGGCAATCCCCCAGAGGCATAGATATCCACCAATCCGGCCAGATCGGTATCAACGATGCGGGTTAGCGTCGCATTCGAATGGTTCATGACGACCCAGCGCGTCGCCCCATAGAGCATGGCCGTGGCCAGCAATCCGATAAGCGCCGATAGCAAGGTGAGCCGCCAAAATATCGAACGCGGCAAAGGTTGCAGCAATGCCATAGATATCAAGCTTTGACCAAGCGGTAGCCAGTGCCCCATATGGTTTCCAGCACCGGGGTTTCATTCCCCTCCTCAAGCTTGCGCCGCAACCTGCCGACGTTGACATCAATGACATTGGTTTCCGGATCAAAGCCGAGATTCCACACATCGCGCAGCAGCATTTCCCGGGTTACAACATCGCCAGCATGATCGATGAAATATTTGAACAGCGTGAACTCTTTGGGACTTAGCGGTATGTGCCGTCCGTCCCGGTGCACGGTTCGCGCCTTGATATGGCATTCCATATCACCAAATATGATGATTGGACTATGCGATTGGTTCGCTGTGCGGCGGTGTAGTGCGCGTACCCGCGCGACAAGTTCGGCGGGTTCAAATGGTTTGGCGAGATAATCATCGACGCCCGCATCCAGCCCCTCAATCCGGTTCTCGCTTCGGCCAAGCGCCGATAGCATCAACAACGGTGTGGTGATCCCTGCACTTCGCAACCGGGCAGCAATAGCGATGCCGTCAATACCCGGCAGATTGCGATCAAGTATAATGACATCAAACGACCCCGAGGCAGCAACCTGCATACCTTCGTTCCCGTCAGAAACCCACGTTACAGCGTCTCCTTCTGCGGCCATCAAAGCTGTCACGCTTTGCCCTGCAACGGGATCATCTTCTACGTAAAGTATATTCAAATCTGCCATCGGCGGCGAAGCCTTATTGTTAGTATTCCAGCTTATCATGTCCATTACGTTGATGTTATCAAAAAACATCGCTGTTGGATGTGACAAATACTGTTAGGAACGTAACTGTACATGAATTTACAGGGGATATAGACATGTTCACTCGCCGCCTGATTTGCGCTTTTATATTGCTGTCCATGACGGCCCCGGCTTTGGCTAGCCCGCTTGATGACATGCGCAAACGGGACCGGCGGAGTAAACCCGGAACCGAATTGGCGGCGTGGACCGCATTTGCCGCACCTGTATTAAACGACGCGCAAACACCTGTGGAACTGCGCGCGGAAATGCATATGCGGATGGCAATCGCGTTATATCATGCCAAAGAATACGCAAAAGGTTGGGAAGAAGCACAATTGGCCGAAAAACATTCCCCTCCAAACCTGCCATTTGCGGCAGAACTGGCGTCTTATCAATCCCTGCTGCTAACCGACCTTAATCGGTTAGATGAAGCCAAGAAATATGGCGACAAAGCGGCGGCGCTTATCCGCAGGCAAGGCGGCGAAGATAGCGGTGCAATGGCGCTGCCGTATAACAGTCTGGCGATGCTGGAATATGCAAAGGGCGATTATATCGAGGCGGCCCGCCTGATGTGCTTATCATCCGAACGCGCGCAAAAGCATCTGCCGCCAACCGACTCAATGGTCGCGTCCAGCATGATGGCGTGCGGAATATTCCGGTATAATCTAGACGATGACGATGCATGGGAGATTATGCGGCAAGCCGCAACGCTCGCCTACGCCAATCTGCCGCGTGAAAGCACAGTTGTTGCTATGGCACTTAATGGTTCTGGCGGCGCGTTGATGCAGCTAGGACGGTATGCCGAGGCCGAGGATATTATCCGCCGAGAAATCGATGTCGAACGGGCGACCTACGGCGATGATGATATCAATGTATATTACCCGCTATCTTTGCTGGCGCGGATATTAGAACTGCAAGGAAAACTGGAGGAGAGCGAGGCTGTATTCCGGCAAGCCGCCGATTTTATCCACCGTGTTGGCGGCGAAGGGTCTAACCCAGAATTGCGCGGAAATAGCTGGGTCAATCTGGGCGTGGTTCTGGAAAAGCGCGGTGATTTTACCGCTGCTCTGGCTGTCCAGCAAACCGCGCTTGCCGAACTGCAAGCCCATCTGAAACCAGAGCATGAATCGATACCGCAAGCCGAACGGCATATTGCACGCCTGCTTTCCATATTGGGCCGAAACGCCGAAGCGCTGCCGCTTGGGAAAGCAACAATAACAAAATTGACGGCGGCTTTGGGACCGCAGCACCGCGCGACTATAGCGGCGCAAACGGATTTTGCACGCATGCTGGACCGGGATGGGCAGATTGCCCAGGCGTTCACGGTGGCGGAGGTAGCGGCAAAATCGCTTGAAGATCGCCAGCTGGATCTGGCGTCAAAACGCTCCGATATGGTCTCATTTTCGCAAGTCATGACGCGGGGGTTTAGCGATTTTGCGTATGTTGCTTTGCGCGCGGGTAAAATGGATGCGGCTGTGCGCGCCGCACAATTGGCGTCGCTTTCCGAACTCACGTTGGTCAACGCCGAATTGAATGCACGGGCAGAAGGGAATGATGAAGGCCTGAGCGCCCTTGTCGGCCAATTGCGTAAGGCGCGGTCCGGCCAACGCACACTGCAAACCGAATTGGCGCAGGCCGAAGGGAGCGGCACGGGCGATCCGCTAGTCATAGGGACGAAGCTGAAAGCACAACTGGCGGATATTGCAGAACTGAACACGAAAATTGCGACGCAATTCCCGCGCTTTGCTGCATTGGGTCGCCCTAGCCCTGTTTCGTTGGACACAATTCAAGCGCGCATGGCTGTCCATCAGGCCTTGATAATTCCGTTAAGTTTATCTGATCGCACTGCGACTTTAGCTGTCACCTCGACTGACGTATTTTGGGCAGAAGGCGTTGGCAGCAACCGCGATATTGCAAAGCTGGTTGCCCGTATCCGCCGTAGCATTGACGATGCGCGTAGCGCGGCCAATCCCGCAAATGCCGATTTTGATACGAGCGCCGCTTTCGGTCTGTTCGCGGCCGTACTACCCGGAGATTTGCAAAAGAAAATATCACAGAAAACGGAATGGTTATTCCCGGCAAGCGGCCCGATTTCATCAATACCGCCGTCATTGCTGATTAGTCAGCCGCCCAATAAACGCAAAAGCCTGGCCAAACAGGCTTGGCTGATCCGGGACCACGCCATATCGGTCATTTCGGATTTTGCATTGCCAAGGACCCAAAGCAAAACAATTTCAACCATCCTGTTTGCAGGGATCGGTGCACCGGACTTGCCGGATGGTGATTTACCAAACTTACCTAAAGCGCGCGCAGAGCTGGCGGCAATTTCCGGTGCCTTGGGGCAGACGGGAAATTTGGTGATGACAGGCGAAAATGCAAACGAACAAGCTGTTAAGGCATTTGATTTTTTGCCGTATTCGGTTGTCGCATTTGCAACGCATGGCTTGACCAGCGGAGAGCGCAATGGATTAAGCGAACCCGCTTTGGTCCTGACTGCGCCCGATTTGGCATCGGAACTCAACGATGGGTACCTAACCGCGACCGAGATTGCCCAAATGAATATTCCAGCGGACTGGGTAATCCTGTCTGCATGCAATAGCGGTGCGGGGCTGAATGCCTCTGCGCCTTCGTATTCCGGATTAGCGCGTGCCTTCAGATTAGCCGGGGCGCGCAGTTTTCTTCTCTCACATTGGCCCGTGCGCGATGACGCGGCAGCCCGGCTTACGGTTGAAAGCGTAAAGGGTTCTGCGCGCGGTTTAAGCAAGCCAGAAGCTTTGCGCCAAGCATCACTTGCGTTGATGCGGGATAGCAAAGTTCTCGGCGGGGCCCATCCCGCGATCTGGGCGCCGTTTATCCTGATTGAGGATTGATGAAGAAAAACGGTGCTGCTGACATTGCAGCAACACCGTCTCCCTGTATTTGAATCCTGCACGGGTCGCGCGCGCAAGGTTCAAAAACAAACTTTTACATTCTTTCCTGTGGTTCTTTGTTAAAAGGACACACGCTGTCAAAACGTCAATTAATTGCAGCTTTTGCTGACGGAAAGTGATTGCAAAAACGCCATCCGCTGCTGACCCAATTGCATCATTTGACCGACTGGAACTGCGTTCGGATCGGCTACCACCGCGACGGCTTTCGCCTTTTTCTTCTTGCCGAATAATCCGCCGACCAAACCGCCGATCAACGCGCCGCCCGGAACGACTTGCGCCAGCTTTTGGCTCGCCATATTAGCCGCAGCTTGTTTTGCGCCTTCTGCTGCACCTTCGCCGGATGATGCGGCTGCGGCCAATGCGGCAAGGCCGCCGATGGCCGCGCTGGATGTGCCCGGATTTATCCCGGCGCGCGCGGCTTGCAGTTGAAGATTGCCCAATTGATTATTCAGCTGCGCTTGATTTATGGCGGATGCCAACGCATTTGCGCCCGGTACGTCAACTGCCGCCGCAGTGGGGGCAGGCGCTGACGGTGCAACCGATGTTGCAGATGCCGCGACCAAATTGGCCGTCTTCATTATCTCCATTGCCAGTTGCCCGCAGGTCAACGTCGTATCCGATGCTTTTGCAACAGCAAAGGCCGGTTCAGCTGCGGGCGTAGAAACCTGCGCTCCGGCGGTGGGTGCTGAAATAAGTGCCAGTAATGCGATGCTGCCCGTGATATTTCGATTAATATATGTCATGTCATTTCCTCTATTGTGATTAAAAAATGGAATGTGATGTTGCCGCAGCGCACAATGATGTTTGTCATCGGAGTTAATGGCAAAGGATTACGGCCCCCTGGTAAAGGCGATCACGCCATTGGCAGATAGACCCGCCGCTGTGCCGTCGCCAAAGGTATAGGCGACAGCGGCGTTGCTGGCGCCTGTCCCAACCAGCAAGCCATTGATGCGCAAACTGCACATCGCCGTTGAACAGACACCGCCAGAGACGCTGGCTCCGGTCCCGCCCGCAGAAAACCGCATGCTCGCCGGATCCAAAACCATGGAAGGCGCAGCAACGCCGCCAGTGCTGGAAATTTGATACGTAGTGCTACCATCCAGCAAAGTGGCTTCAATCCCGACGCGCAATGTGTCAAAGGCGACGGCCAATCGCGCGCCATCAAGCGTTCCCAGCCGATCGCCAAAGGAGGGAGCCGTGCCGCCAGACAGGCTGTAATTCGCTGTGCCTGTAGTAGGCAAATTCGTTGCAGGCTGGCCCCAAATCATTCCGCCGTGATTTGCCGTCAAGGTACGGACATTTTGCGTTGCGGTGCTTTCGGTTGTCCCCGAAACCCAGCGTGTCCAGCCAATAAGATCGCCAATATTGCCGCTATCGGTGTTGGTTGCGCTGCCGCGTGTTGTATTGGCTGTACTTGTGCGAAAGCCGTCAATGCCGCCGCCAGACGCTGGCAGAATAGTAACACCTGTTTGTATGCCGGGGGCCACATTGCTGTAACCAAGCAATGTATAGCCAGCAACGCCGCCTTGCGCAGGTGCAGTGGTTAATGCCGCGCCGTCCTGATATACAGCCGCGCCTGCAAGAAAGCTGCCTCCGCTGTTGGTAAATAGGCCATATACGCCCGCCAGCAAGTTTGCATTTGCGCCGCCGAGGGCCAATCCTGTGGTAAACCGGCATGACCCGCCAGCACAGCGCGGATCGGTTGTGACGACGCCTGCATTTGCATCCAGCGCAATAGTGCCATTGCGGTTTGAAACAGCGGCCGACGGATTGGCTAGCCCGCCGTTCGATGTGAAATCATATCGGCGGGATACGCCATCGTCGTCTAGCAATAGCGTGCCTTCGATGCCGAACAATGGTGTCGATGCAAAGCTTATGACGATACCGCCATACAACGCCGCATTCGTGACGACTGATCCATCAATATATGCAGGCGGCGTGAACGCCAACAGGCCGTATGTTGCGGTCCCGGTCGTTGGGACGAACGATGGTCGTTCAGTAACCAAGCCATAAAATACCGCGTCATTTGGACCGAAGCCCGCCGAGAAACTGCTATTGCCATATGTACCATTGGTCAATCGCCCAATCCGCCAGGCCCCCCCGGCCAATGTGCTGCTCTGGACGTTTAGAGCATCGCCTGAGAAAATGACTTGGGGTGTGTCACCAAATCCGCGTGCCACGCCGGAGCTATCAACACCAATGGAAAGGGTTTGTCCTGCGCCGATAAAACCATCGCCGCTCCGCATGACGGCTGTTGCGCCAAAGAAAGTCGTAATCGTCAAATCCGCTGGCGTAACACCCGTCGGCGGCGGCGGTGGCGGCGGCGGCGGTGGCGGTGGCGGTGGTGGCGGTGGTGGCGGTGGTGGCGGCGGTGGTGGTGGTGGTGGTGGCGGTGGTGGTGGTGGTGGTGGTGGCGGTGGTGGCGGCGGTGGTGGTGGTTCGACTGCAATCGGTTGGCCAAAAACGCCGCCATTGTCGATAAATGCAAAATAAGCCGTCAACTGGGCGCGTGTTGCCGCATCCAACGTGTCAGTAAACCCGGCATTGCGCAGAAAAATCAGATAAGTTTGTAGTTGCGCCACTGTTAAACCGGACGTCACGGGAGCTTCGCCGACTGCCAAAGAGGAAATATAGGCGGCCAAGACCGACTGCGCTTGGCCCAGATTAAACGCGCCAAGTGCGCCGCCACTTTCAACCGATGCCAGATTGGCATTTACAAATGCTTGCGACGCTTCGGCGAAATTATAACCGCCGCTATTGCCTGCAACAGCCAATGCCTGCTGGAACAATTCAAGCGCGGAACCGCCAGATATATTGGTGAGTGTAGGATTCTGTCCGACGTTAAAACCGGGCAAGGTATAAATGATATCCGCCGACACGGGCTGCGCGCCTGCGGTTATGGTTTGTGTTGGCAATTGACCAAGGGCGGCACGAAACGCTTCGCCAATATCAAAACTGCGGGTAATTCCGCCTGTTGTAACGCTTACGTTGCCGCCGAGCCCCCGGCCCGTGAGCAAGCCAAGGGCATCAACTGAAAAGCTGGCACTAGCATTGCTGCCATTAACGGCCACAACCATATCACCGTTGACGCGCACATTTGCTGTGCCGTCGCTGCCTGCGATGACCGTAAAGCGGCCTTCGTCGATTGATACATTTTGACCATCTGACGAAAATCGGCTGTCACCCACCACCGAAACAATATCACCGTCAGCTGTTCGTAATTGCGTGATGCCGCCCAAAATTTGAACTTCACCCAATATGGCTTCGCCAGCGCGTAAAGCATCCCCGCCAGAACGCGTGCCCGTTGAAAACATGACGGTCGGAGCCGATGATTGGGCGTAAGCTGGGCCTGGCAATATAACTAGTCCAGAAAGAACCGATGTCACCAGCAAAGCGTTGCGGAATTTGCAAAGGGCCATGATTAAAACTCCTTCCGAAGGGAAATGGACGCGGTGAAACGGTCATAATCGTACAGCGCTAAGTTACTTTTGTTCCGCGTGTAGGTGACGCGCGGCCGAAGGGTCAGGCCGTCGGCTACAATTGCCCGCAAGCTGAATGACGCATCAAATTGTGTGTCGCGCCTGCCTTTTGTAAATAAGGGATCCTTGCCGTCATAGCTGCGGCGCTCCGCATTTACCCCTGCGATCAATGAAAACCTATCTGACAGCGGATGCTCGGTTCCGGCTTGTGCAGTTGCCAACCAGTAACCAAGGTGACGTCCGCCCACGCGGCGCGTATCTTCTTTGCCGCCGCCAAGGGAGGCATATACTTTTTTACCTGCATAACTGATCGTTCCGGTATATCGGTTTGCATCGCGCAAGGCGTCTGTTTTGTAATCAATTGTGGCATATTGCGCTGCAAAAGACAGCGCATCGCCGCTTTTTAATCGGCGCGTATATTGGCCAATCGCGCCATAGGAGGCACGGTATCCCTCACGTGCCAGCCAGAATTGCTGCCCTTGACCCGACAGCGATAGAACATGTCCCTTAACCGAGGTGCGGGCAACGCCCACAGTGCCGGTTGCCGCACCCTGATCGAACGCTTTGCCATTCAGGGCATTGCGCCACAAACCAAGCGCCGATCCAAATATTTTGGTTTGCCGCGATACCGGAGCCTCTGCACTCAGCCCACCCTGCACCTGCGCAAATGCCTCGCTTTGCCGAGTAGCGCCGCCGCCCAGCGTCGCTGGCCCCAGAAAAGCAAAAACAGGCAGAGTGATCGAAGTGGCCGATGTCGCTGCATTTACGTTGCTATCATAGCCGCTTTCCAAATCAACAAATCCGTTCAGGCGGCTTGGCCCGCCGCGCATTGCCTGACCATATTTTCGAGACAATCTGTTCAGTTGCTGGCGCACCGGATCGGGAAGCGAGGGGTCTGCAATAACGGTGTCAAATTCTGTTTTGGCGGTGTCAATATCGCCTGCCATTGCATAGACGCGGGCGATTTCAGCGCGGGCCTGCGCGTTATCCGGCTGAACCGCCAATACGCGCTGAAGTGCCGCAATTGCATGGCCAGACCTTCCGGAATCGGCCGCTGAAATACCCAGTGCATAGTCAAAATCAGGATCGCCTGCCCTTTTCGTTTCATGGGCCTGCAAAAGGGCAAACGCTTCTTCTGCTTTACCCTCCACATGTAACTCCACTGCCCGCATCACCATTTCATCGGCGGTAGCAAGGGCAGGATCGATAGAAGCTGCAAGCGCTGCAACCACTAATCCAAGCTGGCCCGCATATATTCCAAAAGCCTTCACCTGCTATCCCCCAAAATCCCTATTCATCCATTGCTTCACGATGGAGTCATAAATAATTCAGAGAGATTTACCCGTTACAACGGTCGTTAGAATGATGACAAACAGTGTTAGAAATTACCGGCAAACTATTTTTTGGCGGCTGCGCTCCCAGTACAATTCCATGGCAATTCGGATAAACCGGAAGATCGCCTGCTATAGCGCTGGCCGATCATAGGGAAGCCAAAGCGTCACCGTTGTTCCCGTTCCCGCATTAGTTTCGTAATGGAGCATCCCGTGTAGCGACGTCGCGCGTGCGTGGATGTTAGACACGCCCTTGCCGTGCGTATCGTCAACGTCAATGGCAAAGCCGCATCCATTGTCAGCCACATAGCTTACGATGCCTGCAACGCCCTCATGCTCTTTTTCCATGCAACCAATCCGCATTTCGGTGGCGCCCGAATGCGTCAGCACATTGCCTATGGCTTCCTGGAAAATGCGTAACACATGCAACGCATTGGTGGCATCAAGCCAGGGCAGTGGTCCGCAGGGTTGCGCGTTCCATTTGCAAGCTATCCCGGCATCTCGTAAATCCCCCGCCATTCGGTGACGCAGATTGCCGATTAATGCTACCAAATCGCCTTCAACTGGCTCCAGAGAATCGACAGTAATCTTAAGGTCAGCCAGTGCACGGCGTAGTGTTTTGATCGTACTGGCAGGCTGTTTTTGTTGCCGCGCAACGGCAAGAGCGGTGATCAGGTTGGAGCCGATACCATCGTGCATTTCCTGCATCAACCGTTCGCGTTCGCCGGCAATCGCACTGCCAACCACCAATTCCTGACGCGCGGCTTCACTTTGCGCGAGTTCCGCGCGCGTTTCGGCGATGCGGTGTTCGAGTGTTACATTAGCAACTTCGAGCCCCGAAAATGCCGAAACCGCGCGTCGTCCAAATGTCAGGAGGAATGCAACGCTATAAAGAAAGCCAGTAAACAGCGAGATATAACTGTCATTCCCATTCCAGCCGGACCCGCGGGCCGCGAGCAAAAAATCATAGATACCGGTCATCGGGATCACAAACATCACAAAGAACACCATCGCACTGCCTGCCGTTCGCTTCTGTATCAGCTCACGCCATCCCAGAAACGCGATCCCCAACGCAATCATGGTCGCGGGGGCGTAAAGATAGTTATTGGAAAGCCGGAAATACCAGTGAACTATGTGCAATGCTATGCCGAACAGGAAAAGCCAGAACACAACCCTTCTTGTATTACCAATTTTCAGATAGCTGCTGTAAAATCCATAGGTGGCGACCAGAGTGAAGTAGGTTGCGGCAACCGTCAACGCGTTGAATGTCGCTAGATGAAACGGCGTAACTTCGGAAAAATATTGATAATTGCGAAGGAACCAGAGCAGCGTTGTCATCGAAAAATACAGCAGCTCGGTTTCTCGGCGGCGGCCGAGCCACAGCATAAACGCAAATCCGCCGAGCACGATCATTGCAGAATTGGCAACTATGGGCAGCGTAATCC
Organism: Sphingomonadales bacterium; assembly: GCA_031418995.1. Lineage (GTDB taxonomy): Bacteria > Pseudomonadota > Alphaproteobacteria > Sphingomonadales > Sphingomonadaceae > Sphingorhabdus_B. The sequence continues at coordinate 8,560 of JANOKA010000085.1, read as the reverse complement.
TGCGAAAATATTGCGCGCTATAAAGTGATTGGATGGGCGGATGCGATCCCAAAACAACCCTGCCAATGCCGACCGATTCCTGAGAAAAAGCGCGAATGGTGATTTCGTTCATACCCTGTTTAAGCGAAGTTTCGGGTAGAGGGACAAGGAACGGTCTGTACCATGAACTCTTCTGGTCGGAATTCGCGGCATAGTTCCGGTAAATCTCGGCGCCGTTCACATGGACGGTGAACTGGTTCCGCGTACTGACCGTGTATAGGGCAATAGGGCCATCGCCTAAATCTGCGCGGTCAAACGAGAACCGCCCCCACAATGTATGATAATCTCCTGTCCGCCAATCTGTATCCTGCATCCGGAAAATGTGGGGGGTTATGTGGTTGACCCATCCGCCTTGAGGCAAAAGGCTGATGCCATCTGAAAGGACATAATCACCCCGGACAAATTCCAGAACCGCGCCGTTTTCGGTCTGCGCTTTTTTATATTCTTGGCCGGACTGGGCGTAAACAATCTGTGCCGGCAGGAGCGTAAACACCAGAAGCGCGAGCATTATCTTAATTGCGCGATAATAATCCTTGCGATGATGCTTCAAACAGGGCCTCCGCACGGCTGTTGACCTCTAGTTTACGATATATGTTTTTTACATGCGTGCCAATCGTATTGGAAGAGACCGTCAATATCTCCGCACATTCGGCGTTGGAAAAGCCACGCGACAGCAAATTCAACACTTCATACTCGCGCTCGGATAACGGTGAAGCCAAGGGCACTGGCACGTCCGCAGGATCCGGCTTGATCTGCCCCAATAACTGCCGGGCAATGATCGGACTGATCGGTGAACCGCCACAGCGGATATTACGGATCGCCTCGATGCAATCCTCTATCCGTTCATCTTTTAACAAATAGCCGCGCGCACCGGCGCGGATTGCGTCGAGAACCTTGTTCTGGTTGGCAAAGATGGTGATGACCAAAATATCGGTATCACGCCCGGTCTGCGCCTCTTGGCGGATCAGTGTTACGCCGTTGCCGTCTGGCAGGCCCAGATCACACAGCAATACGTCATAACCGCCCGCTTCGATCATTCCGCTTGCGTTAGCGACATTATCCGCCGTCGCGGTCAGCATCATATCGTCACAGGCATTGATCGAATCGCCCAGCAAATCGCGCATCACCGGATCATCTTCAATGACGGCAACTCGGATCATTTGCATCTCCTTTGGCTTCGTCGCCGGGTTTGGATTGAACAAGTCAACTACGCCCATTGTTCCTGCGACGCCATCACCTGATCGGGTGATTGTATTGCCAATGCTTGCCCCCTTAACATTGACGTCGTTCGGTAAGGGCGAGGCACTGCACCAGCTACTGTTTGGCTCCCTAATTATTCGGCAGCGCAAATTTCAGGAGGAACGTATGACACAATATAGAAATTTAGGCGGTTTTTATAGCTCTACTTCATTAACCCACAAAAGCGGAAGATTCTCGCGTTTAGCCAAAGCGGCAGTGGCGGTCTCATTGCTGGCGGCGCCGATGTCGGCTGCACATGCACAGTCTAGCGGAGAGATAGTGGGGCAAACATCAAATATTGCAGACAAGGTCAAGGACATAAACGATACAATCGAAACACTAACAGGTGAGAACACTACAAAGGCCCTCCAAGGCCTTAAGCGTTTAGCAGGAGCAATTTCAGACGTCGCACCTTATCTGGGGTTCTTATCAGCGGTCATGGAACTTTCTACAATCGGTCAGCCTAGCGATCTTGATATAATCTTAAAGGAGTTCGAAAAAACCAACGGAAAAATCGATAACCTGAGCGCAAAGCTTGATACTGCAACTATGACAATAATAAACAAAGTTGATGTAGCAAACCAAAAGGAATCCGTCGAGGGATACCGAATTCTAATAGAAGGAGCACGGCGAGAGCTAGAGACGTTTCGTAAAATGGGCAGCAACCCCAACACGAGTAATGTAAAAAATGTTCAGGGCAACTTATTTACCAATACATCAGTCGCGGCTTCCAGAAAATGTACAGCTGGTCTGCTTGAACAGGTAGCAGCAGCTAATTTTGGTGATATCAGGGAAATAGCGGGTATTGGTCATTATATGCTTGATGCGATGAATGAGGCACGTCTTCTTTCTGGATCTTATCACGTCTTAAACACAACATTGAACAATGACCGTAATCTTTCTTCAGATGAAATCGAAGCAGAGGCACGAGTTGTCATGAAAGACCATGACACATTGATTAATGGCTGCACGCAAGCGCTGTCACTGGTTCTAAACAAATACAGTAAACCAGGACAACGGATGGATTCAGCACTGGCATATTTGAAGGATAATCTGGAGACACTCAAAACAGCCGATTCGTTAGTTAAGACTTTGGATGCCAGATACCCTTATCATAACTGGGTAGCTGTCAAATATGATGGTGTCCGTGGCTTTGACAATCACTATGCCATTGGTGGCGGAAATGTTCGTTTGATCCTACCGGAGGGCACCCGCGATTGGAACGTCCTGCTTACCTTCTACGACAAGGACGCTGAGTTCGACAATCAAGGTTTCAAAGTCGGTGATTGCCAATATGCGTTTAGTCGATTGGAACGTGGCCTAATCACTACCGACCAGCCTTCCCGTTATGGTACCAACAGCGGCTGGCCTTCAGGTGATCTCAGTCAGGTTTATACTGCGTTCAAGAATTGGTGCGGCAAGCCTGCACTTGCGGGCACTTGGCTGGCCCGCAATTATAATGGCGCTCCAGATTTTGCAGCATCGGATCCTAGTTCGGTCACTACGGAGATTTTTCCAGTAAACAATCCATCCAGTAACCCTGCTGTATACTATAATTTCAGCAACTATGGCAACTATCTGGTCATGCTCAACCCGATGACCGGAGCCAAGAGTACCTTTGCGGCCCAACGTGCTGCGACCGCAAATCAGGCCGCTGCTGACGCAAGACAAGCAGCACCTAATGCGGCCCCACCTGGTTCGCTTGCGTGGATTGTCGCTCAAAATAACATCGCTGCGTACAGTGCAGAAATAGATTTCTGTCATAGTTCTCTGCAAGATACAGCTACTGCTAATAACATCACAGTTGAATTCATGAGTGGCAACGCAGCGGTCGGATCACAAGTCATCAGTGGATCAGCCTCGGATTGCGGCGTCTTTTCCAAAGGATATCTAACAGCCACCGCCACCGTTGTGGGTAAAAATGTGGATGGCATTCGGGTTTCGACCGACGGCAATGACGGCATGTATATCGATCAGGTTAAGGCATATAAAAATGGTAGTCTTTTCATCTGGGAAGGCCGCGACAACGGTGGCGGCTGGTGTCTTTCGACCGATGTCAACGACTATACTGGAGGCTGGGAAGCTGTAACCAGCGGCGTTTGCGCAAAAACGCAATATTTTAATAACCGGGCCAACTGACCTTACGTCCAGCCTTGGAATAACGGCCGAGCCAACTGCAATTTTTTCAGGTGGCTCGGCATTGAACTAAAGAACCCAAAGAGAGAAAGTCATGTTGAAATCTAACAATTTTACCGTTCTGGTGGGCTTTACCGTAGCAGCTTTTGTTTTGCAGGCCTGCTCCGGCGACAAATCTCCCAAAGATCAGGCGGCGAACGCAAATTTGGCCAATGGCAAAAATGCCGATACGCAGAAGGCAGGCGCCGATCCCGGCCAATCGCTCGCCTTTGAATGGAGCGCCAACGGTTTTGAGCAATTGCCCGCGCCGTATAAATGGTCCGGCAGCGGCAAGCGCGACGACGACTATCAACCAAACTTTTCCCTCAGCGTTCCCGAAACGGATGATGTCGCCTGGTCGTCGAGTTGCGAGGCGGGCGGCCGTGTAACAACGCAGGTCTATTTCGCGCCGCCGAAAAACATGAAAGGCAACAGCGCAACCTTTAAATTCGAAACCGACAAATCTGGAAAAACTCGGGAGTATAAAGCAAAGTATATTCCGGCCGGACAATTTGAAGGCTTCCAAATTGTTCAAAACACGAACGATCCGATGTTCGCTGAAATGAAGGCGGGCAGTTGGGCCTATATCCAGATCGGGCAAGGCCGCGATGCCACCAAGCAGCGCATTTCGCTCGCCAATGCTGCGAAATCCCTGAATGCGTTTTTGCCTGCATGTACAGCGCCCAAAGCGGAGGTTGCCGCATCCGCGACACCAGCGGCGGTCACGTATCAATGTAAAGATGGCCGGACGGCGCGCGCAACCTATCTGGGCAATGATACCGATACACCCATTGTGCGTCTGGAAATGGACGGTGAAAAATACCTGTTGTCGCAAACCGTGTCGGGTTCAGGCGCGCGTTATGACAATTCAGCTGAAAAACAGTCTGACAAACGCCGCACATGGCACAACAAAGGCAAAGGCTCGTTATTTATCGAAAGCGAATGGAATGATGTCGACGGTATCAATGAAACGGTCCTACATTGCCGCGAACCATGATACACCCAATAAAAGATGCTATTAGCAGAATATCCGTAATTGCTATCCTTTCCAAACACAGCATTGAATGCCGATTTATATCAGGCGGCCATCGGTAAGAGATCAAATTCTACGCTCAGGAATGCCGAGCCAGCATCCAAACAGCCATCGCGATCATCATCAGATTCTCGGTCAGCGAAATGAAGCCCAGTGGCACGTTGCTGTCACCCCCGACGCAGGCACATTTCAGTGCGCGCTTGTCAATATAGACTGCCTTGACCACAGACACTGCACCAATTGTGCCGATGAACAATGCGACGGGAATCGAGAGCCAATTTAATGCGCCGGCGACCATCAAGATACCAGCCAGCCCTTCGGCGAACGGATAAATATAGCTATATGGTACCCAGCGCTTGGCGAGTAGATCGTAATTGAGAAACATCGCCGAAAACTTCTCAATATTCTGAAGTTTAAGCAGTGCCAGCACCGCCATGGAGAAAGCGATGAACCATTCAGCAGCGCGGAACGTCAAAAGCTGACCAGAAATGGCGTAGCTGGCTGCCACTGCCATAGCTGCGGTCATTGCGAAGACTGCAACAACCGGGCGATAGCTTGTTGCACTTGGGTCCGCGACGCGCTTTCCGAAATGGCGGCGCAGATCGTCATATCCGCCAATCCGTTCGCCACCGATGAAGGTTTGCGGCGTCGTCTTCACGTCGTATTTGGCCTTGAACGCGTCGGTTTCCTCACGCGTCTTCAAGTGGATATCTTCTACCTCGAAACCTTCGCGGCGGAGCAGGTCTTTGGCTTTCACGCCATAGGGACAAGTGTGATCCGCCATAACCATGCGGTAAAGCGTTGCGCTGCGATTTGGGCGGTTTGGGCGGTTTGACTGGTTTGCCATTGATATTCCTTTATCTGGTGGGATCGAGCGTACCAATCAAAGCTATCAGAGCCAAAACGCCCGCGCCAAGGATTAGTTCCGCGCTCAAGCTGACCCGCAGCACAGCGAATGATGCGGATGCAGCAAGGCGTGGCTACAGCCAGAAACGGTTCGCGGCGGCGGCGGCAAGCATGCATATAAACAGCAATATCTTGATGAGCAGAAGGTGCCCGTAGTCTGTATCGACCAGCCTCGAAAGCCCTGCCCATCCAACAATAAAAAATGTGTTCGCAATCCCTGTTGCAAGTAGAATGGCAACCAAAAACGTCCCTGTTTTTGCAAATCTTTCAAGGTCTGCGGACAGCGCCAACGCAGCGCGTTTTGGCCGCATTGCCGCCCATAGAAATGCTGTAATCGCGCCAAACCAGCAAAGACCAGCAATCAAATGCAAAATATTTCCTGCGAGATGAAACAATCCAATGCCGCCATCTGTCATTGCGCCATGACCGTTCCAGCCAAGCGAGCCAACTGCAATGAAAACTATCATGCTGGCAAAATGGCGCGGCGCGTCCGTTAGCATGCAAACGATCAAAAGCACAAAGGCTGTGACCCTGGCAATCGCCGCCCATCCTATCGCAGTTTGCGTCACCAACATCCAAAGGGTCGGCGCATCGAAAAACGCACCTTCCTCAGAAAATGATGCTGATAGTATCAGCATCGTGATCGCAGCCAATACGATGCCCGCAGCTGCGAGACAAACGGCTGCAAACCGCGCTTGTCCGTTCCACGATGCCCAAAATAGCACGGCGCCAAGTAACAATCCGCTCTGGAGGTAAACCAGCAGGCGAATTACGATGCCTGCAAGTTCCATCTCACTTTACGGTAAAACTATAATTCCCAGTCATCTTGTGCATATCAGCACCGGCCGCCGTCCAGATCACCTTGTATTTGCCCGCGGATAAAGCGCGCTTTGGCGTCAAAGTTACCGACTTACCATCTTTGCCGAGCCTAGAGGTTGCAGCAATTTTCATCGGCGCATGGTCAGCCATCGCGCCGTGATCCATTTTTCCGCCCGCCATTTTGCTATGATCCATTTTGCTGTGATCCATGCCGCCGTCATGCGACATGCCTTTGGCCATACCGGTCATGAACAATTCGACTTTGACTGTCGGGCCAGTCAGTTTTTCGTTATATGTGAGGGTGATCTTAGACGGCTTGGCGACTGTGGCGTTTACTGCAGGCGCCGACGATACCATCTTGGCATGGGCGAATACCGCCGCGGGCGATGCGGCCAGCGCGGTTGCAGCAAGCAGCGATACGATGTTGAGATTGCGCATTGTTCATTCTCCTTGAGTGTTATGTTCACTGTAATTACGCAAGTCGCAAGATTTACCCTCAAAATCAAATTTGAGGGAAAAGGGCTTGGGCTGCGTATCTGAGTGTAAGGAGTAAATTGATGACTTTGAACGAAACGCTGCTGGCTGAGTTGCGCGATCTGCCGATGCCAGACGCATTGTGCTTGATTGACGATGCTGTCCTTGCTGGCTTGCGCGAGCGGCAGCAAATGAGTTCGGTTTCGCGCACCGCGCTTGGTGCCTGCGGCGCAATTGCCCTTGGCATCGGGCTAGCGAGCGGCGCGATGACGTCTGCACCGGCAATTGCTGGCGAATCGCCGCTTGCTTTGACGTCTGTGTCTGCACTCGCCCCATCCAATCTGCTGGATGGCAGCAAGTGACCCGTGGGCGCTGGCTGCTGCTGATTGCCATCGTTGCTTTTTTTGCTTCGGTTAGCGGTGTCTTTGCAGCGCGGCATGTCTTTGTCGCCGAACGCCCGAATGAAACCGAAGTCCACAAATTACTGCACGAGCGGCTAAAACTCTCAAGCGAGCAGCACGCGAAGATTGAGGCATTGGAAAAACAGCACGCTATCGCCAAGCAGGCAATGGAGCTTGAAATGCGTGCCGCCAATGCGCGGCTTGCCGCTGCTATCGAGGCTGAACATGGTTATGGCGTCCAAGTCACCGCTGCCGTGGATCATGTTCATCATGTGATGGGTGAAATGCAAAAGGAGACGCTCCAGCATCTGTTTGCGATGCGCGCCACGTTGACGGCTGAGCAGGCGCGAACATTTGATGCAACCGTTACAAAGGCGCTGACCGGCGACAACAAGTGAGACAGGCCGCATCAGATTCTTCCGATGCGGATTTGACATGCCTTGCCTTAGCCGGGGTCGAAGACGGCTATCGCCGATTGCTCGAACGGCATCGCGAACCGGTCTTCCGGCTTGTGCGCGGCCTTGTCCGTGATAGCGACGCGGCGATCGACATCACGCAGGAAGCCTTTGTTGCCGCATTTGCAGCGTTGCAACGCTATGACCCAGAACGCCCGTTTCAGGCGTGGATGGCGCGCATCGCCATCAACAAGGCCCGCGATTGGGCGCGGCGGCGGAAAGTCCGTGCCTTTTTTACACGCGCCGTAGGTTTGGACGAAGCTTTTGCTCTAGCAAACAAAGACCCGCTGCAAGACGAAGCAACAGAACAGCGCGCCGAGCTAGCGCGGGTTATGAAAGCGATTACTGACCTACCCCATAAGCTGCGCGAAGTGCTTGTCTTGCGCACGATAGAAGATGTATCTGAAGCGGATACGGCCTTATTGCTTGGAATAAGCGCGAAAGCGGTCGAAACGCGGCTTTACCGGGCGCGCATAAAATTGGACGAAATTCTAAGTTGAATGTGAGGGCTTTGCGCTTAGGGTGCGTATGAAAGCTATGACCGATAATATTGCAATTCATTCCGCTCAGCATCCACTCAATCGGCGCGCGCTGCTGAAAGCTGCCACCGTTGCCGGTGGCGTAGTTGCCTTAGGTGACCTTTTTCCGGCCTGGGCCAAAAGCGGGTCGCACGGACTTCAAGCTTTAGCTGGGAAATCCGGTGTCGTATCGGGCGATACTATCGAGCTAAGTGTTGGACAGTCTTCCTTCGCTTTGGGCAAGAAAACTGGCCATGCCTATACCGTGAACGGGACGCTACCGGGGCCATTGGTGCGGTTGCGCGAGGGACAGAAGGTCAAGCTGATCGTGCATAACACGCTGCCCGAGGATACATCTGTGCATTGGCACGGCATGTTGCTACCGTTCCAAATGGACGGCGTCCCCGGCATCAGCTTTCCCGGCATCGGTCCGGGGGAGAGCTTTACTTACGAATTTCCGATGAAGCAGCATGGCACCTATTGGTATCACAGCCACAGCCA
>JANOKA010000084.1:0-10454 GCA_031418995.1 Sphingomonadales bacterium | reverse complement strand
CGCAAAGTGGGTTCATAACGGGTCAACGCTTGGCTGATGCCATGCTTTACCGCGCCAGCTTGGCCCGAAAGTCCGCCGCCTTTTACCGTTGCCATGATGTCATATTGACCGCGGCGTTCGGTAATGTCGAACACTTGGTTGATGACAAGACGCAATGTGGGACGTGCGAAATACACTTCCTGATCGCGGCCATTGACGATGATTTTGCCCGTGCCAGGCTTTAACCAAACGCGGGCAACGGCGCCTTTACGGCGTCCGGTTGCATAGGCGCGGCCTTGCTTGTCCAAAACTTGCTCACGCAAAGGTGTTGGCGCTTGCTTGGGCGCTTCGGGTGCAGCGATCGTTTCCAGATCGGCGAGAGTGTTTGCAGTATCTGACATTATACACGCACCTTATTCTTACGGTTCATGGAAGCGACGTCGAGCGCAGTGGGTTGCTGACCATCATAAGGATGGGCAGTGCCAGCGAATACATGCAGCGCGCGCATTTGCGCGCGGCCCAAAGGTCCGCGTGGAACCATCCGCTCAACCGCTTTTTCCAAAACGCGCTCAGGGAATTTGCCTTCCAAAATCTTGGCTGGCGATGTTTCCTTGATCCCGCCGATATAACCAGTGTGACGGTAATAGCGCTTGTCCTTCAACTTGTTACCAGTGAAGCGGACTTTTTCAGCATTGATGACGATCACATGATCGCCGCAATCAACGTGCGGTGTGTAAATTGGCTTGGTCTTGCCGCGCAGGATATTGGCGATAATGCTGGCAACACGGCCAACAACCAGACCGTCGGCATCGATGATGACCCAGCCTTTTTCGACATCCTGCGGACGGACCGATTTCGTGATTTTAGACAGCGTTTTCATAGTCGCCTAATCGAACCTCCGATGCAAAGAATATGGCTAAAGGCAATTCGCCAGCAACCTTGAAGGCGGCCTAATGACGATTCGCATGTGATTAGTCAAGCAAAAGCAGGCTTTTTAAGGCGGGTAAAATAATACCCTACGCGCTGCTCTGCCCTATCACGTGCATTCCCCAAGCCGTGCTGGCCACCAAAATCGCGCCAACCGCCTGATGTAATACCGCCAGCGTAATGTTCACGCCCGTCATCACCGTGGCAATGCCCAGTAATATCTGGATACCAAAGGCAGCATGGATGGCAATTGCCGCAGGCCTTGCCTCCGCCGCTTTCACGCGCCGCGCCAGCAGGATCAGCGCGGCAACCGCAACCCATGCCCACCAGCGGTGGATGAAATGGATCAGGTAAGGGTCATTCAAAACGGCAAATATTGTTCCGTTTGTCCAATCGATCCCGTCCGGCACTATGCGGTCATTCATAAGCGGCCAGCTGTTTGATACCGATCCTGCATTCATCCCCGCGACATAGGCGCCAAATAGCAGCTGGATAAATAATATCCCTGCCACGCCCAGCGCAAACCCGCCAAACTGCGCTGCCTTTGCCGCTGGATTGCGTGCCATCGCTTTCAAATCCAGTGCCGTCCACACCAATCCTGCCAAAATAAACAATGCCAGCAACAAATGCGTTGCTAACCGGAAATGGCTGACATCGGTACGGTCCGATAATCCCGATGCGACCATCCACCAACCAATCGCACCCTGCAGTCCGCCCAACGCAAATAGCGGCAGCAGACGTTTGGTATAGCCGGCGGGAATGGCGCGCTTCACCGCGAACCAGATAAACGGCACGGCAAATGCGACGCCCACCGTCCGCGCCAGAAAACGGTGTGCCCATTCCCAAAAATAGATGAACTTGAAATCGGCCATCGCCATACCATTGTTTATCTGCTGATATTCCGGGGTAGCCTTGTATTTGGCAAATTCGTCCAGCCATTGTGCTTCATTCAGTGGCGGCAATGTGCCGCTGACGGGTTTCCATTCGGTAATGGATAGGCCTGATTCGGTTAGCCGCGTGATTCCGCCGACAACAACCATACAAAAAACCAGCATGGCCACACCCAGCAGCCAATTGGCAATCGCATTCGGCCGGACGTTTTCAGCCTGTGTAACTGTATCTTTCATGGCACTTATATGCAGCCGACCGTGCGGGACTGCAACTGTGCTATTGCGGATACAGAGTTGAGAAAAATGCATGCGCACTCGCAATGTTATATTGTAACCTTTGCATGTTCATGCCATATGAAGCGTATGTTGATCGCCGGACTGAAAAAAATGAATTGGGACAGCCTGGGCTTGAGCCTTGCCGGCATTTGCCTTGTTCATTGTCTTGCGACCACAATCATTCTTGCGTTTTTGGCCACTGCTGGCGGTATATTGGTTGATCCGATAGTGCACGAGGCGGGTTTGGCGCTCGCCATTGTTTTTGGACTGGTTGCGCTGGGCAAAGGTGTTTTGCAGCATAATTTCATTATGCCTGCGGCCATTGGCGCGCTGGGCATTGGCGTTATGGCAGGCGCGCTAACCCTGCCGCATGGCGATATCGAAATATTATATACGATATTGGGCGTGAGCATACTGGCGCTTGGCCATGATCTGAATGTGCGCGCTGCGAGATAAGTTTCAGCTCATTTGCTTGGATTAAATGTAGCTAATCGCCGTTGGCATCAGGATTTTTGGCCAACCGCGCATATCAGGATTGTCCCTGCATCAGCAACACTTAGCCCGCCGAACTCGCGGGACCAGACGCGGAACATTGGGTATTGCGCAAAAAATGGGGTATGCGGGAACCATTTAGCGGGCCAAGTGTTTCCATCACTGTTTTATGCCTTCAAACCAGAACCAATCGTCATGTCCAATGTTGGAGACTGCATGCTGACCGGGATGGATGTGGGTTCGTACATCATCACGCAGTCTCCAAATCATTGTTCAAACTTTGCATCGGGACCAACTCAAAGTTTTGCCGGGATGGCTAAGCCGTCCTGACAATTCATATATCGGGCAAAGCCTCGCAAAGCGGAAGTTTCAATTTTTTAACAAGACATTCATCAAAAACGACAGGCGTTGTTTACGTTATATTAACCAACAATCTCTGGCGCATTTGTACGCCGCCTAGTAACATTGTGCCGGCACGTAATAATATTATACCCATAGGATGCCATAAATGGTCGCAGTCAAAAACTTACGGCAGATAAATCTGAATACATTGCCTGTGCTGCGTGAAATTTTGCGGCAAGGTAGCATCACCAAAGCAGCGGCGGTGCTTAATATTACCCCACCTGCGCTCAGCAACACATTACGGTTGATGCGGGGGTATTTTGGCGATGACCTTATTGTGCGCAACGGACGGGATATGGTCCTGACACCGCGTGCCAGGAAACTTTTGCTCGGTTTGGAAACGGCGCTTTCCTCCATAGAAGATGCGCTGTTCGAAACACATTTCGATGCGTTGGTTTCGCAAGAAAAATTTCACATCGCTATGACCGATCATAGCATGGCTTTGCTGTCAGCGCCGCTAACATTGTTATTGGCATCGGAAGCGCCGCTGGTGGAAATCAGTTTTACGGCCATTTCGCGCACCATTGTCGCAGACTTCAATTCCGGCAAAATCGACATGGTTCTCACGCCGCGTGCGCAGCTTGGCTATGGCCATTTTGACGAAAAAGCGTTATCCACCATACAGACCGAAACCTTATGTTTTGAACCGATGGTGTGTATCGGACGCGCCGACGATGCCGAATTGACAGCGGGCATATCGCTGGAAAAATATTTGCAGCGTCCGCATGTCGGATATTATCAAAATTCCGAACCGCACACCAGCATTGAACAGGTGCAATTATTTGCGCTTGGATTGAAACAGAATAACCGTTTGCTAATCAGCAGCTATATGCAGTTACCGCATCTGGTTGCGGAAACGGGCTGTTTGGCAATTGTACCGCGCAGTATCGCCGTGCACGCAAGCCGGTATCTACCCATTCAAATGGCCGAACCTCCCTTGAATTTTCCCGAATTTGAATTGGCGATGGTGTGGCATGAAAACAACGAGGCAAAGCACAGCATGGCTTGGCTTAGAAGCATATTGCAGCGGTGCCTTGCTCAGACCAATTTGGACCATGATTTGAAATTGACGTTTCCTGATTAGGGTCAGGACATATTAAATCCGCATCTTACCCCAAATATCTCCGCGCCTCCGCGTCTCCGCGTGAGGTCTTATTATACGCGCTCATAATATGGCAGCCTTGCAATGTAGGAGTTTATTTGACAGCAATAAAATGCGGCTCTTTGACACTCTAAATATTCCCCTGTTCACCTCCGAAAACGGGCGTTTTTGTTGGACAATTTACCAACAGAAACAATCCATGTTTTGCGTTTTTTTCGACCCCCCCGTCTATGTCGTCTTTGTCTACTTATCGGTCCAACATTTTTACGCGTGTTTACACATGAGCGCTGTTGCGGAAATAGGTGCGGCTGCGCCCGTATTAACGGGCTTTAGATTCGTACATATGTGCACTGCATTGCTATTTTAATCCTCCTGATTTACGCTCCGGTCATGGCCAATAATCATAACCATCATGAACATGAGGGCGAATCGCTCGCCGATGCGGCAAAACATGCCTTGACGGGTGCCGGCGAGCAGTGGACCGATATGCGCAGCGACATATTTGCCGTGTTGGCAACATTCGAAAAACCGGCCTCTGCTTATGATATTGCCGATCTGGTATCACAGCGGCGCGCAAAACGCGTGGCACCCAACAGCGTATATCGTATACTTGACCTGTTCGTTGCGACCAATCTGGCACGGCGCGTGGAAAGCGCAAATGCCTATATCGTCAATTCGCATCCGGGGTGCCTGCACGATTGTATTTTCCTGATCTGCGACAATTGCGGAACTGCGACGCATCTTGATGATGACAGTCTGTCAGGTGCCGTGCGCAACGCAGCAACAAAAGCGGGATTTGTCGATGTCAGGCCTGTGATCGAGGTGCGCGGGAAATGTGCCACTTGCGATTGATCGAAACGTATGGCCGTATCATGTATAAGTCATTCGACACGCGATATAATTGGCGTTAAAGCTGACACATATGGCTAACACACCCGATACCCCCCTGTTGGATACGGTCAAATTCCCGTCCGATCTCCGTAAACTTGCGCCCGAACAGCTTCGCCAATTGGCCGATGAGCTGCGCCATGAAACAATATCTGCCGTATCAGTAACGGGCGGGCATCTGGGCGCCGGACTGGGCGTGGTCGAACTAACGACGGCAATCCATTATGTGTTCAACACGCCTGAAGACCGCTTGATCTTGGACGTGGGGCATCAATGTTATCCGCACAAGATCCTGACCGGCAGGCGGGACCGTATTCGTACGTTGCGCATTGGCGGCGGACTATCGGGGTTCACCAAACGCAGCGAAAGCGAATATGATCCGTTCGGCGCAGCGCACAGCTCCACCTCGATCAGCGCCGCATTGGGATTTGCCGTTGCCAATAAAATGACGGGCAAACCCGGCAAAGCCATTGCTGTAATCGGTGACGGCGCGATGACTGCGGGTATGGCCTATGAAGCGATGAACAATGCGGAAACAGCCGGAAACCGCTTGGTCGTGATCCTGAACGACAATGATATGTCGATCGCGCCGCCCGTTGGCGGATTGTCGGGATATCTGGCGCGGCTGGTGTCGTCCAGCGAGTATCTGGGCCTGCGCAGTCTGGCATCGAAAATCACCAAGAAATTCTCCCGCCGCATCCATCGCACTGCCGCAAAGGCCGAGGAATTTGCGCGCGGTATGGCGATGGGCGGGACGTTGTTTGAAGAGCTGGGCTTCTATTATGTCGGGCCGATTGATGGCCATAATCTCGATCACCTGATACCCGTGCTGGAAAATGTCCGCGACAACGCTGACGGTCCTGTACTGATCCATGTCGTCACGCAAAAGGGCAAGGGATATGCGCCAGCAGAGGCGGCATCTGACAAATATCACGGCGTGGTAAAATTCGACGTTATTACGGGCAAACAGGATAAAGGCCCCGGCGGCGGACCGCCAGCCTACCAGAATGTCTTTGGCGAAACGCTGGCGATGCTTGCAGATACCGACCCCCGAATTTGCGCGATTACCGCCGCCATGCCGTCGGGCACGGGCGTTGATAAATTTGCAAGTGCGCATCCGGACCGCAGCTTTGACGTGGGCATTGCCGAACAGCATGGCGTGACTTTCGCGGCGGGGCTGGCGGCGCAAGGCATGCGGCCATTCTGCGCGATATACTCCACTTTCCTGCAACGCGCATATGACCAAGTGGTGCATGATGTGGCGATCCAGAACTTGCCCGTGCGCTTTGCCATTGACCGCGCCGGATTGGTTGGCGCGGATGGCAGCACACATGCCGGATCGTTCGATATTACCTATTTGGCGACCCTGCCCAATTTCGTCGTGATGTCGCCATCTGACGAGGCGGAGCTGGTCCATATGACCTACACCGCCGCGCTGCATGACAGCGGCCCGATTGCCTTTCGCTATCCGCGCGGCAATGGCGTTGGTATTGCTATGCCAGATAGCCCGCAGCAGCTGGAAATCGGCAAAGGCCGCGTGGTGCGTGAAGGCAAGAAAGTGGCGATATTGTCGCTAGGCACGCGTTTGGCCGAGGCGATGAAAGCCGCTGACACGCTGGATGCCAAAGGATTGAGCACTAGCGTGGCCGATATGCGTTTTGCCAAGCCATTGGACGAAGCGTTAATCCGCCACATGATCGCCACGCACGAGGTGGTAATTACACTGGAAGAAGCCTCGATTGGCGGACTTGGCGCGCATGTGTTAACGCTGGCCAGCGATCTGGGCCTTATGGACGGCGGCCTGAAAATCCGCACGATGCGATTGCCCGATGTGTTTCAGGACCATGATAACCCGCAAAAGCAATATGACGACGCCGGCCTGAACGCGCCGCAGATTGTCGAGACAGTATTGAAAGCACTACGCCACAACAGCGCGGGCGTGGAGGAAGCGGGGGTTCGGGCTTAGTTGTGCTGATATTCAAAAACCAAATTTTAGAATAAAGCTTCGTCATTCCCGCGAAGGCGGGAATGACGATGCATTTATATGAGATATATTATTTCGTAGCTCTGACGCTACGGCACCGAACAAATCAGCCCGGAATTACCGCCTGCGCGTTTTGTCCATCGCCTTCGGGCGCGGCGATGATGTCGCGGGTTATGCTGCCTTTATTGACGGTGTTGGTCTGCGGATCGCCCACAGCGGTGCGTATGCCGACGTCGCTTTTGCCTGCAGCGCTAATCATTGATGCTTCTGCCGCGCTGCGCGGGGCGCTGCCGCCGAATAACGCTTCCAACACTTGTTCTTGCGTGCCGGTTTCTTGCGGACGCGGCGCGCCGGGCGCTGGCGGGGTTAGCGAGAAATCAGGCGGAACCACCAAAGGCGCAGCGCGGCCGACGGCGAATTCATCGGGACGGTCCCGGTCGAAAATCCCGCTGGAGGAACAGGCGGATAATCCGGTAAGGCTGGCCAATGCCAATGATGCTACCCATAATTTACGCATATATTCACTCCAACAATCGTTTTGTGTGGGCACGCAGACCCACATGAATGCAATCTTAAATCTGCCTAGGTTTACTACTCGGGTGCCTTTTCGCGCATCAGGAACGCGCGGGCAAGCAATATCAGCACACCGATGGTGATACAGGCATCGGCAAAGTTGAAAATCTGGAACGGGCGGAATGCGCCAAAGTGCAAATCGGCATAATCAACGACATAGCCATAGCGCACACGGTCCGCGATATTGCCCAGCGCGCCGCCCAATACCAGCGATAGCGCCAGCACATCGCCGCGCAGCTTTTCGCGCCACATCCACACGCCGACGATGGTGGCAATGACGGCGGTGAGCGCGACCAGCATCCACCGCTGCGCCTCGCTCTTTGCCTCCAGAAAACCCAATGAAACGCCATAGTTGGTCGCCCATGTCAGACGGAAAAACGGCATGATGTTGATCTGGTTCTTAATCTGCAGCGCCAGCGGTCCGATCATAATAAACTTAATCGCCTGGTCGGCGATGAAGATCAGGGAAGCGAGCATTAAGCCCTGTAGGCGGAATTTCGGGTTGTTGGTCATATGTGTATCTCCGCGTCTCCGCGTCTCCGCGTGAGGTTGCTTTTAATTGGTTCACGCGGAGGCGCGGAGACGCGGAGTAGCTTAGAGTTTGCCGCACCGTTCACTAATCTGTCATGCTGAACTCGTTTCACCTTGCGGTGACTGCGTTCCAGCATCCATCGCGCAGCCAAGGCCGCCCTATGTTGAGAAATGGACCCTGAAATAAATTCAGGGTGACGGAGTTTGATCGCCTCAACCATTAATTACATCCTCACACCGACTACACAACGCGCCGTCGTCAGTCACTTCGGGCAGATGCCGCCAGCAACGGCCGCATTTATGGTTGGTTGTTTTGGTGACAGATACCTCAAAATTTGGATGATCGATTGCCGTTTGAGTATTAGCCACAGGATTAATTAAATGAACTTTTGAGGTAATGAAAAGCTCAGCCCAAAAATCATTCTTGTTTGCCACTTTAGTTTCGTCACTAAAAGCGAATTGTAATCCAACTTCTACTTCCAAGCTTGACCCAACCTCTTTTTCTCCGCGCATTGGCTCAATTGTAGATGTCACCAAAGCACGAATAGAGCGAAGTTCTGCCCACCGCTCAACCAACTCGTCACCCCGGACTTGATCCGGGGTTTGGCTGTGTTCAGCCGCCACAGAGCCTAACCCCGTGTCGAGCACGGGGTGACGGGTGAGGGGAAGTATGGGCCATTCGAGAAGGTGAACCGAATCAGCCTCCGCCCCAAACCGCGTCTGCCAAACTTCCTCCGCCGTAAACACCAGCACCGGAGCGGCATAGCGGACCATCGCGTGGAACAGGATGTCCAAAACCGTGCGGTACCCCATCCGTTTCGGCGATGTCGCCGCGTCGCAGTACAGGCAATCCTTGCGAATATCGAAGAAGAACGCCGACAGGTCCTCATTCGCAAAATTCGTCAGCAGCTTCACATAGGTGTTGAAATCAAAATCATCGACCGCTTGCCTAAGCTTCGCGTCCATATCCGCCAGCAGATGCAACACATAACGCTCCAGCTCTGGCATGTCGGCCACCGCCACCCGCTCCGCTTCGCTAAACCCGTCGAGCGCGCCCAGCATGTAGCGGAATGTGTTGCGCAATTTGCGGTATTGATCCGACACGCCTTGCAGGATTTCCTTGCCGATGCGGTGATCCTCGGTGAAGTCAACCGTCAGCGCCCACAGCCGCAAGATATCCGCGCCGCTGTCGCGCATTAGGTCGAGCGGGTTGATGGTATTGCCCAAAGACTTGGACATTTTCATGCCCTTTTGATCCATGGTAAACCCGTGGGTCAGCACCGCTTTATACGGCGCATGGCCGCGCGTGCCGCAGCTTTCGAGCAATGAGGATTGGAACCAGCCGCGATGTTGGTCAGTGCCTTCTAAATATAGATCCGCCCATGGGCCGACATGGCCTTCGGGCCGCGTCAGGTCCGGCCATTTGCCGCTTTCCAGCACGAATGCGTGGGTGCAGCCGCTGTCGAACCACACGTCGAGAATATCGACAACGCGTTCGTAATCGGCGGGGTTGTAATCGCTGCCCAGATATTCTGCCGCGCGCTCATCACACCATGCATCGACGCCAACCTCGCGTACGGCGGCGATGATCCGTTCGTTGACCGCGGCGTCGCACAGATACGCGCCAGTTTTGCGGTCGACAAACAATGTGATCGGCACGCCCCATGCGCGTTGGCGGCTAAGTACCCAATCAGGGCGGCCCTCGACCATACTGTTGATGCGGTTGCGGCCCTTTTCAGGAACCCAGCGGGTGTCGGCGATGGCGGTAACGGCGGTTTGGCGTAACGTAGCTCCCTCTCCCTGTAGGAGAGGGCCGGGGTGAGGGTGATCCGCGGACAAAGCAGAGGTGACAAGGGCATCGCCCTCACCCTTCCGCGCCTGCGGCGCTCCCTCCCTCTCCCGGTGGGAGAGGGGTTTATCCATCGGCACAAACCACTGGGGCGTGCAGCGATAGATGACCTTCGCCTTTGACCGCCAGCTGTGCGGATAGCTGTGTTTGTAATCTGCGCTGGCCGCCAGCAAGCCGCCAGCCTCGCGCAGGTCCGAACAAATCGGCCCATCGGGCGCGTTGAATTTGGGGTTGATGACGCTGCCCTGTCCGCCAAGCCAGCCCCAATCGGCGCGGTATTTGCCGTCCGCTTCGACTGCGAAGACAGGTTCGATGCCGTTCGCCTTGCACAGGTCAAAATCATCCTCGCCGTGATCGGGCGACATGTGGACTAAGCCGGTGCCAGCTTCGGTGGTGACGAAGGATGAGCCGTCTAGGAATGGGCGGGGCTTTTCGTAGAATGCAATGGCGCGTTCAAACTCTTCGTCACTTAACCCGTCACCCCCGCGAAGGCGGGGGTCCATCACCGAACCGTCCGGTTGTGATGAGGGGTCAGGTGATGGATTCCCGCCTTCGCGGGAA
>JANOKA010000083.1:0-21199 GCA_031418995.1 Sphingomonadales bacterium | reverse complement strand
TCCCAATGTGCGCTGTCCAGACGTTGCCAGATGATGCTGTCGGGGTTGGCGTTAATTTCGAAGCCGCCATCGCTATCCAGCACAAATGCCATGCCGCCGGTCATCCCTGCGCCGAAATTGCCGCCGGTTTTGCCAAGGATCACGGCGATACCGCCCGTCATATATTCCAGCGCATTGGCCCCGCAGCCTTCGACCACCACATGCGCGCCGGAGTTGCGCACCGCGAAGCGTTCGCCCGCTTGCCCCGCCGCAAGCAAGCGGCCTGACGTTGCGCCGTATAATACGGTGTTGCCGATGATGCTGTTATTTTGGCTTTGTAAGGGGCTGCTGACCGTGGGCCGGACGATGATGGTGCCGCCCGACAATCCTTTGCCCACATAATCATTGGCGTCACCGAATACTTCCAGCGTTATGCCTTGGCACAAGAACGCGCCCAAGCTTTGCCCTGCGCTGCCGCGCAACCGGACATGGACATGGCCATCGTTCAAGCCCTTCATCCCGTATAGCCGCGTGATTTCCGATGACAGCCGCGTGCCGACCGCGCGGTGGGTGTTGCGGACATTATAGGTCAGCTGCATTTTCTCGCGCCGTTCAAATACAGGCTTTGCATCGTGCAGCATCTGCGCGTCCAGACTGTCGGGCACTTCGTTACGGTTGCCCAGTATGTTGAACCGCCGTGCATGATCGGGCGCATCAACCTTGGCCAAAATCGGGTTGAGATCGAGATCGTCGAGATGTTCTGCGCCCCGGCTAACTTGGCGCAGCAATTCGGTGCGGCCAATAACCTCGTCCAAAGAACGGTAGCCAAGCTTAGCCAGAATTTCACGCACTTCTTCGGCGATGAAGGTCATCAGGTTGATAACTTTTTCGGGCGACCCGCCGAATTTCTTGCGCAGCGCCTCGTCCTGCACGCACACGCCCACCGGACAAGTGTTGCTGTGGCATTGCCGGACCATGATGCATCCCATGGCGACCAAGCTTAACGTGCCGATGCCAAATTCTTCCGCGCCCAAAATCGCCGCGATCACAATATCGCGTCCGGTTTTCAATCCGCCATCGGTGCGCAGTTTCACGCGGTGGCGCAGGCCGTTGAGCGTGAGCACTTGGTTCGCTTCGGATAGGCCCATTTCCCACGGTGTGCCCGCATATTTGATGCTGGTTTGTGGGCTAGCCCCTGTGCCGCCGACATTGCCAGAAATCAGGATAACGTCGGCATGCGCCTTGGCCACGCCTGCCGCAATCGTGCCGATGCCTGCCGCGCTGACCAGTTTTACACAGACACGCGCGCGCGGGTTGATCTGTTTCAGGTCATAAATAAGCTGCGCCAAATCTTCGATCGAATATATATCGTGATGCGGCGGCGGGGAAATCAGCGTCACGCCGGGCGTCGAATGGCGCAGGCGTGCGATCATTTCGGTGACTTTGAAACCGGGCAATTGTCCGCCTTCGCCGGGCTTTGCGCCCTGCGCCACCTTAATCTCGATCTCTTCGCACGCGCCCAGATATTCGGCGGTCACGCCAAAGCGGCCCGATGCGATTTGTTTGATGACGCTGTTGGCATTGTCGCCATTTTCGTAAGGCTTAAAGCGTTTGCTATCCTCGCCGCCTTCGCCCGATACCGCCTTTGCGCCGATGCGGTTCATGGCGATGGCAAGCGTTTCATGCGCTTCTGGAGACAGCGCGCCCAGCGACATTCCCGGCGTGACAAAGCGTTTGCGGATTTCGGTGATTGCTTCAACTTCGTCCACTTGCACGGGATCAGCAGAGAAATTAAACTCCAGCAAATCGCGCAAATAAATCGGCGGCAATTCGCGTACTCCGGCCACGAACTGTGCATAGGTGGAATAGCTATCATTGGCGACGGCGGATTGCAGCAGATGCATCAAGCCAGCCGAATAGGCATGCTCCTCGCCATCTTTACGCTGTTTATAAAACCCGCCCACAGGAAGCCGCACAACCGCGCTTTCATACGCGTCATTGTGGCGGTCCTGAGCGTTGACATACAGTGACGCATATCCCTCACCCGAAATTTTATTGGGCATGCCGGGGAAGAAATCATTCACCAATGCGCGTGACAAGCCAACGGCTTCAAAATTATAACCGCCGCGATAGCTGGAAATAACCGCGATGCCCATTTTGGACATGATTTTCAGCAGACCTTCATTGATCGCCGTGCGGTAATTTTCCACCGCCTGCGCCAATGTCGTATCGCCCAGCAATCCACGTCCGTGACGGTCTGCTATGCTGGCCTCGGCAACATAAGCGTTCACCGTGGTGGCGCCAACGCCCACCAGAACGGCGAAATAATGCGTGTCCAAACATTCGGCGGCGCGCACGTTGATCGAGGAATAACTGCGCAGGCCATTGCGCACCAAATGCGTGTGTACGGCGGCGGCGGCCAATATCATGGCGATGGCCACACGTTCGGGGCCAGTATTCTCGTCGGTCAAAAACAGCTCGCTTTTTCCCGAACGCACGGCTGCCACGGCTTCTTCGCGGATGCGGGTGATGGCGGCGCGCAGGCCGTCTTGGCCGCTGGCAATTTCGTATGTGCAGTCGATGGTAGCGGCAAGTTTGCCGAACGCACCCGCCAATTTGTGATAGTCGGCATTGTTCAATACCGGACTGTCCAGCACCAGCACATCACCATTCTGGCTGTTTTCTTCCAATATATTGGCAAGGTTTGAGAAGCGCGTTTTCAGGCTCATGACGTGGCGTTCACGCAGGGCGTCAATTGGCGGATTGGTCACTTGGCTAAAATTCTGCCGGAAAAACTGGCTAATCAAGCGCGGCTTGTCGCTGATGACGGCCAGCGGGGTATCATCACCCATGGATCCGATGGCTTCCTTGCCGTCCTCGATCATCGGCGCCAGGATCATCTCGATATCTTCCAGCGTCATACCCGCTGCAATCTGCCGCTTGGTCAGTTCGGAACGCGGCCATGGCGTGTCGGTGACATCAGACGCAGGCAAGTCATCAATGGTGCGGAACCCGCCAACCAGCGCGGCATAATCATGCTCCGCTGCAATCCGGTCCTTCAATTCATTGTCGCGGTACAGCGCGCCTTCATCCAGATTGACCGCAATCATTTGCCCCGGACCAAGCCGCCCTTTTTCGATAACGGTGGATTCGGGCACGACGACCATGCCGGTTTCCGACCCGATTATTAGCAAATTGTCATTGGTCAGGCTGTACCGCAATGGCCGTAGCGCATTGCGGTCAACGCCTGCTACAGCCCAATGGCCATCGGTCATCGCAAGCGCAGCAGGGCCATCCCACGGCTCCATCACGCTGGCCATATAGGTGTACATATCGGTGTGCGCTTTGGGCATGTTGGGGCTGGATTGCCATGCCTCGGGGATTAGCATCAGCTTTGCCGTTGGCGCTTCTTTGCCCGACCGGATCAGCGTTTCAAACACCGCGTCCAATGCGGCAGTGTCCGATGATCCCGCCGGAATGACGGGTTTGATGTCATCGGAATGCGGACCAAAGGCGATGCTCGCCATTTTGATCTCGTGGCTTTTCATCCAGTTCTGGTTGCCGCGTATCGTGTTAATCTCGCCGTTATGGGCCAATGCCCGGAATGGCTGGGCCAACCACCACTGCGGAAATGTGTTGGTGGAATAGCGTTGATGGAACACGGCAACGCGGCTGGTGAAGCGTTCGTCCTGCAAATCGGGATAGAATATCGACAGGCTCTCGGCCAGGAACAACCCCTTATAGACTATTGATTGGCACGACAGGCTGCAGATATAAAAATCCCGGATTTGCGCCGCGATGATCTTTTTTTCGATCCGGCGGCGGACGAGGTAGAGGTTCTTCTCAAACTCTGTGGCGCTGACCTCTTCCGGAAGCGGCCCAGCAATCATGATCTGTTCGATCTCGGGCCGTGTCGCTTGGCCTTTATCACCGATCACCGATACATCCACCGGAACCTGACGCCAGCCATAGATAGTATAGCCTGCGTCAATAATTTCCGCCTCGACGATTGTGCGGCAGTTTTCCTGCGCACCCAAATCGGTGCGCGGCAGGAATACCATGCCGACGGCCAAGCGGTTGGGCATCGGGCGGTGACCGCTATGCGCGATGGCATCGTCAAAAAAACGCTCGGGCAAATCGATATGCAGGCCTGCGCCGTCGCCCGTCTTGCCGTCCGCATCCACCGCGCCCCGGTGCCACACCGCTTTCAACGCATCAATCGCACTTGCCACCACCCGGCGCGACGCCTTGCCATCGGTTGCCGCGATTAAGCCAACGCCGCACGCATCGCCCTCCATTTCGGGGTGATACATGCCTTCGCGGGCAAGACGTTCGTGTTCGGGGGTGGGAAAGTGGGTCATAAATGTACGCTCTGACTATATAGAAATTACGGTGTGGTTGCGGCATCCTGCGGCGTTTCGGCAACCGAGGCGGCGGCATCAGCCGATACCTCAGTCGCCGTTTCGAAAACGGGTGCAGGTTTCCAGCCATCGGCCTTGTACTTTTCACGGGATTTGCCGACGGCTTTTTCAAATGCATCGGCCCACACGCTGTATGCGGCGCTGGACGCGGCTTCGACTTTGTCCCGTTTTTTGAAAGCGGCGTTGGTTCTTGCGCGGTCTGCCTTTGCCCAATTGTCTTCTTCATACCACGGTTCTTCACCCGTTTCGTCGGCATAGGGGCTGGCCTCTGCTGCATCGGCGGCGGCCATTGCAGCGTCGGCAGCTGCGGAAGCGGCATCGCCAGCTATATCCGCCGCAGCGTCTGTTGCTATATCCGCAGACATGGCTGCACGCTGCTCTTCCAATTTGACGGGTTCTACATTCAGCAGTTTGGCTAAACTCGCCATTTCCGCATCACTCAAATCAGCCAGCGTACGTTCCTTGGGCAGCTTTTTCATTTCTGCATCCAAAGACGGGCCCTTGGCTTTCAATGTTTTCAGCAGCTCCGGCATCGCCTTGAACATGGCGCGCATTACCTCTGGGTCGGCTTGCAAGGGATAGGATTCCGCTGCAAAAGCAGACCCCGTTGGCGTGGCAAAAAAACTGTTTATCTGGCGCAATTGTTCTGCTGAAAACTTACGGGCATAGGCGCGCGAAATGCCGGTGCGCATCGGTGGTTCCAGCATCGCCATCGTTTCATCAAGTAACGGCGTGATCACTTCTATCACTTGCTTCCCGCGGTCTTTGCGCGTGGGATCCAGCATGGCCGTTATCGTTTTACGCTTTTCATCATCCAGCGTTTCGACGTCGCCTTCATAAATGCCGGTTTTCATCATGATCTCGCCCGGCGACATTTCCGGCATCGCGTTCATCAGCGGCGTGACGAATGTTTCAAACATTTTGGTCATCATGGCCTTCATCGAGCCATTGGGCAGCAATTTGCCTGCCGTTGTTTCGGCCAGCTTCAATTGTACCGGATCAATCGGCGCGGCATTGACATCGGTGTCAAAAATCTTGCCAATCATCGCAAGGATCGCGTCTTCCTCGCTTGTCTTAGATGCGCTCGCAATGGCCTCATCCTCCAAGGCAATCTCGACGGCGGTTTCTTCGGCCTGCGCGTACACAGCGGTGGGCGCGGATAGTGCCAGCATTGCTGCAACGCCCAATTTGAAAGTTTGATTACGAAGCATACGTTTGTCCCTTTAAGATTGTTATGCTGCTACTTTTGCCGAATTTGCCTTTGCTTTCAACCATGCATGCATATGTTCGGTCACATCGCGGCCATCCTTGATTGCCCATACCACCAGACTCGCGCCGCGTACGATATCACCCACCGCAAAAACGCCGTCCAAATTGGTCATCATTGTTTTGTGGTCGATGCGAATTGTGCCCCAGCGGGTAACGCCCAAATCCTCTGCGCCAAATAGTTTGGGCAGGTCTTCGGCCTCAAATCCCAGCGCTGTGATGACCATATCAGCATCCAATGTGAAATCGCCAGCGGGATCGGCCTCTGGTGCACGGCGGCCAGATGCATCGGGCGCGCCCAGCCGCATTTTGGCGGCGCGTACGGTTTCCACTTTGCCGTTTCCGTCAAAGGATTTCGGCCCCGACAGCCACACAAATTCAACGCCTTCTTCTTCGGCATTGGCCACTTCGCGCTGAGATCCCGGCATATTTTCGCGGTCACGGCGGTACAGGCATTTTACCGATTTTGCGCCTTGGCGAACGGCGGTGCGCACACAATCCATCGCGGTATCGCCGCCGCCGATAACGACGACATTTTTGCCCGCCGCATTCATGCTGCCATCATCAAATGCCGGAACCGCATCGCCGAAACCTTTGCGGTTGGATATGGTCAGGAAATCAAGCGCAGCAACAACGCCGCGCAAACCAACGCCCGGTGCTTTGATATCGCGCGCCTTATATACGCCTGTTGCAATCAAAATGGCATCATGTTTGGCGCGCAAATCGTCCAGCGACGCATCGCGGCCAACCTCAAAATTCTGGTGAAATACGATGCCGCTTTGCGCAAGCCGTTCGGTACGGCGCATCACGACATCTTTTTCCAGTTTGAACCCGGGAATACCATAAGTCAGCAATCCGCCCGCACGGTCATAACGGTCATAAATATGCACGTCATATCCGGCGATGCGCAGATATTCCGCCGTCGCCAATCCGCCCGGACCTGCGCCAATGATGCCCACCGATTGTCCGCGCGCCGCACCGACTTCAATCGGCTCAACCCAGCCATTGGCCCATGCGGTATCGGTGATGTATTTTTCAACAGAGCCGATGGTCACGGCATCATGGCCGGAAAATTCCAGCACACAATTGCCTTCACATAATCTGTCTTGCGGACATATGCGTCCGCAAATTTCGGGCATCGTCGATGTCAGATTTGACATCTCATATGCCTCGCGCAGGCGGCCCTCCGCCGTCAGCCGCAACCAATCGGGGATATGATTGCCCAGCGGACAATGGACCGAACAATATGGGACACCGCACTGCGAACAGCGTGACGATTGTTCCGTGGCCTTTTCCGGCGCGTAACGTTTGGCGATCTCGGCAAAATCCTCTGCACGCAGGTCGGCCTGCCGCTTTTCAGGAAAAGCCTGCGCCGTGTTTACGAACTTGAGCATCGGGTCTTTGGCCATGCTTGCGAATCTCCAATATGTTGGAGCTGCGCATATGCCAATAAACCGCGATAGTCACGCGGAAAACGGCTTATAGGTAAGTAATGCTGTCTATTTAAGTGCGTTTCTCAAACCATTTTCATATATGCGCAAGAATATTGCGCTTAAATAGTACCGTGCCGGACCTACCTATAGGACAGCCAGACCAATGCGATGGAGCCTGCAATTATCCGGTACCATGCAAATGGACCAAAGCCATAGCGTGTAACCACGGCCAAAAATGCTTTGATTACTGCAAGTGCAACAACGAAAGACACGATAAAACCGACCGCAATCAACCCCAGTTGGTCTGGATTGATAAGATCGCTATGTTTATACATTTGCAGCGCAGTGGCCCCCGTCAATGTCGGCAATGCCAGAAAAAAGCTGAACTCTGCCGCCGTTTTGCGGTCCACGCCCATTGCCATGGCGCCCATTATTGTCGCACCTGAACGGCTGACCCCGGGGATCATTGCCAAACATTGGACAGCGCCCACCATCGCCGATTGCCGCCAGCCGATGGCTGCTACGCCGCCGCTTTCATTGCTGGGAACGGGCGCAAATCGTTCGACCAGCAATATCGCCACGCCCCCGATAATCAACGCCCAAGCCACCACCATCGCGTTTTCCAGCAACGCATCAATCTGGTCACCAAATATCAGGCCGAGTACGACCGCTGGGAAAAACGCAATCAACAAATTGCGCACAAACGCGACCGCGCTTTCTTCCCATTTCAGCAATCCCGCCAAAACATCCATGAATGTCCGCCAATATAATACGACGATGGCAAGTATGGCGCCGGGCTGAATGGCGATATTGAACAGCGCCCATTTCTGCGCATCATATCCCATCAATTCGGTGCCAAGGATCAAATGACCTGTGGAGGATACGGGCAAAAACTCGGTCAATCCCTCGATAATACCCAATATTACCGCTGTCCAAAACGCGCTCATGCTTTTGCCGCATTGCTGCCAAAGCGGCCGTGTTTACGGTAAATGTCCAACCAGTCATGCGCCGCTGCATCCATTGATGTTGCCGCGATATCCATCATCGCTAGTCCGTCCTTGCCTTGCGTCACCACATTATCGCTGCCCAGCATGCGAAACTGGTCTAGCGTTATCGGCGCGCCCGGCATCCAGCCTGTGCCGCGTGCCATGGCATAGGCGGCGAAGTCTGGCACATCGGCAAACACCGGATCGCGGCCAATCGCAGCGGCAATCCATTCATTCAAGGCGCGCATTGTGAACACTTGCGGTCCGCCCAGTTCTAGTGTTTGTCCAGCATAACTTGCATCCATTAATGCCGAAACCACTGCGCGGGCCACGTCACCGACAAAAACCGGTTGAAACCGAGTGGCTGCACCAATTACCGGAACAATCGGCAGCATCCGGATCAACCCGGCAAAGCGGTTGATAAAAGCATCCTCACGGCCAAACACAATCGACGGGCGCAGGATAACGGCGGATGGAAATGCCTTTAATACCGCCGCTTCGCCTGCCGCTTTGCTCCGGCCATATTCCGCTGGGCTCTCCGTGTCGGCACCGATGGCCGACACATGCACCAGCGCGCCGCATCCCGCCGCCGCCGCTGCCTTGGCAACATTGGCTGCGCCCAGGTGCTGGACCGCATTCAAATTGTCAAAACTGCCAACCAGATTGACGACCATATCCGCGCCTGCAACGGCGCGGGCCATACTGGCGGGTTTGCGTACATCGGCAGCGATCAGTTGCAGTTGCCCCAAATTGCCAAGGACCTTCAAATGCTGTCC
Organism: Sphingomonadales bacterium; assembly: GCA_031418995.1. Classification (GTDB taxonomy): domain Bacteria; phylum Pseudomonadota; class Alphaproteobacteria; order Sphingomonadales; family Sphingomonadaceae; genus Sphingorhabdus_B. The sequence goes on along the minus strand of JANOKA010000083.1, from coordinate 12,338 downwards.
GCTGACCGTGGTTTGCCCGGCAACGCGCAACCGTGCACCCTGCGCCAGTAAAGCTTGCGTGACATAACGGCCCAAAAACCCGCTGCCGCCAAAGACCGTGACCAGTTTGCCCTTCAAATTCTGCGTCATGTACCCATCCGAGATTGGTTGTAATTACGCCGCTGTCCATGCCGCGATAATCCCGTGTGGGCAAGAGGCGACTTGGCACGCGGACCTATTATCACGCGGCAATTGCGATCACGGTTGACAAAAGCCAAACCAAAACGCTAATCGCGACGCTCGCAAGACCTACCACGTGCCCGGATGGCGGAATTGGTAGACGCACCAGCTTCAGGTGCTGGCGCTGGTAACGGCGTGGAGGTTCGAGTCCTCTTCCGGGCACCATTTTCCTGTCTCAAGGCATCCCAGAAGGGTCGACAAACTGGCAGAAATCTGCCATTTATGAGCCTCACCCATCCCGGAGTGTGCCACGCGATTTCAGGCAATCCGGGGCCATGAGGTGCCACGATTGGGGCGATATGGCCCCAGTCAAAAATTGATGGCCCCATGACCCCGAACGCCCTCGCTGGTTCTCTCTCGGACTCGTTGAGGAGAATCCACCGTGGCGTTGACAGAACTTCAAATCCGGAAAGTTTGTCCGACCGACAAAGTGACCCAGCATACGGATGAGCGCGGCCTCTATTTAGAAGTCCATCCCAACGGCTCGAAACTGTGGCGCTACAAATACCGCTACATGGGTAAGCAGAAGCGGCTGGCCCTTGGTCGCTACCCCGATGTAGGTCTGGCCGAGGCGCGGAGGCAGCGCGATGATGCGCGCAGGCAACTGGACGCCGGGTCTGACCCGCTGGCAGAACGCAAGCATGACAAGCTGGTTGCTGTTTTCAACGCCGCCAACACCTTTGGCGAAATCGCCAAGGAGTACATCGACAAACAGGTGGCACAGGGGCAGGCCGATGCCACGACGCAAAAGGCGAACTGGCTGTTAGTGCAACTGGAGCCAATCGCCGCTTTTCCGGTCGCCGACCTCAAGCCTATCGAAGTTCTCGCCGCGCTTAAGCGGATCGAGGCTAAGGGCAAATATGAGACAGCGCGGCGTTGCCGATCCTTTGCGGGTCGTGTGTTTCGATATGCAATCGTCACAGGACGCTGCGAAAGCGACCCCAGCTCGCTCTTGCGCGGCGCGTTGATCGTCCCGAAGGTTAAGCATCACGCAGCGATCCTCGATCCCAAACCGATGGGCGAACTTCTGCGCGCGATTGATGCCTACACCGGCCATGCAATCACACGCCTTGCTATGCAGGTTTTGCCGCACGTTATGGCACGCCCCGGCGAACTTCGCATGGCGGAATGGTCGGAATTCGACCTAGACATTGCCGTCTGGAAAATCTCTGCCGAGCGCATGAAGATGCGGCGTCTGCACGAGGTTCCGCTTTCCCGGCAGGTGGTCGGCTATATGCAAGAGTTGTTCGCGCTGACCGGGCCGGACGGCTATGTCTTTCCGGCTTTCCATACCTCTCGGCGACCCTTGAGCGAGAACACCGTGAATCAGGCATTCCGGCGGATGGGATATGCGGCGGGCGAAGTCACCGCGCATGGATTGCGGACAACCGCCTCAACCTTGCTCAACGAGAGCGGCAAATGGAGTCCCGACGCCATTGAGCGGTCGCTTGCCCATGCCGACACCAACAGCGTTCGCGCCGTTTATAATAGAGGCCGTTATTGGGACGAGCGCGTTGCCATGCACCAGTGGTGGAGTGATCATCTTGACATGCTGCGCGACGGTGCGGCGATTTTGCCATTCAACAAAACGGCATGAGCGCCCCAATGAACGGCCAAGGCGAACGCCTAATCGTCGAAATCAAATTCATTCCTGATCGGTTTGGGGCGGTATTGCGGAGGATTGGCAACCCAACGGTTGATTTCAGCCTCGCTCCAGCCCGCGCCATTTGCGCTTATCGGCACCTGCGGCGGGAAAGTGCCTTCCTTGATTTTGCGATAGACGGTCGATCGGGACAGGCCGGAGCGGTTGAGGACGGTCTTAAGCCGGATGATGCGGTCTGGTTCGGGCATAGTCTTGGTTCCATTGGTTGCGCGTTGATGACACCCCCTGCGAACAATCTTGGCCGCGCTGCGCGAGATGAAAAGGACGATTTCGGGGCATCGAAGCGCAGCGTAGAGAAATCGGCGCACGGTGCGTTTCAAGTCCGGCTTGCCCCCGCAAAGCGCAGCGGAAATTCATGCAAAACTGTATGGCGTCACTTGACGCCGAACGAATCATCAGATAGGTGAGGCTATGAAGATCAGGAACGTGATCCATAAAGGGTTGCGGCGTTTCATCGAGAATGATGACGCCAGCGGGTTGCAGCCCGCTGTTGTTGTCAAAGTGCAGCGTATAGTTTCCTTCCTCCAAGACATGGAGCAGGAAGACGAGCTTCGCACCGTGCAGAGTTGGAAAGCGCACATGCTAACCGGCGACCGCAAGGGAACGTGGAGCCTGTTCGTCACCAGAAACTGGCGGATGACGTTTCGGATCGACCGTCAGGAAATCGAGATCATCGACCTCGATTATGAAGACTATCATTAGTGACTGGCTCTAGGAGTTGGATATGAGCGCGATTGCAGGCATCCGCATGAAGAACCCGGCCCATCCGGGCGGCTTCGTGAAGTCCGAGATCATTGAGCCGCTAGGCCTGTCGGTGACGGCGGCGGCGCAGGTGCTGGGCGTCACCCGCGCCACGCTTTCGACGTTACTCAATGAGCATTCGCAGCTTTCGTCCGAAATGGCGCTGCGGATTGAAAAGGCATTCGGCGTGTCGATGGACACGCTGATGCGGATGCAGAACAGCTACGACATCGCGCAGGCACGGAAGCGCGAGGGGGAGATCAAGGTTGCGCCGTTCAAGGGGCTGCGTAGTAATGCCCGTCCGTCCGCAGCATTCTGAGCCCCGCGCAGCCCTCAAAATGACCGGAGCGTAAGTATGCCGAAAGCTCCAAAGGCATTTCCCGTCATAGATTTGTTCGCGGGTCCCGGCGGCCTTGGCGAGGGCTTTGCTTCATTCATTGGGGCGAACGGTGAACCGCGCTTTGAAAGTGTTGCCGCAATTGAACAGGATGAACCTTCCTACCAGACACTACTTCTCCGTCATTTCCTCCGTCAGTTTCCAGATCGGCAGTTCCCTGACGACTATTACAGATATCTGAGGCGCGAGATTCGGAAGGAGGAGCTTTACGAGTTGCACCCGGCTGAAATCGCCAAGGCGCGCCGCAGCGCATTGAAGATTTCCCTTGGCCCTGAAAACCACGCCTTGGTCCATAAGATCATTGGCGAGAGACTGTCGGACTCATCCCGCTGGGCGCTTGTCGGAGGCCCGCCTTGTCAGGCCTATTCGCTCGTAGGTCGCTCAAAGATGATGGGGAGGACTGATTTCGAGGAGGACGAGCGCCACTTCCTTTATCGAGAATATCTGAAAATCATTGTCGATCATCAACCGCCCGTGTTTGTAATGGAGAACGTCAAGGGGCTTCTATCCGCGAAGATTGGCGGAGAACCGATCATCAATCGGATCGTCGGCGATCTGGTCAGCCCCAAGAAAGCTGTCGGTAACACGGCCAACGGTCTCGGCTACAAGCTATACTCTCTGTCCGAGGATGAAAGGCCCGGTGAAGAGGTCGATCCGCGTCTTTTCTTGGTGCGTGCCGAAGATTATGGCGTTCCTCAGGCTCGGCACCGAATGTTCATCGTCGGCATCCGCAGCGACCTGAACATCCGGCCAAGCCGCCTTCGCCCTCATTCGCCGCCGACGGTGCGCCAGACCATTGGCGGTCTGCCATCCCTGCGCAGCAGCCTTTCCAAAGGGGGCGACAGTGTGGAACGCTGGCGCGACGAAATTGCCAAGCTCTCGCCCTTGGAAATCGGACGTCAGCTTAACGGCTCTATTTTCACTCACGACATAGTACGCGGAATTGAGCGCCAAGCGAAGGCAGGCGCCGATGGCCCAACCGTCAGCTCATCAGCAAAATATCTCAAAGGAGCGACCGGCAACCACCCCACGCTTCGCAAAATGCACGATCCAAAGCTGAACGTCCTCGCTGCCCATGAGTCACGGGGTCACATGGCCTCCGATCTGCGGCGCTATTTCTTTGCGTCGATCTTCGCCGAAGTGACGGGCAGAAGCCCCAAACTGTCCGACTTTCCTATCTCGCTGCTGCCCGCCCATCAAAATGTTGAGCTGGGCCGCACGGGCAAGATGTTTTCAGATCGGTTTCGTGTTCAGCTCCCCGACCACGTTTCCACCACAATCACTTCCCATATCTCCAAAGACGGCCACTATTTCATTCATTACGATCCGGTTCAGTGTCGCAGCCTCACAGTCCGCGAGGCCGCGCGCCTTCAGACATTTCCAGACAACTACAGCTTCGAGGGGCCGCGAACCGAACAATACCACCAAGTTGGCAATGCGGTTCCCCCATATCTTGCAGCACAGATAGCCGAGATAATCGCCGAGGTTCTCGACGCGGTGCCGGAATCCGCATGATGGTGGATTCGCTCAGTGCTGAACGCCGCAGTTGGAATATGTCACGCATTCGCAGCCGCGACACCGGCCCGGAACGGCAACTTCGGTCAATGCTTCATCGGGCAGGATTCCGGTTCAGGCTGCACGACCGATCCCTGCCCGGCACGCCCGACATTGTGATGAAACGGCATAACGCCGTCATCCTCGTTCACGGTTGCTACTGGCACCGCCATGATGGGTGCAGCAATGCCACGACTCCCTCGACACGCACGGACTTCTGGAAGTCGAAATTTGAGGCAACTGTTGCGCGCGACAAGCGTAACGCCGACGCTCTGCAAGAACTCGGCTTGCGGGTGATTGTCATTTGGGAATGTGAATTGAAGAAGAACCCTGACACGGTGATGTCGGAAATCCGAAACTGGTTGAAGGAAGCCTAGTGGCGCGCGATCATCATCTACCTCCAAGCGCCGCCTGCCTGTCCGCTTCAATGCGCGATCTTGGCTATTCCCTTGAAACGGCAGTAGCCGACATTGTGGACAACAGCATTTCCGCAAATGCCACTGCAATTGAGATTGTTTGCGATCTTAGTGGTGCCAAGCCGTCACTCACAATCAGCGACAACGGATGGGGAATGAGCAGCGACGAGATCGTTGAAGCAATGCGCCACGGAACGGCGAATCCCAAACAAGTGCGCTCGCCAAAAGACCTTGGACGTTTCGGGCTTGGCCTAAAGACGGCTTCATTCTCCCAGTGCCGCACTCTCACAGTAGTTAGCGCCAAGGATGGCTCGTTAAGCGGCGCGGTGTGGAGTCTCGACCGCATCGACTCACTGGACGACTGGATGCTGTCCATTCTTGACGACGAGGAGATTGGCCATCTCGGCTTCAGCGAGAGGCTGAGAGAGAACGGGACGGTCGTTACGTGGACCGATCTTGACCGGCTGTTGGAGGATGAAACAGGTATTCGCCGCGATGAGATCGTCAACGAGAAGCTGGACGTTGTTGAAAAACACCTTTCTCTAGTTTTCCATCGCTTCCTGGCGGGTGAGGTCAAAGGCCGCAAGAAGATCGCCATTTCGTTGAACGGACATCCGGTTGCCGGGTTCGATCCGTTTTGCCGAAAGAACTCAGCAACGCAGATTTTGCCGGAAGAAGTCGTTTACGTCGGCGAAACCGCTGTTCAGATGCAGCCCTTCATTCTGCCGCATCACAGTCGCCTTACGGCTAGCGAATACGACTTCTATCAAAGCCGCAGCGATTTCATCTCAAATCAGGGGGCGTACATTTATCGCAACGGTCGATTGATGGCCTGGGGCGATTGGTTCCGCCTTATTCCCAAGGGCGAGGCAACCAAACTTGCAAGGGTGCAGATTGATTTTCCGAACAGCCTCGATGAATCTTGGACGATAGACATCAAGAAGTCGCGCGCCCGCCCGCCTCATCCGGTGCGCGAGCGTTTGCGCCAGATTATCGCGCAAATCAGCGGTCGAAGCACCACAGTCCATCGGGGTCGCGGAAAGCGGTTGTTTGAAGAGACGACTGCTCCGCTATGGGAACGCTTCGCGGATCACGGCGGCATCCGCTACGGCGTCAACGGCCAGCACCCCCTGATTGAATCTCTTCGCGCTAAACTGACGCGTGATGAGGCACGCAGCCTCAACATCATCCTTGATTCAGTTGCAGCCTCGCTGCCGGTCGAAATGATCTATTCAGACTATTCCACCAGCCCCCGTGAGGTCGGCCCGTCAGCAGCTTTTGGGGATGAAGCGCTTGAGAAATTGAAAAGCCTTCACGCGGCTCTCTACGGTGAGGGCGCGGGTGATCCGGAAGTTTTCTTGCAAATTGTGAAGTCTACCCGTTTATTTGAGGGGCAGATGGATGTCGCAGAAAAGTATATGAAAGAGGTCTTTGCATGAGCCGAACACAGAACGAAAAAGACAAAGGTTTCATCGCAACACTCATTACGGCATTTGGCGACAGCGACGAACCACCGACCCGCGCTGAGATCGAATCCAAGGCCGCCATGCTGGCACCGATTCTTGGTTTTGACGGCGATCTTGAACACGTCGTTGCCGTAGCCGAGACCGTTATTCCTTCGAGAATGAGTGCGGGTGTATCGCTGGTCGATCCCGATGCTACTCATGACCAAGGATGGATTCTGAAGCGTCAGATTCAACCGACTTACGCCGAAGCCTATGGTGATTTCCTTCGGTCCGAAGGTTGGAAGCCCACTGTCGTAAACACGCTCCTGAACGACGACGCAACAAAGATTCTGGGATTGTTACAGGACCCAACGGACGAGGGAGCCTGGAACCGGCGCGGCCTTGTCATTGGCCATGTTCAGTCAGGGAAGACTGCCAACTATCTCGGCGTTGTGGCGAAAGCAGCAGATGCAGGATACAAGTTCATTATCGTCATTGCGGGCATTCACAACAACCTGCGCAAACAGACACAGCGGAGGGTGGACGAAGGATTTATCGGAAGGTCAAGCGACCCCGCAAACCGGGTGCCGATTGGTGTCGGCCTTGACAAGGATTATCCGAATCCTGTCACGCTAACCAACATCCATGCGGATTTCAACAAGCAGACCGCGGACAAGAGTGGTGCCGAGCTGAACGATTTCAAAAAGCCGGTAATCATCGTCATAAAAAAGAGAGTTCAGATCCTTGAGGCTCTGCATACTTGGCTTCGCGAACTCAACGCCAAGGGCGCCGACCGCATCCGCGACGTTCCCATGCTCGTCATTGACGACGAGGCCGACAATGCCTCGATCAACACCAACAAGCCTGACATTAACCCGACACTGACGAACGCCTGGATCAGGAAGATACTGCGTCTCTTCACCAAATCCTGCTACGTCGGGTATACGGCAACCCCCTTTGCCAACATCTTCATCGACCCGGACGCGTTCGACGACGACGTTTACGAGGAGCTATTCCCCAAGGATTTCATATATTCGCTTGATGCTCCGACCACGTATTTCGGCCCCGACAAGGTTTTCCTGGACGAAGTGAGCAGTGCCCGGATTCTGAGACCCATAACCGACTGCGAAGATTATCTCCCGCTCACCCACAAGAACGGGTCGCCGGTCGCTGAGCTGCCGCCAAGTCTCTACCGGGCGCTCGATCAGTTCATTGTCGCGCGCGCCATTCGCAACCTGCGGAAGCAGGAGCGAAAGCACTGCTCCATGCTCATTAACATATCCCGGTTCGTGTCGGTCCAGAAGGAGGTCAAAGGTTTTGTTACCCTGCGGCTCGACAGAATAAAGCATGCCGTGAAGGCGAACTATATGATGGCCGAAGAAATTTCGGCACAAAATCAATACATGGCGCGGCTGCGCGCTGCTTTTGACAACGAGTTCTCCGATTGCGGATTAGAATGGAACGAAGTGAAGGAAGCCCTTTGGGGCGTGTTCGATCACCTCCGAACCTATGTCGTCAACAGCAAAACGGCCGATGATCCGCTAGATTACGAGAAATATGAACGCGAGGGTGTCGGACTGACCGCCGTGGCGATCGGTGGACTGAGCCTATCCCGAGGACTGACCATCGAGGGTCTTACCGTCAGCTACATGTATCGCAACACCCGCATGTATGACACGCTTATGCAGATGGGGCGATGGTTCGGCTATCGCCCCAACTTTGAGGATGTATGCCGCGTCTATCTCTCCAAGGATTCAATCAACTGGTATAAGCACATCGCCTTGGCTGCTGACGAACTGCGCCACCAGATAAGGCGCATGCGCAACGTGGGCCTGAGCCCTAGAGATTTCGGCCTGTATGTGCAATCTCACCCAGACAGTTTGTTGGTTACTGCCGTAAACAAGATGCGGAGCGGTGAGAAGGTCACGCTTAAGCAGAATTACACCGGAAAGCTGATCGAGAGCTTCCTTCTCCCGCTGGATTCCAAGGTCAACGATGCCAACGGCAATCTTATCGCGCGATATTGGGCTGATCGGTTCGGGGGTGCCGAGCTGCACAAGACCGAGAAGGGATGGTTTCTGCCGGCTGTGGACTGCGACAAAATCGGAGAGTTTCTGGCTGCCTTCAAGTCGCACAAGGACGCCGTTCGACAGAAGGCGCTGGCCATCGACTATCTCAGCGCGATTTCAAACAAGTTTCCGAAGGGGGATGTCCTGCTTATCTCGGTTGGGCCGGGCGACCCTACCAATCACCATCTAGGTCCGCAGGAGCGCACCGCCGCCGACGCCACGATGGATAAATGGCAGATTTCCGGCTATCGCGTTGCCAGTCGCGGTGACGAAAAGCTGGGACTGAGTCCACACCAGCAGGATGACGCCCATCAGCTCGCTGCTGAAGATACCAAAAGTAAGACAAAGAAGCCCTCAGACTTCCATTACCGTCTTGTTCGCAACAAGCCTTTGCTGATGGTCCACATTTTGGAGCCGACCCAGAACGATGAGTTCAAGGGAATGCGCGTCCCCGCTTGGGGTCTGAGTTATCCGGACGGACAATATGGGACAGCTATTGAGGTTGTCGCCAACCGCGTCTGGATTGAGCAGATGTATGGCCCGTTGGACGACGATCCTGATGACGGCGGGGATTACGATGATGAGTAGAACATCGCCTTGGGAGAGCGTTCCCACCCCGTTAGCAGACTATACTGTCGTTCGTGTTCCTGATTTAAGGGGTGTGCCGATCTACTGGGGTCGCGATGCGGCGTCGCAATGCCTACTCATTGTGGAACTTACAGGGGACCATACCGAACAGCTTCGGTCGGATGGCGTGACACTTAGTGGCATTGGAGTTGACATCCGCATGGGCGAGCGACCCGGCTCACAGCGCCTCGTTCTGACTCTCGCTCGGCATGTAGACACTGATTTGTTCCAAAGCCTTTGTGAGACATTGATTGAAAGCCTCAGAAAAGTTGATGATTCTGCCGCTGCGTTAGCGGTTGCGTTAGCGCATCTTAAACGATGGAAGGCTTTCCTAGCCGGGCGCAAGGCCACCCTGTCGTCCGAACAGGTGCGAGGACTTTTCGCCGAACTTCAGATGATGCGCTCACTTTACGGCACCCGCTTGACGCCGACGATGGCCGTCGAGGGATGGTGCGGCGCTGATCGCGTGCAGCAGGACTTCATATTCGGCGACACGGCAATTGAGGTGAAGTCGCTTTCTGGCCGTGAACGAAACGCGGTCCGCATTTCCTCTGAAGACCAGCTTGAAAGCCTAACAGCCGACCTGTTTCTGGCCGTTTATCGGCTCAGCGAATTGCCTGATTCCGATCAGGCGGCATCATTGAATGAACTTGTCCGGTCAATCGAAAGCGAGGTAGCGGACGCTGACGCGATGGAGCAGTTTTCACGCAAACTGGCAGCGTATGGCTACGCACCGCTTCCAGAATACGACGCCCCGCTCTTCCTCGTCAGCGATTTGCAGACCTATCGGGTTATTGAAGGCTTTCCTCGTCTAGTCCGCTCGCAAATTCCAAACGGAATTGCCCGTCTGTCCTACGATATTGAACTTGAAACCATCCAGCCGTTCAAATGTGACAGCAACGAGATTTTGGGGAGCGTCTGATTGGAAACCTCAGCAGCAGATTTTTTTCATGATTTCCGCCAGGAGATGCTTGCTGACGCTGAGGCCAGTAGCAGCTTTCAACTCGCGTCTTTCATGGAGGCTGTGGCGACCGAGCTGATTGAAACGGGCTTCGTTGAAGGGTTTGAATTTTGCCACTTCCGCGCTCAGCGCGGAATGCGTGTCGATGGCTACTGGTTCAACGACGAAGGCGCGCTCGACCTGTTTGTCGCCGACTTTGACTGCCGCAACGAACTAGCCACGCTTACACGCACCGATGTTGATGCGGCTTTCAAGCGGATTACCAGCTTCTTTGAGGCCAGTCTGACGAAGGAGCTGTCGAAGGAGCTTGAGGTTACATCGCCGGAATATGGCCTGTCCCGGCAAATCGCGGATCGAAAAGGCAGCATTCGGCAACTCAATCTGATCCTGGTGTCGGAACGGACGATCAGCGACCGCATCCAAAATCTCACTGACAGTGAAACTGTCGGAATCCCAACCAGCTATCACATCTGGGACATTTCCCGCCTCCAGCGCCAGCGCAGTTCGCGCAGCCACAAGGAGGCGCTCGATCTCGATTTCGTCACTATGTTCGGGGAAGGGATTCCGTGTCTGCCCGCCCACCTCGGTTCCGAAACCTATCAGTCCTACCTAATCGTCATGCCAGCCGATGTGCTGTCCGCCCTTTATGAAAAGTTTGGTGCCCGGCTGCTTGAGCAGAACGTCAGGACGTTTCTCCAGGCGCGCGGCAAGGTGAACCAAGGCATTCGCACCACCATTCTGAACGAACCGGGCATGTTCTTTGCCTACAACAACGGGATTACCGCCACGGCTCAGAGTGTTGAGGTTGAAGCGACACCGTCTGGCCTGAAAATCACCCGCATCCAAGATTTGCAGATTGTAAACGGCGGGCAGACCACGGCGTCGCTGTTCCACACACGCCGGAAGGATAAGGCCAGCCTCTCAGGCATATTTGTCCAGATGAAGCTTTCTGTGATCGACAGCGATGAAAGTGAAAAGGTGGTTCCACGAATTTCGGAGTATGCGAACACCCAGAACCGGGTGAATGCTGCCGATTTCTTTTCAAACCATGCCTTCCATGTCCGTTTCGAAGAGTTTTCTCGGCGCATCTGGGCTCCGGCCCAGCAGGGCGCGCAGAGGGAAACCAAATGGTTCTATGAACGCGCTCGCGGCCAATATGCAGATGCCCAGGCAAAACTTACGCCCGCCGAGCAAAAGCGGTTTAAGGCCGAGAATCCCAAGCCCCAGATGTTCACCAAGACCGACTTGGCGAAATTCGAGAACACATGGGATGAGCATCCGAAATGGGTCAACCTTGGCGCTCAGAAGAACTTTGCCAAATATGCTCACCGTATCGGCAAAGAGTGGGAGAAGGCATCAGATGGCTTCAATGAGTTCTATTTCCGCCGTGCCGTTGCGCGTGGACTGATTTTCAGGGCGACCGAGAAGCTGGTATCGGCGCAACCCTGGTATAACGGGGGCTATCGCGCAAACATCGTAGCCTACAGTCTCGCCGTTCTGAGTGAGATAACAAAGCGACACAAGAAGAGTCTCGACTTTCACCGGATATGGAACGCGCAGGGGATCAACGGCACTCTCGAACAGGCACTTATTATCGTCGCGACAGCAGTGAACGCAGACATCGTGAAGCCGACGCAAGGCATCTCGAACATTTCCGAATGGTGCAAGAAGGATGCCTGTTGGACCCGCATCCAAGGTGAGATTGGAGCTATCGAGGCCGAGCTTTCCGAAGAGTTTTGGGACGAGCTTGTGTCAATCGAAGATACGGCATCGGAAGCCAAGTCAGCGAAGAAGTCGCAAAAAATCGACAATGGCATTGATGCTCAACGAATGGTCATTGGTATTCCGGCCAGTGAATGGAAAAAGCTCCAAGCGTTTTTGACGACCAAGCGCCTTCTGTCTCCAAAGGAACAGGGCATTCTCAGCATCGCCATTCAGATGCCCGCCAAAATTCCAACTGAGAAGCAGTGTGCGGTGTTGCTCGATACCATTGAGAAAGGCCGCGCCGAGGGCCTGGTCATCGGTTGACGTCAACGAGCAGGCATTCAGGAACGTGCGCTGCCCTTCGGGCGACCCGCTGTATCCGCTGGCGCGAACCGGGCCTGTAGTCCCGGCCCATCCGGGTAACGATCAGGAGCGGGAGCAAATGAGCGGGAAGGGCTAAGGACGCGCTCTTTCCCGCGCTTCGCGCTCCTGAGGGTGCGGCGTTTTTGAGCTGACCCGCTGGCACTCTTGCCTCTCTCCTT
>JANOKA010000082.1:0-2560 GCA_031418995.1 Sphingomonadales bacterium | reverse complement strand
TGGCAGGACTTACCTTGCCAAACATTTTGCCGCCCAGCCAGTTGCCGATCAGCATCGGGATGAACAGCAACGCCGACAGCGCGGCCATCGCAATGCTGGCATAACCGCCTGCTAATGCGCTGATCGTGCCTGCTATCGCGGTGGAGAAAAATATCACCATCATTGATGCCCGTGCCATATGCGGGCTGACGGCGTTTTGCAGATAATAGGGCACAACGGGCGGTCCCGGCATCGCGGCAAATCCAGTCAGTACGCCAGCGCTTAATCCTGTCGCCAAAGTGATGGGCAATGCAGGCCGCCCATGTTTGGATTTCGGCATAATGACCAGAATGAACGCGCCGATGGCTATGGCGGCAATCAAAATCCGTGCCGTATCGGGCGGCGTGACCGACAGCAGCCATAGGCCCAAAGGAGTGGCCAATACCGCCGCGCCCGCGATGATATAACTCGACGGTTTTTCGGCTTGTGCTATGCTGTTCCTGATACCCACTGGCCCGATCAGGAATTGCAGGAATATCGCCAGGATCACGGCCTGGCTCGGTGCAATAATCATCCCCAGTAACGGCACCAAGATGATCGCCATGCCAAACCCCGTCAGGCCGCGCACATAAGCTGCGCCGAATGTCATCAACGCGGCAATAGCAAAGGCGGACCATGTCAGGCCGCTGGCGGATATCACGAACCGCTAGCTTTCCAGATGACCCACAGCGTGAAACAATGGAATGCTGCAATGGCCAAATTGCTCATTACAACAGGATGAGTGAAGCTTCCGACGGTAAAAGGCGTTGAAAATTTATAGATGATTTGTACCAGCAGCAGGGCCGCAACCATCGCCGGAACTGGCTTTGCCAATAGCCCCAATGAACAGATCAAAATGGCCAGATAAACCGACAGCAAAATACCGCGCGCAGGGGCATCAGGGCCATAAGCGGCCACCGTCCAATCTGCCTTGTTCAATAACCCCAGACAAACAGGCACAAGAACAAAGATATTCAATCCCAAAGATGCAAAGATCATAACCCGCATAGCTTACCCCCGCAAATCCGTCCGCAGATCCGGCGGCGTGGCTTCATCCACTAGCATCGCAATCGCCTCGTCCGCTGTCATGAACCGTTGCCCCTCGCGGCCCAAAGTCCGCACCGCGACCTTGCCCTCTTCGGCCTCACGCATGCCGATGACCAGCAAATGGGGGACTTTGGCCAAGCTATGCTCGCGCACTTTATAGTTGATTTTCTCGTTGCGGAAATCGGCTTCGACACGGATGCCAACGGCTTTCAATTTCTCGACCACGCTTTGCGCATAGGGATCGGCGTCGGTCACAATCGTCGCCACCACGGTTTGCACAGGCGCCAGCCAAACGGGGAAGCGTCCGGCATATTCCTCGATCAATATCCCGATAAAGCGTTCATATGTGCCAAAAATCGCGCGGTGCAGCATGACGGGACGGTGGCGCGCGCCATCCACGCCAATATAGCTCGCGTCCAGCCGTTCGGGCAAAACGCGGTCGGCCTGCAGCGTGCCAACTTGCCATGTCCGGCCAATCGCGTCGGTTAAATGCCATTCCAGTTTCGGCGCATAAAACGCGCCTTCGCCAGACAATTCTTCCCAGCCATATTCGGGTGTGGCAAGGTCGGCCTTAACCACCGCATCGCGCAATTCGCCCTCTGCCTTGTCCCAATCGGCATCGCTGCCGAAACGCTGGTCTGGGCGCAGCGCAAGTTTGACCGAGTATTTGAAACCAAAATCCCCGTAAATCCGGTCGATCAGCGCGCAAAACGCGCCGACCTCTTCCACAACCTGATCGTCGCGGCAGAAAATATGCGCGTCGTCCTGCGTGAATTGCCGCACGCGCATGATGCCGTGCAACGCGCCATGCGCTTCGTTACGATGACAACAGCCATTTTCATAAAAACGCAAAGGAAGGTCGCGGTAGCTTTTGATACCCTGACGAAACACCATGATGTGCGCAGGACAATTCATCGGCTTCATCGCCATCCAGCTGGCATCGTCCGCAACCATTGGCGCGCCGTTTTCGCCTTCATTTTCTTGCGGGGCCGGAACGATGTCGGGCACCGCGAACATATTCTCCGCATATTTGCCCCAATGGCCCGACTGCTCCCATTGCCGCACGTCCATCAATTGCGGCGTTTTGATCTCTTGATATCCCGCACCGTGGATGGCGCGGCGCATATAATCTTCGAGGGCACGGTAAATGACATAGCCATTGGGATGCCAAAACACGCTGCCTTGCGCTTCGGATTGCAAGTGGAACAGGTCCATGTCCTGCCCGATACGGCGATGGTCGCGCTTGGCCGCTTCTTCCAATCGCAATAAATGCGCGTCGAGCTGTTTCTTGTTGAGCCAACCTGTGCCGTAAATCCGCGTCAGCTGCGCCTTATTCTGGTCCCCGCGCCAGTATGCGCCCGATACCCGCGTCAGTTTGAACGCGGCGGGATCCAGCTTTCCGGTCGACGCCAGATGCGGCCCCCGGCACATATCCATCCAGCCGTTTTCATGATCCGGCGCGCCCGACCAATATACCGTTAGTTCTTCGCCCTCT
>JANOKA010000081.1:0-1774 GCA_031418995.1 Sphingomonadales bacterium | reverse complement strand
TGGGTGTGTTCTAGGTGGTGTTTACATTTAAAAGCCAATTCTTGAAAAACAGCAATGTCATTCCCGCGAAGGCGGGAGCCGAAGACGACCGAAGGTCAATCCATCACCTGAGCTTTTGTTTTAAGCAAGGTAGTGGTATTGTTTTGGTCTTAGATGATGGATTCCCGCCTACGCGGGAATGACGAAGTGTTTGATTTTGAATAATTCATAAGCTGAATGTCAACACCACCTAGGTCCTGACCCTAAATGTTTGAATGCCTACTCACCCTTACGTCTGGTCATCATCAAATCATGCCGACTGGCAACGGCAGGGGCGATTCATAAACATGCGCGTCAAGCGGGGGTCTTCGTGCATCAATACCGTTGCCCAAAAATGACATCAGATCCCCGATCAAACGCTCTCTATCGGTTTCGAACAATCCATGCGGCGACCCGTCATATTCCATCAACTGCGCGCCCGCTATGCCCAGCGCCGCAGCCCGGGCAGTGGGATCAATGGGAACCGTTTTGTCGGCAGTGCCATGAATAATCAATGTCGGTACTTTGAACGAGGCAAGATCACCGTGAAAATCGGTCGATGAAAACGCCTTTGCCGCCTTTAATGTGGGATGCAGCCCGGCCTGCATTGTCATATTCCATGCATGATCCAGCACTTCGTCACTTACCGGATGCGAAATTAAGCCGACGCCAAAAAAAGTTTTCAGGAACCCGCGCATGAATTGCGGACGATCATCCAGCATTTCCTGTGTCATCTGGTCAAATGTAAGCTGCGGTACCCCGTCTGGATTGGTATCGGTTTGCAATACATACGGCACAATCGACGCAATCAGCACAGCGCGGGTCACGCCCTTGCCCTGATAACGCGACATATAACGTGCAACCTCTCCGCCGCCCATCGAAAACCCGACCAGCGCGACATTTTCATGCGCGCCCGTTGCCGCCATTACATCGGCAAGATCGTCGGTAAAACTGTCATAGTCATACCCATCCCATGTCTGGTCCGAACGGCCAAATCCGCGCCGATCATAGGCGATGACACGGTGTCCCGAATGGGCCAGCGCATCAGAAACCGGATCCCAGCTGTCTGAAGATAACGGCCAACCATGGATCAATATGACCGGATCGCCGTGACCCCATTCCTTATAATATAGTTTGGCACCGTCACGGGTTTCTGCATAAGCCATTTTGCGTACTCCATTTGCTGATAGGGAGTAGTTTCAATGCACAGTAAGCGGAGCGGTTCCATAATGTGCCCCGCCCGTTTGTGGGCGAGCAGGGCATTAGGGTCAGGACCCTAGGTCCAGACCCTATATTATTCGGCGTTCACTTGTACCTCGTTACGCCGCGCTCGCATCCACGTGCGCAATTTGCGTATCGGAGGGGTGCGCAACAATCCGGCCAGCAAAACGCCAAGCAACACCCAAGGCAGCAACACACCAATGGCCAGCAGCAGCAAGCTGGACACCGTGGCGAAACTCGCCACCGCGCTGTCCCATGCATCGGCAAACGGATTGCCGCGGCCAAAACCGGGAATGCCTTCACCGCCGGAATAACGGAACGCCATCGGCGTGGTGGCAAGGCTAGCCTCGCCTGCGCGCCGCGTGTCGGTTTCGGCGGATAACTGTTCGCGCATCCGCGCCGCTTGTTCTTGTAATTCGGTGCGCTCGCGGTCCTTTATTCCGCCCGCCGCCAAACGTTTTTCAATTCGGTCAAGGTTGGACGATATGTCTGCGCTGCGCCGCTGTGACGCGGTAATTTCGCTGCCGGCATCGAC